>JABIRL010000079.1 GCA_018667855.1 Rhodospirillaceae bacterium
GATGTAAAGCCGGCCTTCACCCTGACGGTCCGGCCGCGGGATCGTACATCTACCGCGCCATGGGTAACGCGCGTGGTGGTGCCGCCGTCCTTGTCGACGGATACCTCCAATATGGTGCCGCGGATACCGATGGTCGCCGTCGGCGTGCGAATGGAATAACTGTCCTTCGACAGATTGCCGGTGACAAACCGCATGACTCCCTTGGTCACCGTCAAAGAGACTTGCGATGCGCCGCCCGTAGTGTCGAAGACGAACTTGTCCAGTGTCACGGCGGAATTGGCGCCAACGGACATTACGGTGTTGTCTTGGAAAATCAGGCGGGTCGCGCTGTTCGGGCCGGTTCGGATCTTTTCATTGCTGTAAACCGCGTCCTTGAGAACCAGGGTCCGCGTCTCCGACGGCAGGATGCCTTGGACCATCGCGACAACCTTGTCCGTACGGCCCACCGCTATTTTGGCGGGGGCTGCGGGGGCAGCGGCATCCGCGCCAACACCCCTGGTGGCGTCACGGCGCTTTTTCCCCAATCCCTGATCAGGACCATTGCCTTCGCCGATTTGTACTTGGTCGCCAGACAGGGTTCCGGTCGTCAGCCAGCTTTTCGGCTTGTTCTGCGCGATCCCGACACTCTGACCGTTGACCTTGATATTCTTGCCCAGGGGATGATCATACTTGTTGCCGATGCCCAGATTATCGGTCAGCAGCACAACGCGGTATTTGCCGTTCGGCATATCCGTCTTGAACTGCTCTATATTGGCGATGCCGTCAGCCATCAGTTCGTCATTGGAAGGCCGCCGCAAGGCCCGCCGTTTGCCGCCCGTCAGACGCTTGTCCTTTGCGGTGACGTGCTGGAAATGTGGCATGACGGTCGAATCGGGTGGGCCGAAGTCAAAGCCGATGGAGCGTTCCGACAGGCGGAAATTCTGGTGCACCTTGACCTTGGCGATCGGCGTCGCGAACAGGCCCGAGCGGGAGGCATCGGATATGGAAACGATCGCGTCCTGCAAGGCGCCGGCGTCCGTGGCGATATCCGTCTTCGACAGCGATTTGATCAGGTCCGATGCGCGCTCCTCCATACTGGCGGAGCGGCCGCTGGATTGCGCCAGATAACTACGCAGATTAGCCAGCCCTTCCTCGGTGCCGTCAATGGCGCCATCAAGCGCCTGCTTTTTTGTTATTTCCGCCGCCGCCATGACTTGGTTGGCGCCAAGCGTCACGGCGCCCCCCATTGCCAAGGCAAGTACAAACGAACCGGAGAGGTGTAATCCGCGAAACAGAGACTGCTTCATTTCAGACTCCCATAGACGTGTCGGGCCAATACACTTGGCCTTGCCACAAAATCCAAATTCTTGCGTCCGCGCCCACCATTTATATATGATCATTTCGACCGTGATCGTCAATGGTCGGCTATCCGGGCATATTAGCTTTTACAATATACAGATTATGCAAATTCAATGCCAACGAAGCAGTTTTCGGCCAAGTCGTTAAGAAACCGTCAACAATCAGCGGCTGTTGGCAACCGAGCCGGAGTCGTTTTGTTCCATATTGGCACATCCCCCCCGGCGATTTCCCAATTTGTACCATGAGGCAGGCCGGACCGTGGCCCCTGTTATTGGCTGGGTCCCTGGCCGGCCGCCACGGCGATAACTCCGAAATTTCGTCTGATATTCTGGCGCCCTTGGCTGATTTGATCGGCTTGCCACTAACGGTTCACTTATTACCCGATCTTGCTTCCGGCGTTGCCACAGGCGACGTGGTGCAAAGCCGACTATTCAACAAGTTTCGCCGCGCCGACGGCCTGCGCTGGGTCCGGCATGCCGACGAGGGCGGTATTCGCGTTATCTGCCTGAAGGGGCTGGCGACGGCACATCTATATTATGACGAAGCCGACCTGCGGACTATGTCGGATGCGGATTTGTTGGTGTCGGCGGCGGACCGCGACCGGTTGGTGGCGCACTTCCAAGCCGCCGGCCTTGAGTTTCATCCCGCCGAGGCACGTTCGCCATGGGGGCACATTTCCGATGCTTCAATGTTGCCCTTGACCGATTCCGAAGGGGCTTCGAATGTGGATCTTCACACCCAGCCGGATGCCTGGCCTTTGCATTTGGGCCTGTCCACGGCGGAGGTGTTCGCCGCCGCCCGGTCGATGGATACGGGGGCCGGCACGATCTGGGTGCCCAGTACGACCCACATGCTGTTGCTGTGCGCCACCCATGCGGCACGGGATCTGTTCGGTCCCTCGACCGCGAAGTCAATCATCGACGCGGCTCTTTTGTTGCAACAGCAGGGCGATCAGGTTGACTGGGCGGAGTTCGAAGAACGGCTGCGCCGCGGCCGCGTACGCAAACCGGTGCGGGCTTTTCTGACTATGCTGGATCGCCTTGGCGCCGATGTGCGGTCCGTCCCGGTGACCTTGCGGGATGTCGGAGGAGCAGAATTCGAACGCGCCTTCGATGATTATGTGGCGCTGTTTCCCGACGATTTATCAATGCTGGCCCGGGCCCGGCGCGAATTGTTGCTGTGCGCCGAACCGGCCGTGGCCATGCGGCGCAATGGGCAACGCCTGCGGGGACTGTTTCGTTTTGGTTGAGGACCCCTTGGTTGATGACTCCCTGGTTGAGGACTCCTTGGCGGCGCTGGCCGCCTTCGCTATGGTGCCCGCCACATGAGCAAGGATGTTGATATAGCCGCCATGGCCGCGGCGCTTGACGCCCGGGACCGTCGTGCCCTGGCCCGGGCCATCACCTTGGTGGAATCGACCCTGCCCCGCCATCGAATGCAGGCGGAGGCGTTGCTGGCGGCCCTGCCGGTGCCCGCCGCGCCTTCGATCCGTATTGGCATCACCGGCGCGCCGGGTGTGGGCAAGTCCACTTTTATCGAGGCATTCGGCGGCCTGCTGACCACACAAGGCCACCGTGTCGCGGTGCTGGCGGTCGATCCATCATCCTCTCGAACGGGGGGATCGATCCTGGGCGATAAGACCCGCATGGAGGCGCTGTCCAGGGACCCGAACGCCTTCATCCGGCCAACACCGGCGGGCCGCTCCCTGGGCGGCGTTGCCCGGCGTACGCGCGAGGCCATGGCATTGGTGGAAGCAGCCGGATACGACGTCACCATTGTCGAAACCGTGGGCGTTGGGCAATCGGAATATGCGGTCGCTGACATGGTGGACATGTTCCTGCTGCTGGTGGCGCCTGGCGGCGGCGATGAATTACAGGGTATCAAGCGCGGCATCATGGAATTGGCCGATCTGCTGGTGGTCAACAAGGCGGATGGCGCCCTGGCTGCCGCCGCCAAAAACGCGGCGGCGGATTACCGTAATGCCCTTAATCTGATGCGGCCCCGGATGCCCTGGTGGCAGGTGGAGGTGCGCCTTGTCTCGGCACAGGAAGGCACGGGACTGGCGGAGATCTGGCGGGCGGTGGAGGATTTTAATGCCAAGTTGACGGCGCAAAACAATGTTTCTTCGGCCCGCCCCGCCCAGGCCCGGCGTTGGTTGTGGGAAGAAATTCAGGACGACCTGATCGCGGCGTTGCAAAACGATTCCGATCTGGCGCCTTTAATCGCCTTACGGGAAGATCAGGTCGGGAAAGGCGAGATCACGCCGTCGGCGGCGGCGCGTGACATCCTCGCTACTTTCCTTGCTCGAAAACAATAATCAAACGATGACCCATTATTTCTGCGTCAATCGCACCATTGCACTTGACGTTGGTGGCGGGTTTGCCTAAAAAACGCCGCTCCGTCGGCATTTCCGCCGTTGGAACGAATGGAAAGATCAAGTCATGGCGCGGCGATGCGAACTTACCGGTAAAGGTGTTTTGACGGGCAATAATGTCTCTCATGCCCACAATAAGACACGGCGGCGGTTCCTGCCGAATGTGCAGGAAATGGCCTTGCAATCAGAAACCCTGGGCCGATCGATTCGCTTGAAGGTCTGCGTCAGTGCCTTGCGCACGGTGGAGAAAAAGGGAGGCCTTGATGCCTTCCTGTCAGATGCCAAGGACAGCCAGCTTTCGCTGAAGGCCCGCCGCCTCAAACGCGCCGTCGTCAAGGCGGCAACGGAAGCCGCAGCTTAAACCATATCAGTTGTCTAATTTTCCGGCAGATAGAATTGCAGCAACAGGTTCTGTTGCAGTGGGTTAAAATTGTCGTCGGAAAGCAAATAAACGATCCAGCCTTCCGCCGGGTGGGGAAAAGCAGCCAGGCCCTCGAAATTGTCCACGGATAGGGGCGGTGCCATCCGGGCCAATTCCACCTCCAACATACGTGTGTCCGGTTTTAATTGCGTCGCCGGGATTTGTGACAGCCGGATGCCAAGCCCGCCCGCGACGGTATAGCGCCGTTGCAACAACAGAACATCACCATTGGGCAGAGCCGCCAGGTCGGTGGGGCGATAGATGCCAAAAGCCGGCCAGTAGATCCGCCCCAGGCTCTTGCCGTCGGGGCCCAGCAGCCAGCCGATATAGTCACCGCTTTTTTTCCCCTTGGTGCGGAGCTTTTCGCTCAAGATTAGGATCCGCCCATCTGGCAGAGCCGTCATGGCTTCCATGCCGCCGTTGCGGGGGGCCTTTTCGATGCCGGGAGGCGTCGCGAACAGAACGGGCTTGGCCCGCAGATCCTCATACCGCAGCACGCGATGGCGAATTTCGAAACTGATCAGATAGCTACCGTCCTCTAGGCGCGCGATAGCCTCGGAATCCTGATCCCGTTTGTCGGGGCGCTGGCTGAGATGTTTGCCGTCAATGCCGCGCAGGCGGTGGAGTTGGACGTCGCTCAGGCCCTCAAGACGACCTTTCTTATCATGCAACAACGTCGCCCGCAGGATATCGCCTTGGTCGGTCACGGCGACTAATATATCGCCGTTCGGCGAGAGGCTTAGTCCCGACAGGCCGCCAAAATTGCCCATATCGCTGCTCAATTCCAGCCCACCGCGGTATTCCAGCACGCCGGCTCTTATTTGTTTGGCATTTTCCGGATTGAGCTGAACCTGCGCAGCGTCAATTTCCAGGGGACCCGTCTTTGTGGTCGAAAAGCTTGGCGTCCCCGGCAAGCCGCAGCCCGATAAGGCCGCGCCCAACAGGGTGGCGACTAGGGTGAGATATATTAGCCGGGCGGACATCCCAAGGCGGGATCAGGCAACCCGACGTGATGATGTTCCACCGCGTTCAGTTTCTTCTTCGAACAATTCGGCCAGTTTGTCCATCATAGCTCCACCCAGCTGTTCCGCATCAACGATTGTGACGGCTCGCTGATAATACCGGGTGACGTCATGTCCGATACCGATGGCGATCAATTCCACTGGCGACTGGTTCTCGATCCAGTCAATCGCGGCGCGGAGATGCTTCTCGAGGTAATTGCCGGCGTTGACCGACAGTGTGGAATCGTCCACCGGCGCGCCATCGGAAATGACCATCAGAATCCGCCGCTGTTCCGGCCGATAGACCAGGC
>JABIRL010000042.1 GCA_018667855.1 Rhodospirillaceae bacterium
ATATCGGCCTGAATTTCGTGCAAGACCGACCCCTGCCCCTCGGTCAATTCATAGGGCAGGGCGGCGGACAGGACATTCCGCAAGCGTCCATCGCCCGAAATTGCCCGCCCCGCACGTTTGCGGGCGGCGTTGCGGATCATGGCCAGGGCAAGCTGATTGGCCAGCAATTCGTCATATGCCAGGCGCCGGCGGTTCGGATCATCCGCTTCCAATGCGGCCTGGGATTCCGGTTCATGGGCTGCGAACAGGGCTTCCCGCCAGGACGGCCACTTCTGTTTCGCCAGCCAGGCCCGATCCTGCCATTCCGACAGCTCCGGCGTCTGCTCCAGAGCGCCCCGAACGGCCCGGTGCAGGGGCTTCGCCGTCAGGCCCGTGGTCAGGGGGTATGTGGCCTCGACACTGGGTAATTCGTCCAGTTTGTCCGGGGCCACGATATGGTCCGGATGGGGCATCTGAATTTCCGCGCCGTAATGGCCGATCTGGCCGGACACCACACGCTCCTGGCCCAGGGGCAGGATCTGGTTCAGATAATCCTCCTTGGCATTGAAGAACACCAAGCTGACGGTGCCGGTGTCGTCGCTGCACAGCACCTTGTAGGGCAGGCGGCGGTTGGGCGATGGGTGATGTTCGTCCACGGTG
The DNA here is from genome assembly GCA_018667855.1 of Rhodospirillaceae bacterium. Lineage (GTDB taxonomy): Bacteria > Pseudomonadota > Alphaproteobacteria. The sequence goes on from JABIRL010000042.1 coordinate 640, forward strand.
ACGGTCAGGGTGGCCACGGCGCCGTCCGGGGCGGCGGCCACCGTGGGGCGAAAGCGGCGATCGATCAGGCCCGTGGGCAGATGCCAGCACAGATCCACCAGATATTTCCCCGCCAGCCGCTCGATCAACTGGCCCAGGCGCGGGCCCACGCCCTTCAGCGCTGTCACCGGTTTGAAGATGGGGAACAGGATTTCTGGCCTCATGATGACGGGTACGTTATATGCTGGGGCCGAAAGGGGGAAGGCTCATGACCGACGAAGTAGGCGAGGATCTGGAAATCCGCCGCAAGCGCCTGCGCTATCACAGCTGGCATCGCGGGACCAAGGAGCTGGACCTGGTTCTAGGTCAATTTGCCGAGCGCTATCTGCCCGATATGTCGGTGGAGGATCTGGACCGTTACGAGGCCATCATCAACGAAAACGAGCACGATATCTATGCCTGGCTGGCTGGCCGGGAGGCCGTGCCGGTGGAACATGACCATCACATTATGAAGATGATCTTAAACTTTAAAATAACGCCTTAATATTTTGAATTATAAAGAAAAAATAATATCAACTAACTCTCGATTGGAGCTGACCGGCGTACCGGAAGGGCTGGACGCGTTGTGTCTGGCGGAACTGGCCCAGGGGGCGCCGGGCTGGCTGGTGCATATCGCCCGGGACGAGGGGCGCATGGCATCCCTGGCGGAGGGGATTTCGTTTTTCGCGCCGGGCACCCATATCCTGAAGCTGCCGGCCTGGGACAGCCTGCCCTACGACCGGGTTTCGCCCAACCCCGAAATTTGCGCCACTCGCATGAACACCCTGGCCCGTTTGGTGGGGCAAGCGCCACCCAAGGCGCCATCGGTCCTGCTTACGACGGTGAACGCCACCCTGCAGCGCCTGCCGCCGCGCAGCTCAATCGAGGGCGCGGTTTTTCAGGCTGGCCTGGGCGCCGTGATCGAGATTGAGGGACTGCTGCAATTCCTGGTTCGCAACGGCTACAGCCGCACGGGCACGGTTATGGAGCCTGGCGAATTCGCCACCCGGGGCGGCATTGTCGATATTTTCCCCGCCGGCGTGGAAACCCCCGTACGCCTGGATTTTTTCGGCGATACTTTGGAAAGTGTGCGCCTGTTCGATCCCCTGACCCAGATCACCATCGGCGAGGGCAAGACCGTGGATCTGGTGCCGGTCTCGGAAGTGCAGTTGACCGAGGAGACCACAGCCCGTTTCCGCCAGGGCTACCGCGACCTGTTTGGCGCGGTGACCGACGACGATCCTTTATATGCCGCGATCCGCGAAGGCAGCCGCCATGCCGGCATGGAACATTGGCTGCCCCTGTTTCACGACGGTCTGGAAACCTTGTTCGACTACGTGGACGAGGGCGTGATCACCCTGGATCATCAAAGCGTGGTGGTGCGTGATGAACGTCTGGAGCAGATTGAGGACTATTACGAAGCGCGGGTGGAGGCGCAGAAAAATCCCTACGATGGCGCACCCCAATACAAACCGGTTCCGACCGAAACCATGTTTCTGGACGCCAAGACGTGGGACAGTGGTCTGACCGGGCGACCGGGCGGCATGTTCACGCCTTTCGCGGCACCGGAAAGCGCTCAAACCATCGAATTCGCAGGCCGCCAGGGCCGTAATTTCGCGGCCGAGCGGGCCCAGGCGGATATCAACGTCTTTGATGCGGTGCGCGACCATGTTGCGGCCCAACGCAATGCGGACCGCCGCGTGGTCTTCGCTGCCTTTAGCCGAGGTTCGGCCGAACGCATGGCATTGTTGCTGGATGATCACGGCATCGATGATGTCCGCCAGGTGGACCATTGGCCCGCCGTCATGGCCCTGCCGGCGGGTGTGCCCGCGATGGTGGTGCTGGGTTTCGAGCAGGGCGTGGAAACCGCCGATCTGGCGATTATCTCGGAACAGGATGTGCTGGGTGACCGTCTGGCCCGGCGCCGGCGGGGCAAGCGGGCGGAAGATTTCATTACCGAGCAGAGCCAGCTGGCCGATGGCGATCTGGTGGTGCATGTGGAACACGGCATCGGCCGTTATGTGGGTCTGCAAACGATCGAGGTCGGCGGCGCGCCCCACGATTGCCTGGAAATCCATTATGATGGCAATGCCAAACTGTTCCTGCCGGCGGTGAATATCGAATTGCTGTCGCGCTACGGCTCGGAAGATGCCGGCGTCAATCTGGATCGTTTGGGCGGGGCCGCCTGGCAGGCGCGCAAGGCCAAGCTGAAACAGCATATCCGGGACATGGCGGATCAATTGATCAAGGTCGCCGCCGAGCGTGTATTACGCAGCGCGCCAACGATTGAAAAACCCGATGGCCTGTACGAGGAATTCTGCGCCCGTTTCCCCTATGACGAGACGGAAGACCAGATGGGCGCCATTGAGGACATCTTCAACGACCTGCAAAAAGGCACGCCCATGGACCGTCTGGTCTGTGGCGATGTGGGTTTCGGCAAGACCGAGGTCGCCCTGCGCGGCGCCTTCGCCGCCGTCATGACCGGCGGCCAGGTGGCCATCGTCGCCCCGACCACGCTGTTGTGCCGGCAGCATTTTCAGACCTTCAAGGAACGTTTCGCCGGTCTGCCCGTCAAGGTTCGCCAACTATCGCGACTGGTGGGCACGGCGGAGGCCGCCGCCACCCGCGAAGGACTGACCGACGGCCAGATCGATATTGTCATTGGCACCCATGCCTTGCTGGGCAAGAAAATCGCGTTCCGCAATCTCACGCTTCTGGTGATTGACGAGGAACAGCATTTTGGCGTCGCCCACAAGGAGCGCCTGAAACAACTGCGTAGCGATGTCCATGTACTGACCCTGACGGCCACCCCGATCCCCCGCACCTTGCAAATGGCGTTTTCCGGCGTGAAGGAGCTAAGCCTGATCGCGACGCCCCCAGTGGACCGTCTGGCGGTGCGGACCTTCGTCATGCCGTTCGATCCCGTGGTCACCCGGGAGGCACTGTTGCGGGAGCATCACCGGGGCGGGCAGAGTTTTTACGTCTGTCCCCGTATTCTGGATTTGCCGGATGTGGAGCGTTTCCTGACCGAGCGGGTGCCGGAAGTGAAGTTCGCCACGGCCCATGGCCGCATGGCGCCGCGTCAACTTGAAGATGTCATGAGCGCCTTTTATGACGGCGCCTATGATGTTTTATTGTCCACCACCATCATCGAATCCGGTCTGGATATCCCCACCGCCAACACCTTGATCGTGCATCGCGCCGACCGCTTCGGCCTGAGCCAGCTGTACCAATTGCGGGGCCGTATCGGCCGCTCGAAAATCCGTGCCTATGCCTATTTCACCCTGCCGCCCAAGCGCCTGCCGACGGAGGCGGCGGATAAGCGGCTGAAGGTATTGCAGTCGCTTGATACCCTGGGTGCCGGGTTCAGCCTGGCCAGCCATGATCTGGATCTGCGCGGGGCGGGCAATCTACTTGGAGAGGAGCAGTCAGGCCACATCCGCGAAGTGGGTTTCGAGCTTTATAATCAGATGCTGGAGGAAGCCCTGGCGACGGCGCGCAGCGGTGCCGCGGGCGGCCTGAATACGGGCGAGCAGGACTGGTCGCCGCAGATCAACCTGGGCACCGCCGTGATGATCCCCGATCACTATGTCGCCGATCTGAGTGTTCGCCTCGGATTATATCGGCGCCTGGCGCATTTGCAGGATGAGGGCGAAATCGACGCCTTCGCCGCCGAATTGATCGACCGTTTCGGCGCCCTGCCGGAGGAAGTCGAAAATCTGCTGGCCATCATCGGCATCAAGCGCCTGTGCCGCGCGGCCAACGTGGCCAAGATAGATGCGGGGCCAGGCGGGGCCAGCGTGGTCTTCCGAAATGACACATTCGCCAACCCGGCCGGTCTGGTTGAATTCATCAATGACAACAAAGGCAGCGCCAAACTGCGTCCGGATCACAAACTGGTCTTCCAAAGACAATGGGACGAGGCGGAGAGGCGTCTGAAAGGCGTCGATTATCTGGTGCGCCATTTGGCCAAGCTGGCTCAATCCACGTCCGCTGTCTCCTGAGGATTGTCAGCACCGGTCTTGCCCGCGAGCTTTTCCTTATCCTGCATGGCTAAGTCAAACACGTGCGTCAGTACGGATGGATCCTGGGCGCCTGAAATGGCGTATTTGTGATCCACGACAAAGCAAGGCACGCCGTTGATGCCCATGCGTCGGGCCACGCCCTCTTCCGCCATTACCAGATCGCGGTCGGCGTCCCGTTGGAAAAGCTCGCGCACCAGGTTCCCGTCCATGCCGCAGCCATCGGCGACAACGGCCAGGGCCTCCTGATCGCCCACATCCACTTCGTCGATGAAGTAGCTCAGGAACAGTTTTTCCACCACCGCGTCCTGCACACCCGCTGTTTCCGACCAACGGACCAAGCGATGTGAATCGAACGTGTTCGGTTGGTGGGGAATATTGCGGAAGTTGAAATCCAGGCCGACTTCCGCGCCGGCCGCACTGACCGCTTCATAAATCCGATCCGCACGATCGGGGCCGCCGAACTTGTCGCTCAAAAAATCCTTCCGCGGCAGGCCGGCGGCGGGGATATCGGGATTGAGCTGAAATGGCCGCCAGCTGACCTGGAAGTCATAGCCGGGGCGCAGGGCAACCGCCTGTTCGAACCGCCGCTTTCCGATGTAGCACCATGGGCACACCGTATCGGAGATGATATCCACATGAATCATCCACCCATGATACGCATCCTTGGGCCCGACGTTAAGGCCCTTCGCAATTTATCGGTATCAACCGCTCATGCTGTCGGATCGCGCCCTGGCGACCAGGCTTTCCGCGCTGTCATCGTCCTGTAACATGGCGCAACCTGTTTGCAGGCGTACTTTGACGGGCTCCGTGATATCCGTGATCGCGAATTCCGTCATATTGATGACGCTGGCAATGCGGTGCAGAACGGGAGCGGCGGAAGCCAGATCGGTATCGGGCAGAACGATACAAAATTTATCGCCGCCAACCCGGGCCGGCAGATCCTCGGCCCGAACGAAACCGCCTATGGCGCCGCCAATCTGGCGCAACAACCGGTCGCCGGCGACGTAGCCATATTGTTCGTTAAATCCAGCCATATCCGCGATGTCAAAGAAGCCTACCGTCAAATGTTTTTCCCGACTGCGACATTCCCGGACCTGTTTTTGTAAATGCGTAAACAGATAGCCGTGGCCGAACAATCCGGTAAGTGAATCCGTGGCCGCATAATGCCGACCCTCGCGGTAGACCTCTTGCATGGTCTGGCGATAGCGTTGCTGGCGAACCAGATGATGCAGCCGCGGCAAGACTCGAGACGGTCTGGCATCCTTTTCCAAAATTTCAGAAGCACCAGCCTCGTAAATCTTGTCCTGGTTGGAAACCTCGTCGCTGTCACTTAGGATCAGCAGAGGCATATTGAATAAATTGGTGTGGTTTCTGACCCGCCGGCAAAATTCAAGTAATTCCTCGTCTTCAGTACCGCCGACGACGATTACGGCGTCAAAGGGATGCTGCAGCAGACGCTCCATCCCTTCATAATAATTATTTGTCCCATCGGTCGTTGCGACATCCGCAATCATTTTTCTGATTTCAAGTTGCCGGTTCTCATCGGTGGCGATAACCAGGATTCGGGCGTCACCGATATCGACGGGCGGCTCTGCCTGGATCGGTGCTTCAAGCCCATAAAGTTGTGATGTCTCCGAGCGAAGCGCCAATTCCCCTTGCATGGTCACCAGGCGGGCCAATGTTTTGAGGCGGGAAAACAATTCCGAATCGCGGAAAGCCGTGGGCAGGTACTCCACCTGCAGGTTGTCGTCGGAGTTGTCATCCGCAAAGCCAATAACAATGGTCGGAATGCTGCTGTCGGGGCTCAATTGACTTAAATCCTGGCGAAACCTTGCCCCTTCGCCGTTTGTCGCCGCATTGACGATGGCAATATCCGGAAAACGGCCAGTGACGATGCGCAGGGCATCTTCACGGGAATTGGCTGGCAACGGCTGATAGCCGCGTTGTTCCAACTTGCCGGCCAGATCACCAGAATCATTTTGGTCGCTAAATAGCAGAACCCGCGCGTTCGCATGCATAAGCAGTATCTCCCCTAGGTCGATGTACAATAGTGCGACACGGTTAATAAGCTGTTTACATCTGCCATCAAATGCACCTTGCTTCGTCGATTGTAATGGCCATGGTTTCGGGTCAATTTGGGTTTAGTTTGTATTGCAGTGAGGATGGAAAATGGCCGGTAATTGCGATGACCTTACGGGCAAGGTTGCCTTGGTGACCGGGGCTTCGTCGGGCTTGGGGCACAGGGCGGCCGTCGCGCTGGCAAGTGCGGGTGCGAAAGTAGCCGTGACGGCCCGCCGGGTTGACCGATTGGAAGCCCTGGCGGCGGAAATCCGCGCTTCAGGCGGGCAGGCGGCGCCTTTTGCCCTAGATGTGCGCGATCCTGATTCCGTCGCACAGGTCGCTGGGGACGCCGCCGGGGCGCTTGGGACGATTGATATTCTGGTCAACAACGCCGGCGTCGCCGTCAGTAAACGGCCCGAGGATTTCACCCTTGAAGATTACGATTTTATCCACGAAACCAATGTTAAGGGCCCATTTTTGCTGGCCCAAGCCATCGGGCGGGAAATGATCAAGCGAGGCACGGGCGGCAAGATCATCAATATTTCCTCCATGATGGCGATGCGGGTGACCGGTAAGTTGACCCTCTACGGCATGTCCAAGGCGGCGATCGGGCACATGACCAAGCAATTGGCCCTGGAGTGGGCTCGTCACGACATTCAGGTCAACGCCATTTGTCCTGGATATATCGAAACCGAAATGAATGTGGATCACTGGAAAACACCGGCCGGGCAGGGCATGATTGCCGCCATGCCGCGGCGGCGCATCGGCAAACCGGATGTCATGGACGGCCTGCTGCTTCTGCTTGCCTCATCCCGTTCGGATTACATGACCGGAACCTTGATACCGGTGGACGATGGCCAGGTCATGATGTAGGGCGCAGGCCCTCCTCATTCGCAACTGCGTCTGATACAGTCATTCCGAACAATTCATCGCGCAAGGATTAACCCGTGCAACTCGCATCGAAAGTTCATGAGGCCGAGGACTTCAACGCTGTCCAGGAGCTTTATCACAGCCAGGGCTGGACCGACGGCCTGCCGATTGTCCCGCCGACGGCGGCGGCGGTGGAGGCCTGCCTGGAATGGGCCATGATGCCCCCCGATCAGTTGATCGCGGTGGAGCCCGTGCGCGAACGCCCCATTACAGTGGAAAAATTGGCCATCAACGCGGTCATGGCCGGTTGTCTGCCCATGCATTTCCCCGTCGTCATTGCGGCTGTGACTGCCATGTTGCAGCAGGAATTTCTGTTGCATGGGGCGACGGCAAGCACGGGCGGCTGTGCCGTCATGCTGGTCCTGAACGGCCCCATCCGGCAGGAACTATCCGCCGATCCGACTTTCAATGTATTGGGCGGCAGCGACCGGGCGACCATGGTGATCGGCAGGGCCCTGCGCCTGATCCTGATCAACGTGCTGGACGTACGGCCCGGCGGTATTGACCGCTCCACCATCGGGCATCCGGGCAAGATCAGTTACTGCCTGGCCGAGGACGAGGACGACAGCAGTTGGTTGAGCCTGGCGGAGCAGAACGATATCCCCAAGGAATTCTCTGCCGTTACCGTCATGGCCGCCGGCGCGCCCCGTCAAATCATGAACGAATGGACGACGGAGCCGAAAGAGATATTGGAGACGTTCGCCGCCGAAATTCGCGCCAACATGCGCCATTATTCCATCTGGCCCGGCAATTACGCCATCATCGTGCCAAAACAGCTGCGTGAACATTTGCAGACCGCCGGTTGGAGCAAGGCTGATATTTCGGAGTTCATCTTTGAACGCGCCCGCATTCATCGCCGCGAATGGGCCGATGTGGGCAAGGGCTCGGTGGTGCGGGACCGGGGCGATACGGTCTATCCGGCCATGGAAAGTCCCGAACAATTGCTGGTCATCGCGGCGGGCGGTCCGGCGGGCGGTTTCGGCGCCGTTATCCCGCCCTGGCTGGGCCATAAAAGCCACGCGGTCACCATGGCCATCGGCGCCTGCCTGGATTGCGAGCCGCCAAAAATATAGTTCGATAGTGAAGGAAAGACATTTGCCATGACGTTACATGTGTTGGACCCAAGCAGCGAAATCGCGGCGGCGTTGGGCAAGCCCGCCCCCCGCCTGACATCGCTGCAGGGCAAGACCGTCGGCTTCATTTCCAACGGCAAGGAAGGCACGGTTGGGTATTTTTCGCACCTCGACAAACTGCTGCGCGCGGAATTCGGCGTCGCGGAAGTTGTTGTGCGGGTTAAATCAAACTACAGCGCGCCCGCCGATGCCCCAATCGTGGCCGAAATTTCTCAATGGGACGCGGTCATATCCGGCATTGGCGATTGAGGCAGTTGCTCATCGTGCAGTTTGCATGATGCGGTGGCGGCGGAGCGGCTTGGGGTGCCGGCAATCGGTGTGATGACTACGCAGTTTGTCAGCGCGGCG
>JABIRL010000149.1 GCA_018667855.1 Rhodospirillaceae bacterium
GAACATCTGGTGGCGGTTCGGCGGCTGTTTCTACAAGCCTGCAAGGAAAAGCCGGATACGGCGGCGCAGCAAATGCCGCTGTCCATGTGGGACAAGAAATCCGAATTGACCATATCGGCGGAGGTCCTGGGTGAGGGGGCTTATGCCTTGTCCGCCGATGGTGTTGCCGGCCGGCGCCTGGCCGCCCTGCGCAATGCGCTGGTAAAATTGGCGGATGCTAAGGCTGATGATGATGTGGATGAGCGGTTGGCCTTTGATTGCGGCCATGATCACCATGCCTTGGTGGGCCTGTTGCTGCAATCTGCCCCCAACGTCCGCGCGGTCATGCGGGAATTCGAAATGAATGCGGCCAAGGGCGTGCTGTTGGCGCCCGGCAGCCAGAAATAGGAGAGGCCGGAAATATGAGCATGACCAGCCGTGAACGTGTCCTGGCGGCCTTAAACGGCCAGGCGGTGGACCGCACGCCGATCTGCTGCCCTACGTCCGTGGCGACGGTGGAATTGATGGATCTGGTGGATGCGCCCTTTCCCGATGCCAACCGTCAGGCGGAACCCATGGCGCGGTTGGCCGCCACGGCGCACACGATCTTGGGTTTTGACACCGTGATGCCGGTATTTTCCATCATTCAGGAATCTTCCGCCCTGGGCTGCAAAATGCAATGGGAGGGCAAGGATAATTGGCCCACGGTGCGCATGGCGGAGCCGATTTGGGAACATGCCGACGATATTTACGTGCCCAACGACCTGGTCGATCACCCCGATACCAAATGTGTGCTGGATGCCATTAAACTGCTGCGCGAGGACCTAGGCCCGGACGTCGCCATCATCGGCAAGACCATGGGCCCCTGGTCCCTGGCCTATCATTGTTTCGGGGTGGAAAAATTCCTGCTGCTATCCCTTGATGACCCGGCGGCGACCAAGGAAATCCTGGAAAAACTGAAAAAAGTCACCATCGATTTCGGTCGGGCCCAGATCGAGGCCGGCGTCGATGCGCTGACCCTGCCGGACCACGCCACGGGCGATCTGGTCAGCAGCGAGTACTACCACCGCTATCTCAAGGACCTGCATATTGAATTCGCCCAGGCCATTCCCTGCCCCCTGATCCTGCATATTTGCGGCCGTACGGTGGATCGCATGGGCTTTATTGCGGAAACCGGCATGGCGGCGTTCCACTACGATTCCAAGAACGGCGCGGATGAATCCATGGACGTGGTGGCCGGGCGTATCGCCCTGGTGGGTAATATCAACAATCCCGAAACCCTGTTCGCCAAGACCCCAGATGACGTCAAGGCCGAGGTCTATGCCAATCTGGATGCCGGGGTGCAGATGATCGGGCCCGAATGCGCCATTCCTCTGCAAACCTCCATCGCCAACCTGCGGGCCATTCCAGAGGCCGTGCAGGATTGGCATGCCCGGCACTAAGTCTTTCAAACAATTGATGAAACGGTAGCGTAACCATGGCGGAACTGACCGACGTTCAAAACCAGACTCTTCGCGACGAGATCGAGGAATTTCTGGAACGGCCCGAGGAAATCGAGCGTTTCGTGGAACTATTCACCCGCGCCAAGCCTCTATTGCAGGAAATCGCGGCAGCCATTGTCGAAGGTGACGACGATGTGGTCGACGAATTGACGGCCCGGGCGCTGGCAGAGGGCATTGAAGCCATCGAAATCATGGATGACGGCTTGATCGGCGGCATGGGCATCGTGGGCATCAAATTCCGCGAAAATTTCGTTTTTGTCCCGGAAGTCTTGAGCTGCGCGCGGGCCATGCGGGCCGGCATGGCTCATATCGAGCCGATCCTCTCGGCATCGGGTGTCGAGAAGCAGGGCACGGTGATCATGGGCACGGTGAAGGGCGATTTGCATGATATCGGCAAGAACCTCTGCATCATGATGCTGCGCGGCTCTGGCTTTGACGTCATCGATTTGGGTGTGGACGTGGCTGAAGACACTTTCATTGACGCCGTCGAGGACAGTGGCGCCAAGGTTTTGGGTATGTCCGCCCTGTTGACCACCACCATGCCCAACATGGGCCGGACCATCGAAGCCTTTATCGACGCGGATATTCGCGATGACGTGCTGATCATGGTTGGCGGCGCGCCGGTCACACAGGAATTCTCAGACGATATGGGCGCCGATGGCTACGGCGCCGATGCCTTAAGCTGCGTTGCCGTGGCCAAGGAATTGTTCGCCGCGGCCTAGGCCATTGCCGGGTACGGAGTATCAAGATGCCTGGCCCGACAAAAAAAGACTACCAACAGCGCCTGGACCGGATTTCGGGAATTTTCAGCGATATTCTGGAGAACGCCCAGGAAAAAATCCAAGGGCAGGGGCGTTGCCCCTATCGTTCGGCTAAGGATGTCTGCACCGCGAAATTCGGCTGCGCCAATCGCGAAGATCCCCATGACAGGGGAGCCGAGCCGATTTGCGGCCATGACGGCACCCTGGATTTTCGCGGCGCCTGGGAAACCCGGCCGGAAAGTTACGCCAAGACCAAGGAGAAAATAGCGGCCGTGAAAGAACAGTCAGCCCGCACCCGCACGGACCGCCGCGCCGGGATGGAGGGCAAACGGGCGGAAACCACCAACTTGTTCGACCGGGCCGACGAAATGGGTCTGCGTCTGGCATCGTCCTGCGGCCGCTATGGCGATTGCCATGAGTGTATTGTTACGGTCACCAAGGGCGCCGAGGCCCTGTCGCCGCGCACGGAATTCGAAGCGTTTTTGTCGGAAAACTACCGTTTGGCCTGTCAGGCTGACGTCATCGATGGGGACGCTGAGGTTATATTCGAGCCGCTGATCCGTGCGCCGCGGATACTGGAAAGCATGGTGGACAAACCCATCGCGCTGTCGCCGTCGATTGTGCGGGAGGGTGAGGAAATCCTGCGCGATGGCGAGGTGATCGATAAATACCGCGGCCACATATACGGTTTGGCCATTGATTTGGGTACGACCACGGTGGCGGCGAACCTGTTCGATCTGGAGACCGGCCAGTCCATCGCCGTCGCATCCTTTGAAAACCCGCAGCGTTTCGGCGGCAGTGACGTCATGCATCGCATTTCCTACGACGGCGGGGCCCATAAGGGCGAATTGCACAAGGTCATCGTCAATGCCCTGAACCGGGAGATTGAGGTGCTTTGCGACAAATTTGGCTTCAAACGGCGGGAAATCTACGAAATCGTTGTCGCCGGCAATTCGACCATGCGGGATATGTTCTTCAAGGGCGATGTCCAGCCCATCGGCCAGCGGCCCTATAAATCCCCCATCGAAGTGGCCTGTCTGGCGGGCGAGCGTGAGGGCACGGCACTGCTCGTGGAGGCCCGAAAACTGGGCCTGCGGGCCCATCCCAAGTGCCGGGTGCATGGTTTACCCCTGATCGCCAGCCATGTGGGCGGTGACGCCGCGGCCTCGCTTCTGGCCCTGGATCTGTCCCCCGACGACGAAGAAATCACCATGCTGGTGGACATGGGCACCAATACAGAGATCGTTTTGGCGGGCCGGGGCCGGCTCATGGTTGCCTCCTGCCCCGCCGGACCGGCATTCGAAGGCGGTCTGGTGCGCCACGGCATGGCCAGCTACGACGGCGCCATCGAGGCTGTCAGCGAAGATAGCGATACGGATGGTAGCGGCTTTCACTACCAAACCATCGGCGGCACGACACCGGTCGGATTATGCGGTTCCGGTCTGATCGATGTTTTGGCGGTTTTGCGCCGAACCGGGCGCATGAATGAAAAAGGCGCCCTGGCCCGCGAAAAAGGCCAGCGTCATACCGAAGTCGTGATTGCGTCCGACCCCGGTATTACCATTTCCGGCCAGGATATCTCCCATCTGGCCCAGGCCAAGGCGGCATCGACCGCCGGGCAACGAATTCTGATGGATCGGTTTGGCATTAATGTGAATGATATTAATTGCTTATCCCTTGCGGGCGGTTTCGCCTCCCATGTCAATGTGACCAATGCTATCGAAATCGGCCTGTTGGCGCCGATTGCAGAAAATCGTGTGGTCAAGGCCGGCAATACTGCCCTGCAAGGCGCCGGTGAGGCCTTGCTGAACCAGGACCGCCGGCGTGGGCTGGATCAATTGGTGCGCCGGGCGGAACATGTGGAATTGGAAAGCGAGGCGAATTTTTTCGATATCTTCGTCGAAGCCTGTTTTTTCAAGCCAATGGCTGATCTCAAGAGGAAAAGTGGATGAAAATCGACGGTATGGACCGTGAATTTATTGTCATAGGCGAGAATGTGCATACCACGCGGGCGTTATTGCGCCGGAACAAGCGAGTCACCACGGATGACAATGGCAATGATGTCATCAGCTACGTGAATCAGGCCGGCGAGGGGGCTTTTCTGCCGATTCCCGACGTTATCAAGGAGACCCAGGATTTCCAGGAAGGCCGGGTCAAACATGTCAAGGCGGCCCTGCACCAGGCGATGTTCGGCGAGGCGGAGGTCGGGTTGGATTATATCCGCGCCATTGTCCGGCAACAGGAAGCGTCGGGAGCCGATTTTCTGGACATCAACGTGGACGAAGTTTCCCTGAAAAAAGACGAACAGATCGCCGCCATGCAATGGCTGACCGGCAAGGTACAGGACATGGCGACCCGGCCTTTGTCCATCGATTCGTCCGATCTGGACGTCATTGCCGCCGGTTTGGCGGCCTATGACGGGCGTAATGGCCCGCCGATGCTGAATTCCGCCGCCATGGAACGGCCGGGTGCCCTGGATCTGGCCTGGGAACATAAGGCGGCTGTCATCGTCACCGCGGCCGGTGAAAGCGCCATGCCCGACGGTGCCGAGGGTCGCGTCACGAACGCCACCATCATGATCGAGGCGGCCCTAAAAAAGGGCATTGCCGTCAATGACATATATCTCGATCCCCTGGTCTTTCCGGTGGCCGTGGATCCGGAATATGGCCGGCATTGCCTGGAGGCAATTCGCGAGATCCGGCAACGATTCGGACCGGAAATCCATATCACGGGCGGTATTTCAAACGCCTCGTTCGGTGTCCCGGCACGAAAATTCATCAACGAGGCCTTCCTGCGCCTGGCCGTGGACGCCGGCGCCGACAGCGGCATCATGGACCCGGTGCAAAACGACCCCAACGCCGCCCTGGCCGCGACCGAGCCCTCCATAGGCATTGCCCTGGCCAGGGACGTTGTTCTGGGCCAGGATGCCGATTGCGCGACCTACATCAAGGCCTGGCGCAAAAAGGAACTTGTTTGACGAGGATATATTGTTCCTATGGGATCTGTTGTTGTATCTTTGTTCTTGTTGGATGTAGGGCGGCTCGAGGATCGAAAACGACCCTATATTTGTTCTTGGGCGCCACATTTTTTATGCCGTCCACAGGGGCGATACTCCGGCGTTTTTTGGCGCCTGAAACCGGCCTGGAATTCATTGGGTGTAAAGGCTCCTAAGTGTTCTGTTGCCTTTCTCTTCTTGCTGGGCCATGTTGTTGGAACGTCGGTTTTCTGGCCTTTTTGGGGCGGTTAGCTCAGCTGGTAGAGCGCCTCGTTTACACCGAGGAGGTCGGCGGTTCGAAACCGTCACCGCCCACCATGACCAAGAATGTTTGGAACCTAGTATTCCGGGTTGAAACAATGGATTAGCATCTATTGCGTATCTGATGGATTACCTTTTTATTTCTTTACATAATATACATTATCGGATAATTGGTTAAAATCCAGTCAATTGACGACAACGACCAATTGAATCCCAAATCGACGAAATCGCGGCATTACAGGGCCACATAGCCGGTCATATTTTCGCCCATTTCACGGACACAAACTGGCATTATGTAGGGCAATGTCATACCTATAATCCGGCAGAGTTAAGCCAAATAATACGAAACACTACTTCCCGAATCGGACAACTACCGATTCGCTGATTCCGGCAACACCAATTGCAGACAATGACCAGAACGTTATAATTCCAAAACCATGACAAAAAAACTCGATGAACTCGCCCCCACGGAACGATTGCTGGCCATCATGGCCCGCCTGCGCGATCCGGACACCGGATGCCCATGGGACCTGCAACAGGATTTTGCCTCCATCGCGCCTTACACAATCGAGGAAGCTTACGAGGTCGCCGACGCCATCGCCAAGGACGACATGCCCCATCTGCGTGACGAGCTGGGCGACCTGCTGTTGCAGGTGGTATTTCATGCCCAGATGGCCGACGAAAAACAGGCTTTCAACTTCCAGGCGGTGGCGGAGTCAATTTGCGACAAAATGATCAAGCGCCACCCCCACATTTTTTCGTCCCGTGAGCTTGGAACGGAGATCGACGGCGCGGCGGCCCAAACACTGGCCTGGGAAGACCAGAAAGCAACCGAACGGGCGTTATCGGCATCAGAGACAGGGCGCCCGCTATCGGCCCTTGATGGCGTCGCGACCGCCCTGCCCGCCTTAATGCGGGCCGAAAAACTACAGAAGCGCGCGGCGCGGATCGGTTTCGATTGGCCCGAAGTGAGCCCGGTTTGGGGCAAAATTTCCGAGGAAATGGCGGAATTAAAGGCGGAAATAGCCGCCGGCGATCAAGATGCGATGGCCGAGGAAATGGGAGATCTGCTGTTCAGCGTGGTCAATCTGGCCCGGCATCTGAAAATCGATCCCGAATCCGCCCTCCGCGCTGGCAACGACAAGTTCGAACGGCGTTTTCGCAGCCTTGAAAAGGACTTAGCGGATCAAGGCCACATTCCGGTCGAACTGGATATTAAAACTCTGGAACAGGCCTGGAAAAATACAAAAAACAAAGAAAACCCATAGGCTTACTGGTCATTTTTCAAACCAAACAGTGAACTTCGCAAGGCTGCCCACGCCCCCTCCCCGACCGTGGCCAGAAGCGGCGACGGATGCGTGATGACGTCAATGCCATAAGGGCTGCCGTCAAGACGGGCCGTATGACCGCCCGCTTCCGCTAATATCAGCTGCCCCGGGGCATGATCCCAGGGATTGGTGCGCAGATAGACGGCGTAATGCAGCCGCCCCTTGAGCATCAATTGGTATTCCAGACCGGCGCAGTGGAGCACCAACAAGGGACCGACAGCCTCGAAATTCCGCGCCGCCGTGGCCGCCAGCTCCCGGTCATAGCCGGCCAGATGCAGACAACCCGACAAGCGGTTCAATGGGGGCGCGGGCGGCAGGCTCACGCGTTGGCCGTCCAAATAGGCGCCAGCGCCTTTTTCCGCCATGGCCATGAGGTCATGTACCGAATCATAGATCCAGCCGCCCACGACCTCTCCCCCGACCACCAGGGCCACCATGGTGGCGAACAACGGCACGCCGTGGGCATAGTTGATGGTGCCGTCAATGGGATCGATGATCCAGCAGGCATCGTCCCCCGCCAGGGCATGCAACAGGCCGGGGTTCTCCGCCACCGCCTCTTCCCCCACCATGATACTGCCCGGCAACAGCCCCGACAGCGCGCTATTCAAGGCCCGCTCGGTCTCGAGGTCCGCCACGGTCACCAGATCGCCGGGAGTTTTCTCTTTGATTTCATGGTCTTGCAGTTTTTGAAACCGCGATAGAGCCTCCCCCCGGGCAGCCTCTTTGATGGCGGCGGCGACGGCGGTGATGTCTGGCAGCATGGTCATGATGTCTCTTTCAAAAAGCCCCTTTCAAATAAAAGAAGGGGCCGCCCAATCGGCGGCCCCTCCCCGTACGCTGATACTCTTACAAAAACAAGAGCTTACATCATGCCGCCCATATCAGGCATGGCCGGACCACCGGCGTCGTCGTCGGGACTGTCGGCGACCATGACTTCGGTGGTGATCAGCAGACCGGCGACGGATGCCGCATCCTGCAGCGCCGCCCGCACGACCTTCGTGGGGTCGACGATGCCAGCCTTGAACATATCCACATACTTCTCGTTCTGGGCATCGAAGCCAAGCGAGGTGTCCTTGCTTTCGGACAGTTTGCCGGCGACCACGGCGCCATCGACGCCCGCGTTCTCGACAATCTGCCGCAAGGGCGCCTGCAGCGAACGGCGCACGATTTCCACGCCGACCTGCTGGTCGTCATTGCCGCCCTTGACCTTTTTCAAGGCAGAAGCGGCGTTCAACAGGGCGCAACCGCCGCCGGAGACGATGCCTTCCTCGACCGCCGCCCGGGTGGCGTTCAGGGCGTCATCAACGCGATCCTTGCGCTCTTTCACCTCGATTTCCGTGGCGCCGCCAACCTTGATGACCGCAACACCACCGGCCAGCTTGGCCAGACGTTCCTGCAGTTTCTCACGGTCGTATTCAGAGCTGGTTTCTTCAACCTGAGCCCGGATTTGCGTGCATCGCGCGCTGACATCGGCCTTTTTGCCGTTGCCGTCAACGATCGTGGTCTCTTCCTTGGTGATGGAAATGCGCTTGGCGCGGCCCAGCATATCCGCGGTCACGCTTTCCAGCTTGATGCCGAGATCTTCCGAGATCACCTGACCGCCGGTCAGAATGGCGATGTCTTC
>JABIRL010000027.1 GCA_018667855.1 Rhodospirillaceae bacterium
CCGACTGGCCGGTGATCGATCCCGAGCGCGCCATGGCCGAGGTCAATGCGTTGGATCTGCGGGAAGGGGCGAAAGCCAAGTTGTTGCGGGGCAATGCCTTGAAAATGTTTCGCTTGCCTGAAAGCGACGCCGAAGCATGAGCACGCTTGGGTTCCGATTAACACAAGACCTGGTCGGTGCGGATATTGCATCCGGCGTCATGGCCGGCGCGCTGCGCCATCCCGACAAAGCGGCCTTGTTGTTCGAAGACCGTCGCCTGAGTTTCATGCAACTGGCGGCGCGTATTCAGCAAGTGGCGGCATTGGCGCGGGATGAGCTGGGTTTGCGCCCCGGTGATTGCGCCGCGATCTATGCGCCCAATTGCCTGCCTTATATCGAGTTGGTGGCCGGGTTGTCCCGGGCCGGCGTCATGGTGGCGACGCCCACCCATCGTGCCGCACCGGAGGAATTGCGCCAGATCCTGGAAAACTGCCAGGCCAAGGTGGTGTTCTGTCCGGATGATCTGTTGGAAAACCTTGCCGGACGGACCACTGCCTCGGTTCTTTCCCTGGACACAGGTTACGAAGAAATGCTGGCACGGCAGTCTTTGTCGGAACTTGTGCCGCCCGCCGACCGGGAGGCGACGTTCTGCATCCCCTATACCTCCGGCACCACGGGGGAGCCCAAGGGCGTCATGCTGTCCCATCACTGCCGGGCTTTTTTGTTCGAGGCCATGGCCCACCATTTTCGCTGTCTGGGACCCGACGACCAGCACCTTTGTTTTGCGCCCCTGGCCCATGGCGGCGGTTACGGCTTTGCCATGGCCAGTGTTTTCAACGGCGGTACTTTGGAATTGCTGGCGGCCTTTGATCCGGCGCACGTCATGGCGCGTCTGGCCAGCGGCGAGGTTACATCCGTCTTCATGGTGCCGACACATATTCATCAGATTCTGGCGCTGCCCGCGGATCAGTTGGCCCGGCGCAGCGGTTTCCGGCTCAACGGCATCGTCGTCAATGCGGCGCCATTTGCCCAAACCCTGAGGCGAAAGGCCGTGGAATTCTTCGGTGATGGCATCATTCACGAATGCTATGGCTGCACGGAGGTCGGCATCGCCACCGCCCTGGCGCCCGAATTGGTGGCGGACAAGGTCGGATCAGTGGGCCCGGCGATCCGGGGGACTGAGATTGCGGTGCGTCGCGAAGATCGCAGCGCCGCCGACCCGGATGAAATCGGCGATGTCTGGGTTAAATCGCCAACGTTGTTCAATGGTTATTGCCGCAATGAAACAGCCACGGACGAGGCGCTGGATGGGCCTTGGCTGTTGACTGGGGATATGGGCGCCATGGATCAAGACGGCTTTCTCTCCATCATGGACCGACGCAAGGACATGGTGATATCGGGCGGCATCAACATCTATCCCCGGGAGATCGAGGAAGTGCTCCTCCGCCATGACAGCGTGGCCGAGGCGGCGGTGGTCGGCGTGCCGGACGAAAAATGGGGCGAATGTCTGGCTGCCGTCATTGTTCCCCGGCCCGGAAAGACCGCCACGCCAGATGAGATTATCGCCTACTGCCGGCAGCATTTGGGCGGTTACAAGGTGCCGCGCAATATTACATTTGCCCATGAGCTTTTGCGTAATCCGGCCGGCAAGGTCATGAAACGGACCATCAGGGAACAGTTGTCGAACGTTTAACGGGACCCTTTGATACAGATTTCGAACGGGGCGGATTTATTTGCGCAATTTGACATTCAAATGACCCGGTGTCCCCGTTTGCTTAGCAAATTTTTAAACAACAAAGGCCAATATCAAACTCTGTTGGGGAATATGGGGGATTGAACGTTGGCTGAGCTTACTGAAGATACGATTGAACGCATGGCGTCGATCATGCAACCCTTTGCTGGGGATATCGACAAGATCAACGGTGTTGCGACTTTCATTAAGGGAATTGCAAGTCAGACAAATTTTTTGGCGTTGAATGCCAACGTTGAAGCGGCCCGCGCGGGGGACGCGGGGCGCGGTTTTGCGGTCGTGGCGCAAGAGGTCAAAAACCTTTCGGCCAGCACGACCGAGGCGACGGAACGGATTTACGAAGTTGTCAGGGCGACGGCTCTGCGCGTCGAGCAACTGACGAGGGACTTGGCCGAACTGAGTGATGCATCGGAGAATGCCGCCAATCACATTACCTCTCTCATCGAGGCGTTGGACGGCGATATCGGTGACATTAGGGAAGTGGCGAAGACGATCAACGAGATTTCCAGCCAAACCCATTTGCTTGCCCTTAACGCGACCATCGAGGCCGCGCGCGCTGGCGATATGGGGCGTGGTTTCGCCGTGGTCGCCGGTGAAGTCAAAACGCTGTCGGGCGGGACCAAGGAAGCCACCGATCAGATTGGCGGTTTGGTGGACAATATGTCGGAGCGGGTACAAGTTCTCAGCGGCGAAATGGTGGACCTGTTTGACCAGCCCGGGCCAGAAGCTGACCTTGAATCGGAGCTGCCAAATGCCGAAGACGAAGGACCATTGTGCGCGGTGCAGATTGAACTGGTGCAATCTACTTTTGCCACCGTGGAAACCATCGCCGAAGCGGCGGCGGAATTGTTTTACAACCGGTTGTTTGAGCTTGACCCCTCCGTCCGGCCGATGTTTTCTGACGATGTGACGGAGCAGGGGCGAAAACTGATGGCAACCCTGAAAGTTGCCGTCAATGGTCTAACCAAGCTCGATACAATCGTACCGGCCGTGCAGCAGTTGGGTATGCGACATCAGCAGCTCGGCATTCAGGACAGCCATTATGATACCGTCGGCGCGGCGTTGCTTTGGACGCTGGAGCAGGGCCTGGGAGATGCCTTCACCGTGGATGTCCATGATGCCTGGGCCGCGACCTACACCTTGGTCGCCGATGTCATGAAGGCAGCAGCGCAGGAACAAGCGGCCTAGATCATTTCGCGGCTACTCCGAACCATGTGATCGATCCGGAGTCCGCCGCCGTTAGTTGTCGGCTCATGAAGTCGTGCTCCCGTTGTCTTCCGCGGGCGTCGGTCTTGTTTGCACGGCGCCGCTTTGTACGACGAACATGGCGGCGACGATGATGGCGATGCCGGGAAGGGTCGCCGCGGAAGGCAGATCCTTACCTAAGGCCCAATCGATCAGCACCACGAAGGCCGGGGTCAAATAAGTGTAGCTCATCACACGGGTCGGACCAAGGCGCAGGGTTGCGTGCTGTATGATGAAAAAGCTGATGATGGTCGTGAACACCGCCAGATAGGCGATGCCGCCCATGACTTCAATTTCAATAGCCCGCCATTCGATTTGAAAAACCGACCAGTTGCAGAGCAGCAACAACCACACCGTCCCCGTTGCCATGGTCCAGAACGCCATGATGGCGGTCGGTTCATTTCTATGCAGACGCTGGACCAAGGGTGTGTAAAGCCCCATGGCGAGCATACCGGCCAGGAAAATCAGATCACCCTTATTGAAGGCAAGGCCAAGGAACAGGTTCCAATCGCCCCGGAAGACCACCCAGAGCGCACCAACCGCACCCAAGATCAGCGCCACGGTACGGTGTTTCCCGATCCGTTCGCGGACCAGGATTGCCGCATAAAACGCGGCGATGCCCGGCAGAACCGTGAACAGTGCGGCGGCATTTAGGGCGGGGGTCAGGCGCAGGGCGGCAAACATGCACCAAAAGAAGGTGGCCAGACAGGCGCCGATCGCGGCATAGCCGGCCAGCGTCTTGGCGGCCGGCCAGACGAGGCCGTGGCGCCAGGCGACATAGGGCGCGAATAACAATGTCGCCAAGGCAAAACGTAGGAACATCATAATTTCGGGTTCGAGGCCATACGTGATAGCGGCCCCGACAGGGAAAGACGTGGCCACCAAGGCCCGTCCAAACAATACTTGCGCGTGGATCCGCCCCAAGGATGACGATGTCAAAAGAACCTGTCCCGTCCGTATGAAATTTTCATCGCAGTCCTCCCGACGGTACCTCGGACACCGAATTTCGCGAGCGCCCGTTCACGTTTCTATAGTTTCGCCGAATTGTACCAAGCTCATGCCCCATGCGCTACCGCACCGGCTTCAAGACACGCGGGCCCTTGTTCTATAAACATGGTCCGGGTCGGTATTGTGAAGCTGGCGCAAAATAAAATGGTATGTTTGGACGATCCAAGAGATTGAGGGGGTGTCGTGGTTGGAATGGTCTTACTTGTCGAGGATGTGCGTTTCACGCGCGCCATGACGCGACGCATGATCATGTCCGCTCTCCCCTGTGAGGTGCACGAAGCCGCGGATGGAGAGGAAGCGCTCGCGACTTTGAAACAGATTAATCACATCGACCTCGTTGTCGCCGATATCTCCATGCCAGGCATGAATGGCCTCGAGCTTCTCAAGACAATTAGAACCGGGCGGGCCGCCGTCGCCCGGGATATTCCCGTTATCATTATCTCGGGCACGATCAACCATGCGGTTCGTTGGGCGCTTGAGAATTTGACCGTCTCGGCGATTATTTCCAAGCCGGCCCGTCGGGATGAATTGGCTTCCCATCTTAACCAACTGTCGCAAAATATTGTGGAAAGAGCCGCCGCCCTGCGTTCGGTCGCCGACTATGAACAAGTTGACATCGCCGGACTGCTACGGCCCGATGCGTTGGCAATCTCGCCTGAGTTCGGCCATTTTGATGAATTCGATGACCGCGTTCGCTTCCTGGAGACGGTGCCGGCGCTGGAAGGGCTGGATGCCGATAGCGTACGGCTATTGGCGGAGCTGGCGGAAATCCTGCAATTTCAGGCGAATACGGAGATTGGACCGGCGGAATATTCCAATTCACGTCTGTTGCTCATCGCCCGAGGCGAGGCGGAGGTCGTACGACGGACGGTATCCCGGCAAGGGGGCGCCAAGGAACATCGTATTAACTTGCTTGAGGCCGGTAACCTGCTCGGCATGACCGCCTTCATGTCATTGCCGGACGAGGCCGAACATTCACTGATCCGCACTACCCGGCCGACAGAGGTTCTAGCCCTGGATTTTTCCGCGGCCGGCAATGATCCTGAATTGATGCGGGTGCGGGACAAGGTGAAATTATCGGTTGGCCGTACCCTGGCATTGCGCCTGACACACAGCGACGAAGCGATCGCCGAAAATCTTTCCGAGCGGTTGGCGGCGGCACAGGTAAAGCAAACCGCCGGTCGTTTCGTTATCATGTTGGTCTGCTATTTGGCCATGTACACATTGTCGATGCGGTTGCTGCTTGATCTCGACCTCATGGCAACGTCCTATGGCGTTGCCTTGGCCGTTATGTTCGTGGTCGCCTTTCTGCCATTTCTCATCAATGTCCGTACCGGCCCTTTCAGTTTCGCGGAACTGGGCATGACGTTGAAGGGCGCGGGCCCGGCGTTGGTCGAGGCGATTGGCCTTTCCCTGGTCTTCCTGGCCGCGCTTGCGGCATTGAAATTCTTGCTGGTCACGGTCGCTCCGGATTATCAGGGGTACGCGATCTTTGACTTTGCGCGGAACTCTGTTCGTCCGGAACCGGCCGGCGCTATGGATACACAATTCCACCTGATCAATTTCGTGGCCCTGGCCCTGTTTGCGCCGATCCAGGAGGTTATCGTCCGATGCGGCCTACAATCGTTGATCTGGCGGTTTTTGAGCGGTACCGACGGCCATCGCGCGATTATCGCCATATTGGCTTCGAACCTTCTATTTGCCGCCGCCCATACGCATCTGGACATTCCCTTTGCCCTGGCAATTTTCGTTGGTGGCTTATTCTGGGGCTGGTTGTTTCACCGCAGGCGCTCGATCGTCGGCGTCGCGGTCTCGCACATCTTGATTGCCGGCGTGGCGGTGTTCGGCCTTGGCCTAGAATTTTTCTTGTAACGGTGGATGTGACCCGGCTGACCGTTGGGGCCAAATCGAAGGAGGGGCGCATTTTGGACGAGCAGACCGACGATCAGCCTGCCATCGATCTTCAGCTCCTATGCGAAATCATCGGCGAAAATGACGAGGCGGTGCTGTTTGAAATCATCGAATTCTTAGTCGGTGAATTGCCGCCCCTGCTAACGGCCCTGGAAAGTGCCATCGCGGCGCGGGATCCATCGGCGGTGCGCAACGCGGCACATGCCGCCAAGAGTGCGACCCTTAGCGCCGCGGCCACCAGAATGACCAAGGTGTTGCGTGATATTGAATTAAAGGCGCCTTTGGAGAGTTGGACGGAAATTGACGGACTCTGGGAAGTTGCCGGCCATGAATTCGTGCGAATTGTAGCGTTTCAGTCGCGATAAATGGTCTTGGCGAATTCAGTTAGTTACGGCAAGACGGGGCACAAATTGGATTTTAATTCAGTTACAATGACAATTGCAGGTCGGTGTGGATCTGCCTTGCCTTGGCAGGGATTGCCGGGCGTGCGGGCATGTTGATAGGATGTCGTGGCAGGAAATTGGGCCAAACATGAGAAGGACGAGATCATGAAGGATGGGATGCGGTTCGTGGATTGCGATATGCACATCATGGAACCGGTGGATCTGTTCGATCGCTATTTGGACCCCAAGTTCCGCGACCGGGTGACGATCCCCGTTGGCGCGGATGGCAAATTCAAACGCGGCAACATCGTCATCGACGGCCAGCCCTCCACCTACGACGTTGAGCCCCAGCAGCACCGCAAGCCCCACAAGGGCAATCTCAATACCGCCAATTCGCAGCCCCTGTCGGGTTCGCGGATCTCCGCCGGCGGATATTTGGACTTCGCCATCGAACGCAACTACGACGGCGAGGCGCAGATCATGGGCATGGAGATGGAGGGCATAGACATTGCCGTTTTGTTTCCGACCATGGGTTTGAGTTTGCTCTCCCGCGACGGCATGGACCCGCAATTGTCCTTGGCGCTCGCCCAGGCCTACAACAACTGGATTTATGAATTCTGCCAGCACAGCCCGGACCAATTGAAGTTCTCGGCCATGCTGCCGCCGCACGATGTCAATCTGGCCTGCGCTGAACTGGTCCGCTGCGTGACCGAACTTGGCGCCGTCGGCTCGTTCATGCGGCCCAATCGGGTCGATGGGCATTTCTGGCACTCCAATTACTGGAACCCGCTGTTTGCCTTGCACGCAGAGCTGGATGTCACCCTTGGCTTTCACGAGGGCACGGGCGCGGCCTATTCCCATATGAACGTGCTCTATGGCGAGAACCGCTTTTACCGCCATGTGGCGAGCCACTGGATCGAGATGCAGCAAACCATGATCGCCCTGTTGATCGGTGGCGTCTTCGAGTTTTATCCGAAGCTGCGGGTCGGCTTTCTGGAGGCGCAGAATTCCTGGGTGCCGGGCCTTTTGACCCGGATTGAATGGGATTATCCGCAGTATCGGGATTCCCATGCGCCCTATCTCTCATTGACGCCGCGGGAATACTTCCAGCGCAACTGTTGGGCGGCGGTGGAAGGCAGCGAGCCTGAGATCCAGGCGACCGCGGGCCTGATCGGCGCTGATCGCATGTGTATCTCCACCGATTATCCGCATTTTGACTCAAACTTCCCCAACGTAGCCAACAACCTTTTGGCCAACGTCACGAAAGAGACCGCAGCCGAAATCTTCATGGGCGGGGCGCATTTATACAATTTCAACGAGGAACATTTCACCAAGGCAGCGCAAGCGGCGGAAACCCACCGCAAGGTAGCAGCCGAATAGAACGACCGGTGCGGCGTATGCATAGCCTAACGTCCCGACCACTTTGTCTGGGCATGGCTTCGACGGTCCTTCGCCAGCCCGTCGCTAAACGTGGGAATTTTGCCGCAATTGCGTGATATGAGTGCTATCTGTTCTCTTCCCGACGCTTCCATTATTCGGTGCATCGCCTCATGAAACGACATTTTCTGATAATTTTCGCACTGTTCGCGATGATGAAACCTGTCTGGGCGGATGCGATTTTTACCTGCCATAGCGAATTGAGTTCGGGATTTAAAAAGAAAGACGGATCATGGAAGACAACTACATTTAGCACGCAAGTATATACAATAATATTTAACGATGATTTCACAATAATGTCAGGACTTCATAATAATGATCAATATGTATGTAAATATTTCTATAGTGTAAGGCCCCATTATATTGCCTGCATAAATGAAAATAATTTCGGGAAGAATTTTATTTTCAATACGAAGACATTCAGGTTCGTGAATTACTCCGGAAAGGTAACCGGATATATTTTTGATGAAGGCGAAAAAAACAAACCGGATTCCGATTCTATTTCGGCTGGGACCTGTGAAAAAATGAAGTAGGATTTGACTGTTTGTTGTTGATGAATTTTCGCCAAATCGTTTTGTATTCCACGCCCGAGAGTCGCAGGGCAGGCAGTATTTCCCTGCTGGCCGTTGTGGAGACAGTCTTTTCCACGGCGCTGTTTTGGTGGCTGGGAATTGCCTTTGACACCTATCTGCATATCTGGCTCACCGTTGTGGCGGCGCCCTTGTTTTTGCTCCGCTCGCCCGCATCCATAGCGCTGGGGGCGGAACTTTTCGTGCGCTATTGGCAGCATGAAAACGGCCATCGAAATCCCATTCAGTTTGCGCCGGTTGCGGTTTGCGCCGCTGTTGTTGCCGGCCTGGTTACCTGGGTTCTGGCGGATATGTGGCTGATGACCGCTACGGGCATGGCAGCCTTTTGGTGTGCCGCGATGCTGGGCGTGGTGGCGACCAACTTCGGCGCGGCGATTGCCATAGCGGTCTGGGGATACAGGGGACTGACCGAAGGCAAGGTTGCGGCCGCGGCGGTTGCAGCGGCGGCAACGGCCGCGGCGGTGGTCGCGGTTGCGTTGGCCAGCCTGGAAATCGGCGCCATTGCGGGCATCGGCGCGGCGGCGGCGGTGATAGCCATCGCCTTGATGATCGCCGGTTTATCCATTGAGAAGGAATTGGTCGGGCGCGTTTTGCGGGGCATCGGTATCACGGCAATTTTTGTCACATTCGGCTTCGCGATATTCACTCAAACCTTCGGCGATCAGGCGACCAACAAAATTATCGGCGCGGTATGGCTGGGGGGATGGGCCTTGGGCTCCATCGCGGCGGTGGCGGGCTTGGTCGGCACGCGCGAGTTGGCGTTGATCGCCACGGGCGCCGGCGTGGGTGTATTCATGCGCGCCTGCGCTATTCGGTTC
>JABIRL010000312.1 GCA_018667855.1 Rhodospirillaceae bacterium
CTATCGCAACGTTGGCGCAACCGAAACCTTGAGCGTCGGGGCCCAATGGCTGGTGTCCACCCGGCTGGAGGAAAACCGGGCCTATGAAATGACCCGCGCGCTGTGGCATCCCTCAACCCGGCGGGTGCTGGACAACGGCCATCCCGTTGGCCGTCAGATCCAATTGGACAGCGCCCTAGACGGTCTGGCCATTCCCCTGCACGACGGCGCCAAACGTTATTACAAGGAAATCGGCGTCCTACCCTGAACCGGAGGGAGCGACTTCCGCCGCCGCGTCGGCCAACCAGGTCCGCAAGCCCGGCAATTGCAGCACGACATCCATATAGGCCCGGCAGGTCGCGTCCAACGGAACCTTGTACAAATGGAAGCGCACCGCGACGGGGGCGTACATGGCATCCACGGCGCAAAACGATCCGAACAGGAAATCACCGGGCGCTTGTTTGTCATCCAGTTGCCGCCGCCACATTTCACGGATCCGCGTAATATCGGCGTTTAGGCCTTCGCCTCTCAGCGGGTGCGGCGCCGGCGCCTGAACATTGAATGACAGCTCTTCGCGCAGAGTTTGGAAACCGGCATGCATCTCGGCCGCCATCACCCGGGCACGGGCCCGCTGCTTAGCGTCACGCGGCCAAATGGCCAATTCCGGATGCTGTTCGGCAACGAACTCCGTGATGGCCAGACTGTCCCAGATAGTCTGATCGCCGGCCACCAGCACCGGCACCCGTCCGGCGGCTGAATAATCCAGGATTTTTCGCCGCGTATCAGGCTGATCCAGATGGATCAGTACTTCTTCAAAAGGCAAACCAAACTGCCGCAGCAGCAACCAGGCACGCAGCGACCAGGACGAGAGATTGCGATCACCAATGATCAATCTGTATCCGGGCATCGCGCCAATCCGTCCTTTGTTGTAAGTATCATGCAGCCAAACAGTATAGGGAGCCGGCCGTGACCGCCAATATCGAAAATGCACAAGACCCCAACGCCATCCCCATCTGGCCGGTCCGTGCCGCGGACTTGCCGGACTGGCAATCAGGGCACGGCGAGACCGCGGCCGCCTGGTGCGCCGGCAACGGTTTTTCGGGACAGAAAGGCAAGTATCTTGCCATGCCCGGCGATGGCGGCGGTCTGGCGGGTGTGCTGTTGGGGCTGGGCGAAGATGGTGATCAGGTTGGCGACTATTGGATCTTCGGCACGCTGGCCACGGCGTTGCCGTCAGGCACATATCGCATTGATGGCGCCCTGACATCGGGGCAGGCACAAGTGGCGGCATTTGCCTGGGCCCAGGCAGGTTACCGCTTTACCCGATACCGCGATGCCGAGGATAGCGACGCCCCGGCCAGGCTTTGTTTGCCCGAGGGGGCTGACGGCGATTTGCTAGCGGGAGCGGTCAAGGGGAGTTTTCTGGCCCGCGATCTGATCAATACCCCGGCCTCCGACATGGGGCCCGGTGAATTGGCCGAGGCGGCAGAAACCCTTGCCGCGGAATTCGGCGCCGACTGTAGCGCGATTGTCGGTGATGATCTGCTGACGGCCAATTACCCGGCGATCCATGCGGTCGGCCGGGCCTCTTCCCGGGCGCCGCGCCTGATCGATCTGCGCTGGGGCAATGGGGATGCGCCCCGCCTGACCCTGGTGGGCAAAGGTGTCTGCTTTGATACCGGCGGCCTGGATCTGAAACCCGCCGCCGGCATGTTGAAGATGAAGAAGGACATGGGCGGCGCGGCAACGGTACTTGGTCTGGCGGCGATGATCATGGCGGCGAAACTGCCCGTACAACTGCGGGTTCTGATCCCAGCCGTGGAAAATGCCGTCGCCGGCAATGCCTACCGCCCCGGCGATGTCCTGCAGACCCGCAAGGGCCTGACCGTCGAAGTCGGCAACACCGATGCCGAAGGCCGTATCGTACTGTGCGATGCTTTGGCGGAAGCCGCCGGCGAGACACCGGATTTGATCATCGATATCGCCACCCTGACCGGCGCGGCGCGGGTCGCCCTGGGCACGGACCTGCCGGCTGTTTTCACCGGCGGCGATGATCTGTGGGGGGCCCTGCAACAGGCGGGCGGGGAAACCGATGATCCAACCTGGCGGTTGCCGTTGCACGGCCCCTATCAGGCGCTTTTAAAAAGCAAGGTCGCGGATCTGAACAATGTCTCGGAGGGCGGTTTCGGCGGCGCCATTACCGCCGCCCTTTATCTGCAGTCATTTGTTAGCGACCCGGAACGCTGGATCCACATTGATTCCTACGGTTGGAATGACAAGGATCGTCCCGGCCGGCCGGCGGGCGGCGATGGTCTGGCCATGCGCGCCCTGTTCGCCATGTTGTCGGCCCGCTACAGTGGCTAAATCAAACGGTAAAAACAGTTGATCCGGAAGTCTTATTCCTATTCACTGCGATTTCGGTTCGGTACCGACATGATCAGGTGATGGTAATCCAGGGGAGAGTGCCATGACGACGACACTGACATCGCAGCAGGGACTGAAACTCTGGCACGAAGCGTTGACCGCCTCGGTCCGCGCCGAGGGGCCAGACCTTTCCGCCCGGCAAATGGCTATTTTTCTGCAAGTCTATCTGGCGCCGCCGCCGCATACGGTGCGCGGCCTGGCGGCGGCCTTGCGCATATCGAAACCGGCCGTGGTCCGGGCCCTGGACACCCTGGGCCGGGCCGATTTCACCCGGCGCAAGCGCGACGAGACCGACAAACGAAACGTGCTGATCCAGCGCACCGTCAAAGGTTCGGTCTTCCTCAGCGAATTTTCCGAATGGGTGGTCACGGCTTCCGAGAAACTCTAGCGGCCATGGACCGGCGTATCACACCGGCGCGCGATGATTTGGCAGCCGACTGGCTGCACGATCATGTCAGGGCGGAACGGTATGCCACCGGCGCCCCGCACACTGTTGTCCGGGATGGTGCGCCGTTGTGTTTTTCGCCCGAGGCAACAGCCGGGCTGGAAAGCCAGCTGATCTATGGCGAAATCTTTCAGGTTTACGATGAACGGGATGGCTGGTGTTGGGGACAGAACCTGACGGACGGGTATGTGGGCTATGTTCCCAGCTCCGATCTAACGACGGGCCTGCCCTTGCCTGACCACCAGGTCGCGGCCCTGCATGCGCATCTGTACACCGAGCCGGATTTGAAGCGGCCTACCGCCGGGACCATATCCATGTCGGCGCGGGTCAAGGTGGTTGATATTTCCGGCCGGTTTTGCCGTACCGCATCGGGTCACTGGCTGCATTCCAGGCATTTGGTATCCCTGGAATACGGCACCCGGGATGTTGTCGGCACGGCGATGAAGTTCATCGGCGTACCCTATTTGTGGGGTGGCCGCACGGCCCAGGGTGTGGATTGTTCCTCCCTGGTGCAATTGGCCCTGGCCATGGCCGGCATTGCCGCGCCCCGGGATTCGGATTTGCAGGAAGCCGGTATCGGCGAGCCGGTGGCAATGAACGACGATCAGGATTTCTCCCATCTGGAAGAAGGCGACCTGGTGTTCTTTCCCGGCCATGTCGGTCTGTTCGTAGAGGATTGGCGATTCCTGCATGCCAATGCCTTCGACATGCAGGTCTCGCTGCACCGCTTTTCCGATGTTCTGGACAGGGCCGAGCGCGAAAGTACCCCCGTATCCTCGGTCCGGCGGATTACGCCATCAATTTAAAACAGCCTGAAAGCCCGGAGAGTTGAACAATACCGCACCAGAGGCCAACACCTCGGCCCTGGCGCCGTTTTCGGTGCGCAGCTTCCGGTTCCAGTGGCCGGCGGACCTGTTGACGTCCTGGGCATTCGAGATGGAGACATTGATCCTTGGCTGGTACGTGCTGGTCGAAACCGATTCTGTGCTGTTGTTGACGGCTTTTGGCTCCTTGCAGTTTCTGGGCACCCTGATTGCCCCCATGGTGGGCGTCGCGGCTGACCGTCTGGGCCGGCGGGTGGTGTTGTGCGCCATGCGGGCCAGCTATGGCGCCCTCGCCTTGGCCATCATGGTGCTGGCGCTGTCGGATAAATTAAATGCCTATTGGGTTCTGGCCATTGCGCTTTTGGCTGGTTTGGTGAGGCCATCGGACCTGGTGGTCCGAAATTCCCTGATTGGTGACACGGTGCCCGGAAGCTGGCTGGCCAGGGCAATTGGTCTATCGCGGACAACCATGGATTCAGCCCGCATTGCCGGCGCCCTGGCCGGCGCCGGCCTTTTCGCTACCCTTGGTATCGGCCCGGCCTATATGGGTGTGGTTGCCTTATATGCCCTCAGCTTCGCCCTGACGTTCGGTGTTGCCGGCCGCTCGACCGGCTATGCCAGCGATGCCGCCTCGCCCTGGCAGGAATTGAAAGCCGGCCTTCGCTATATCCGGCATACGCCACAGGTGCTTGCCCTGATGCTGCTGGCATTCTTGGTCAACCTGACCGCCTATCCCATATCCATGGGACTGCTGCCATACGTGGCCAAGGAAATTTACGCCCTTGATCAAAACGGCCTGGGCCATCTGGTCGCGGGCTACGCCTGCGGCGCCTTGCTGGGATCGGTGATCATGATCCTGGCGGGAGGTGCCCGACGGCCCGGCCGGCTCATGGTGATAGGCACTTTGGTCTGGTATCTGACATTGGTGGTGTTTGCACTTCAGGAAACCAAATGGCCCGGCTTTGTGGTCCTGCTGACCATCGGTGTGGTGCAAAGCATGGCCATGATCGCCATGTCCGTTACCCTGTTGCAGATCACGCCGGAAAAATTCCGCGGCCGTATCATGGGCGTGCGCATGCTGGCGGTTTACGGCCTGCCCCTGGGGCTGCTGGCCGCCGGCGGCCTGGTCGGCTGGATAGGTTTTGCCCCTACCGTTTGGGCCTACGCGGTTTTCGGTATTGTCTGCACGGCCTATATCGCCTGGCGCTGGCGCACGGTTATCTGGCGATAGGCGGAGCGCGCAATATCATTTGAAGTCACTCGAAATAAAGGCAGTACATGAGCATGTCCACCGTCTCGCCATCCGAAGACAGGGGCAGGGACAATATACTGTATAGTTTGTAATCCTTCGGTGACCAGGTCATCGGGACACCGCTTTCAAAACCCGGGCGGTAGCTTGAAACGGCATGATCGGCGCGTTCTATTGCTCGCTTGGTACCTTCAACTTCGTCGAAATAATTTCCAGTGCCATCCTGACCGGTAGCGTCCGTGACAGCGGTGCCGACCAAGCGGGTCCTATAGCGGCGCGGCGCTTGTTCCACATCGACCAGAACCAAATTGGCCAAGGCTTCCGGAAAATCCAGAGGTTCGAAATCAGCGCGGGACGGTAGTCTCCCTTGCTCCAGAATTCCGCAATACCATGCGAATACGGCCCGTTGCCCGTCGCTGTGCAACTCGGACGACTGAACTTCGGTTGCTTCCGTCATGGGCGCTCAATTGCTGCCAAATCCGATAATTCCGGGTCGCTACTTCAGACCTACCCATTAAATTACTCGAAATTGTTACAATCAGAAAGGTATCAATGAACGTGACGATGGTTCCCAGGGTGGCGATGGGGATGCCGGGCCGATCGGCGGCGGGAAATCCGGCCTGGGGCTCCATCTTTATCGACATCTCTTCATCTTCCCGGGCAAAGGCTGCTACAATTGTCACGAAGTGCCGGTTCATAAGGCGCGAACAACAAAATTGGTTCAGGACAGGAGTTAAGAGTGGCGATGGCGAAATTGAAACCGGGCGTGGTTTATGGCGAAGATTACCGGGCCTTGCTGGGCGCCTGCAAGGACGGGGGCTATGCGCTGCCGGCGGTCAATGTGGTGGGCAGCAATTCGGTGAACGCGGTCCTGGAAGCCGCCGCCCGCAACCAATCCGACATCATCGTGCAGCTGTCCAACGGCGGGGCGCAGTTCTTTGCCGGCCAGGGCATGGCGGATGTGGACGCCGCCCGGGTCATAGGCGCCGTCTCCGCCGCCCAGCACGTGCATCTATTGGCGCAATATTATGGCGTCTGCGTGGTGCTGCACACGGATCATGCCAACCGCAAGCTGCTGCCCTGGATCGACAGCCTGATCGGGGAGGGCGAAAAATACTACAAGGCCAATGGCCGCCCCCTCTATACCTCGCACATGCTGGATCTGTCGGAGGAAAGCCTGGAGGACAATCTTTCCATCTGCGCCGATTACCTGAAACGCATGGTGCCCCTGGAAATGAGCCTGGAGATTGAACTGGGCGTCACGGGCGGCGAGGAAGACGGGGTCGGCTCGGATTTGGACGAGACCGACAACGCCAAGCTTTATACCCAGCCCGACGAAGTGCTGCAGGCCTATGAGCTGCTGTCTCCCATCGGGCATTTTTCCGTCGCCGCCTCCTTTGGCAACGTGCATGGGGTCTACAAGCCAGGCAACGTGCATTTGCGTCCGGAAATCCTCAAGGGCAGCCAGGAACTGGTGGCCACGACCCATGGCACCCGGGACAATCCCCTGGATCTGGTTTTCCATGGCGGCTCCGGCTCGGAAAAAGCCAAGATCGAGGAAGCCATCACTTACGGCGTCTTCAAGATGAACATCGATACGGACACCCAGTTCGCCTTCGCCACTGCCGTCGGCGGCTATGTGGACGAAAACCCCAAGGCCTTTAAGTTCCAGATCGATCCCGACGACGACACGCCGTACAAAAGCAAATACGACCCGCGCAAATGGCTGCGCCAGGGTGAGTTGGGCGTGGTCGAGCGCCTGGACGAAGCCATCGGCGACCTGCATTCGGGCGGCAAGAGTTTGGCGATGGACTGATCTGTCCCGGTAGACGCTATCGACAGGTTATTGGAAAGGTTAGGAAAATCCGGTTGTCCACAGTTTCTGGGGATATGTTCTGTGAATTATGTTAAACGGGCAACTTAAGCCATTGGAGTAAAACGAGTTTCAAAATTACGCTTGGAAAGTTACCGGGGCGGACATTCGAATTGAGGATGAAGCGACGTTAACAAATAGTTAAGAATAGAGGCGTTTTCGGGTTCCTTGCGGCCCGTCTTTGTCTCCATCGGGGAAAACCATGTGCTGGATGTGACTTGGCCGGAAGCCTTCCTCCGCCCCGTGAGATGATGGACCATAGGAGATTGGTATCATGCGCATCGACAACACCCGCAGGTACACCGGCGATCTGGTCAATCTGAGCCAGGGGCTGATCAGCCGCGATATCTTCACGGCCCAGGATATTTACGACGACGAGTTGGAACGCATCTTCGCGCGGAGCTGGCTGTTCGTCGGCCATGAAAGCCAGGTGCCGGAGCGGGAAGATTACATCCTCTCCCGCATGGGTGAGGAATCGGTGATCTTCAACCGGGACCGGAACGGCAAGCTGCATGTGTTCTTGAACAACTGCCGCCACCGGGGCATGCGGGTCTGTCGCTATGACAAGGGCAATTCCCGCAAGTTCATGTGTCCGTTTCATGCCTGGACGTTTTCGGACCTGGGCGAATTGATCGCGGTGCCCAAGCTGGACACGGGCTATCACAACGAATTGGATCGGTCCCAATGGGGCCTGATCGAGGCGCGGGTCTACAGCTACCGCGGTTATGTCTTTGCCTGCTGGGACGCCGATACGCCGGATTTTGAAAGCTACCTTGGCGATCTGCGTTTCTATCTCGATGATTATTGCGAACTGCCCGACGGCAGCTATGGCGAGTGGGAAGCCTTTGGCGGCATCATGAAATGGAAGATGCCGTGCAATTGGAAATTCGGGGCCGAGAATTTTTCCGGCGATTATTATCACAATCCATCGCATGCCTCGGTCGATCAGGTGATCCTCTCGCCCGCCGGCTCCAAGGGGCGGCATACCTATGACGACGTGACCAAGGCGCGGGAGGCCTGGAAGCTGAATATCTGCATTACGCCGGAGGGACACACGTCGCGGGGGCAATTATTCAAGGACGATTACGATTATTTGCCCACCTACCAGGAAATGGCGGTTGTGGAGGATTATTTCCGGGATTGTTACGCCCGGCGGCAGGAAAAACTGGGGGAGAAAGCCCGCTGGTTCGGCCATGGCGGCACCATTTTTCCCAATGTCTCCTATTCCAACGGCGTGCAGTCCATGGGTACCTGGCATCCCTCCGGACCCCACGAGACCGAGACCTGGCGGATTTTCCTGGCACCCAAGGCGGCGCCGGACGAGGTCAAGAACGTATTGCGCCATTATGTCATCCGTTATCAGGGCCCCTCGGGCCTGACGGAACAGGACGATATGGAAAACTGGGGCTCCTCCCACGAGGGTTCGCGAGGAACGATCGCCAGGCGGTATGATTATCATTACGGCATGGGAATGGGTTACGAACAAAAGGCCTGGCCCGCCACCTGGCTGGGCGGCGAGGTTTACGCCACCGAGGATGTCTCGGAACAAAACCAGCGCGCCTATTACACCCGCTGGGCCGCCGATATGGATATTCCCCCCAATATCGACCGCATCGACCCGGCCAAAACAGCAACCAAAACAACCCTGGCAGCCGAATAAATGCCGGATCGGGACCAGTTGCTGGACAGCCTGCTGCTGCGTTACGAGGTGGAGCAATTCTATACGGCCGAGGCCGAATTGCTGGACAACCGCCAGTTCGATGCCTGGCTGGATTTGTTATCGGACGACATCCGCTATTGGATGCCCCTCGCCACCAACCAGGAAATCGGCCATTGGGACACGGAGCACAGCCGGGAAGGCAAGGACCTGAACTGGTTCGACGAGGGCAAGTTCGAGCTGGAACAGCGCGTCAAGCAACTGCACACCGGCCTGCACTGGGCCGAGGAGCCGATCTCCCGCACCTGCCACATGTACAGCAATTTAAGCGTCGAG
>JABIRL010000062.1 GCA_018667855.1 Rhodospirillaceae bacterium
GATCTGGCCTTTCCTGACCAAAAGTCCACCGGTGCTGCTGGATTGGCTGCCCTGGAACCATACCTTTGGCGGTAATGTGGTGATTAACAATGCGCTCTCCAACGGGGGCACCCTGCACATTGACGGGGGCAAGCCGGCGCCGGGCCTGATCGATACCACCGTCGATAATATCCGCCATGCCTCGCCGACCCTGTATTACAACGTCCCCGCCGGGTTCGCGGCGCTGTTGCCGTATCTGGAAGAGGATGCCCAGTTGCGTGAAAGCCTGTTTCGCCGCCTCGGCCTGATTTTTTATGCCGGCGCCGCTCTGCCGCAGGATTTGTGGCGGCGCCTCGAAGCGGTATCGGTACAGGCCGTCGGCCATACGGTGCCCATGGTCTCGGCCTGGGGGTCGACGGAAACCGCGCCCATGGCGACATCGGTGCATTGGGCCATCGACCGGGCCGGGGTGATCGGATTGCCCGTGCCGGGCACCGAGGTTAAAATGGTGCCCAACGGCGGCAAGATGGAGTTGCGGGTACGCGGCCCCCATGTCACGCCGGGCTATCTGAAACGCCCCGATCTGACGGCGGAGGCCTTCGATGACGAGGGGTTCTATCGGATCGGCGATGCCGGCCGCTTCGCCGACGATGAAGCGCCGGTCAAGGGCCTGGTCTTTGACGGTCGGGTGGCGGAGGACTTCAAGCTGACCACAGGCACTTGGGTTAACAGCGGCGGCTTGCGGGTGGCGACTTTGGCCGCCGCGTCGCCGGTTCTTCAAGATGTTGTCGTGGCTGGCCATGACCGTGATTTCGTGACGCTGTTGGCCTGGCCGAACCTAGGCGGTTGCCGCGCATTCCTGGGTGATGAAACGCTTGTGCCGGACGCCCTGACAGGGTCGGAGCCGCTACGCCAGCACATCCGGGATAACCTGGCCGCCTATAACCAGGCCAACCCCGGATCATCGACGCGTGTGCGCCGGGTGCTGCTGTTAAGCGAACCACCCGCCATTGATGCCAACGAGGTCACCGACAAAGGCTACATAAATCAGCGTGCGGTGCTCGAGACCCGGACCGACGAGGTGGCGCGCCTTTATGCCGATACCCCGGACGACGAAATCATTGAGATTTAAGTCAAGCTAACCCTGTCGTCCCCGGGCGACAAAATGGGGGTTTTCGAAACCATCCTTGCCATAAAGCAATGGCGTGCCGTCAAGCCGGGACACACTGCCCCCCGCACAGGCAAGAACCGCGTGTCCGGCGGCGGTATCCCATTCCATGGTGCGGCCCAGACGTGGATACAGATCGGCGGCGCCTTCCGCCAGACGGCAGAATTTCAGGCTGCTGCCCGCATCGACCCGTTCCTTGATCTCCAACTCGGCCAGGAAATCGTCGGTTTCGGGTGAGGCGTGGGAGCGGCTGACCATGGCCACCAGACCGTCGCCGGCAGGGTTGCGGGCGCTGATCGCCTCGACCGCGCCGTTGCCCCGTTGGCGGGTAACTTGGCCCGGTCCGGCGGCGGTGTATGTTTCATCCTTTGCGGGCACATGCACGGTGCCCAGAACAGGCTCGCCACCTCGGATCAAGGCGATGTTGACCGTGAAATCTCCGTTGCGGGAGATGAATTCCCGGGTGCCGTCCAGGGGATCGACTAGCCAGAACGGACCTGCGCCCACATCCGTCTGCTTGCCGGCGGCGACCTCTTCCTCGGCCACCACGGGGATCTCAGGCGTCAGGGCCCGCAGGGCGGTGACGATGATTACTTCCGCTGCCTGATCGGCCTCCGTCACGGGGCTGTCATCTGATTTCGTCTCGACCTCGAAATCACGGGCGTAGATTTCCATGATGGCCGCGCCCGCTTGTAGCGCGATGGCTTCGATCGCCGCCGCCAGTTCACTGTCTGTCATTATTACCGCCCGCCCGTTGCCTGAATTGTGGTTGCCGTGATGTAGGACGCCCCGTCGCTGATCAGCCACAGTGCCGTTTGCGCCATTTCTTCCGCCGTGCCCGCCCGTTGCAGGGGCACGGAGGGCGCCAGGTCCGCGACCCGTTCCGGCATTCCCATGCGGGCGTGGATTTCGGTATCAATGACGCCGGGCTGTACGCCGACGACGCGGATGCCGTCGCCGGCGACCTCCAGGCCCAAACCTTGGGTGAAAGTCTCCAACCCGCCTTTCGAGGCGGCGTAATGCATATACTGATTGGCCCCGCCCAGCCGCGCGGCGGCGGAGCTGATATTGACGATGACGCCGCCTTGGCCCCCATGTTTGGTGGACATGCGCTTGACAGCTTCGCGCGAACAAAGAAACGGCCCGGTCAGGTTGGTGCGGAAGACATCCGTCATGTCGGCGGCCGTCATTTCGTCCAGGCGTCCCAGATTGCCGGTGACGCCCGCATTGTTGATCAGGGCGGTGACCGGCCCCAGTTCCTGGTCGACTTTCGCGAACAGATTGATGATATCCGCTTCCACACCCATATCGCCGCCCACGGCAATGACTTCACCGCCGGCCGCGGCGATATCGGCGACTACCTGTTCGGCCCGATCGGGGCTGCTGTGATAGTTGACGCAAACCTTGAAACCTTGCGCCGCACCCAGTGC
>JABIRL010000038.1 GCA_018667855.1 Rhodospirillaceae bacterium
ATCACATCCCGACGTTCGAGCAGCGACCGTGTCGCGGCATGGCGCATGCGGTCGATCTGCTGGTTTATGTGCGCCTCTTTCTCGATATAGGTATCGGTGCGCGGCACATAGGCCTCGGGCTGGTAATAATCGTAGTAGGAGACGAAATACTCCACCGCGTTATTGGGGAAAAAGCTTTTCATCTCACCATAAAGCTGGGCCGCAAGGGTTTTGTTCGGGGCCAGCACCAGGGTGGGTTTCTGGGTTCGCTGGATGACCTGGGCAACAGTGTAGGTCTTCCCCGACCCGGTCACGCCCAGCAAGACCTGATCGCGCTCCCCCGTCTCCACGCCGGCGGTCAATTCGGTGATAGCCTGGGGCTGATCGCCGGCCGGTTCGTATTCGGATACCAGCTCGAACGCCCGCCCGCCCTCGGCCTTTTCCGGCCGCGCGATGGGTGCGGGCACCCAAGTCGCCTGCTCCGCCTCCGCCAGGGATTGCTCAAAACTGCCCCGGATCTGTTTCATGGATGTATGTGCCATGGCGCCAGTATAACTGATTAGGAAAGTGATCTATCGGATTTGTGTGCAAAGGGCTAAATTGCAAGAATTATGATGGCAAAATTAACCCACGACATAGAGAAACCCCTCGCCTGGACCAATATGGATCTGGCCGACGATGCCGGCTTGGTTGCCTTGGATGACGGCTGCACGGCGGAATTATTGACCCTGGCGGATGTTCTGGCCGCCAATCCGCTGCCGATCCTGTCCCTGCACCCGGACGATTTCGAATTGCCCCAATGCCGGGCCTTGATGGCACAAGTCGCCGAACAATTGAGCGATGGCCTTGGTTTCGCGATTATCGACCGGCTGCCTCTGGATCGCCTGGGTGATAATGCCGCGACGGCGCTGTATTGGCTGTTGGCATCACTCGTCGCGCGCCCCGTGGCGCAAAGCTGGGACGGCAAGATGCTGTACGATGTGCGCGATACCGGCAAACAGCCCGGCAATGGCGTCCGCCCCGATATCACCAATGTGGGCCAGAACCTGCATACGGACAACAGCTACAACCTATGCCCGCCGGATTACGTGGCCTTGTTCTGCCGCCAAACAGCCATGCAGGGCGGTGTCAGCCAGCTGGTCAGCTTTCACGCCGTTCATAACCGCATGCGCGCCGAATGCCCCGATCTGCTGGCCCGCCTGTACGAGGATTACACCTTTGACCGCCAGCGCGAACATGCGCCCGATGACAACATGACCGTGCACCATCCGTTGTTTGCCTGGGACGGCGCGCAATTATTGGGCCGGCTGTCAAAGCGCATGGTATTCCAGGGCTACGAGCTCGAAAACCAGGAAATGGACGAAACCTCGGCCGCCGCCCTGGCGGCGTTGGAAGCCACCATGACGGCGCCGGAGATGATGAAAGAATTTCATTTCCAGCCGGGTCAGATCCAGATCGTCAATAACAAGACCCTGGGCCACGCCCGCACCGCCTTCACCGACTGGCCGGAGCCCGACCGCCGCCGCCATCTGATCCGCCTGTGGCTGCGCCACCAGGGCCGGGCATTTTACAACGGTTGAACCTCGATAATTCCGGTCTATTCAGCGGCCTTGGACGCCGCCTCCATCTCGTTCACACGCGGTGCGATGTCGTTCATGATCAGGCGCATGGCGGACATGGAATCCGAAGCCGCCATGCCGCCAATATTGGTCCAGAGAACGAATTCGGTGATGCCGAGCCGTTCGCGCAGGGAATTCAATTTCTCCGCGCAGGTGGCCGGATCATCGGCGATGGCGGCGCCGTGTTCGTATAGTTTGTCGAAGCTCAAAAAACCTTCCCGCAAGGTTTTCAGACTTTCCCGCATGGTCATTTCATAGCCCTTGATCAACTCGGGCTGGCCGCCGACGGCTTTCTGATTGGCGGTGACCTTGGCGTAGAACCATTCGATCCGGTCCCGGGCGATACGTTGGGCTTCCTCGCCGTTTTCATGCGCGAAGAAGGGCAACAGCATCATGCGTTCCGCCCCTTTCGGGTCGTGGCCATGTTTGACGCACTCTTGCTCATAGACCTCGATGCTCTCGGCGATCTTATCGATCCAGTCTTCCCGATAGGTACGGTAGGAAAAGGGCGAGGCAAGCTGCAACGCCGTGCCGGATCGTGCGGCGGCAGTGAAACTTTCCGGTGAAATGGCCGCCTGATAAATAGGTGGGTGGGGTTTTTGCACCGGCTTCGGCAGCACCTCGGTCGGTTCCGGTATGGTCCAGAAAGTACCCTGGTGTTGAATTTTCTCGTTGGTCCAGGCCTTGATGACAATCTCCAGCGCCTCGTCATACATGGCGCGGCTGTCTTCCATCGGGATACCCATGCCGGTGAATTCGTGCGGCTGATAGGCCCGCCCGGTGCCGAACAAAAGCCGCCCCTCGGACAGAATATCCACCAAGGCGAAGTCCGAGGCGGTGCGCAGGGGATGATTGAAGGGCAGGACCACCACCGCCATGCCGATCTTAATTTTCTTGGTCGCCTTGGCCAGGGCCGCCGCCAGGACCTGGGTCGAGGTCACGACGCCATAGCTGGAAAACAAATGCTCGGCGATCCAGATGGTATCGAAGCCCAGTTCCTCCGCCAACTCGAACTGCTTGAAATCAGAGGCGAAGGTTTCCGGTACCTTGCTCAAATCCGGAACCTGGCTCAGACTAAATGTTCCCCATTTCATGGTGCGTTTCTCCTCCTTTGCGGACGTTGATCACGCGCGCAATTATCGCAGCGCGCCGTTGGACGGCGCGCTGCCATTTTTATGGGCCTGCTGAAGTGTTAAGCCGTCGATGGACTTAGCGCATGTCGCGTTCAATTGAACGCGCGGCCATGCGCTAAAACCTTTAAAATAGAGCAACTTATCCGCGGTCAATTGAATCCAATTGACCGCGGGTTGCTCTAGTCGGGCGCGTCGCAGACTTCCGTGCCCATGTCGGCGGGGATCGAGACTTCCAAGAGCTCGAGTTCGTCGGATGTGGCGATCTCGTTATGGGGCGTGTCGCCAGGGATATACATACTATCGCCCGCCGTTAGGCGCTCCACCCGGCCGCCGGCAAATTGCAGTTCGACCCAGCCCCTGAGCATATAGACAAACTGGCCATCGCAGAGATGCACATGCCAGCCGGTGGGTTCTGACAGCCCTTGGGTGGCGGTCGTTATTTGCGCCCGGATCTTGCCGCCGCTGGCCGCCGTGAGACCAAGTTCCCGATATTGCATAAAACTACGCCGTCCCGGCACCATCACCGGATTGTCGGCCTTGGCCAGCGCGATCCCACTATCATCCGTCGGTACTGAAGCTTCCACACTCATAGCAATCTCCTCATCCATATTTGAAGCCCGAATGGTAAGAACGCTAGGACACCTTGGCAAGGGTTTTGGAACGGCGCCTCAATCGTCGAAATACTGTCCGCGCCCGGGCCAGGCATCAACGAGGCCTTGCAGAACGGGCCAGACCTTTTGACCATCGACGATGTCCTGCGCCAAATGTCCCGGCTCCGCGTTGAATTCCAGTTTCGCGAGATCGGTCATGCGCATGGGGTACAGAATACCATCCAAATGGTCGCATTCGTGCTGCAACAAAGTGGCCAGGGCGCCCTCGGCGTCCAGGGTGACGGTCTCGCCATCCAGGTTTTGATAGCTCATGCGCAGGGCCTGATGACGCGGCACCTTGCCGTGCAGTCCGGGTATGGACAGACAGCGCTCCCAGCCCGACGCCATTGTATCGCCCGTCGGGGCCAGCACCGGATTGACCAGTACCACCCAGGGGTTGGCATCTTCCGCCGTGTCGCTGATCAGGCGCGAACTGATACGATAGACCACCAGACGCAGGCTTTCGAAGACCTGGGGCGCGGCGATGCCGGAGCCGCCCACATGTAACAATGTGTCTTTCATGTCGTTGGCCAGACGGGCGATTTCCGGATCCGCCGGATCCGCCACCTCGTTGGCGACGCGATACAGAATGGGGTTGCCCATTTGAGCGATTTCCCTGATAGCCATCTGATTTCCCTTACGTTCTTGCCGCGCCGGAGCGGCGCGTCATCACAATTCCAACGCCTGCGCCACGGCCCGGCGGTGTTCCATTGATGTGCCCAGGCGCATGCTCCACGCGGCCGCCCGGCGGTACCAAAGCTGTTGGTCATATTCTCTTACCTGGGCATAGCCGCCGTGGATCTGATTGGCCTCCCGCAGCACAGCCTGGCAGCGTTCGTTGGTGAAGGCCTTGGCCGCCGCCGCCGCCAGACCCGCATCCGATCCTTGCGCGATATGCCAGGCCGCTTCCCGCGTCAGCAATTCGGCGCCATCGACCCAGGTGATCATATCGGCACATGTGTGCTGGATGGCCTGAAACGAGCCGATGGGGTGGCCGAAGGCATGGCGCTCCTTGGCATAGTCGAACGCCCGTTCGGCGGCCCGGCGCGTCGCGCCGACGATCATGGCGCAATTGAGGACCATGGCCCGCTGCAGCATGGGCCGGGCCAAGTCCCAGCCTTCGTCCACGCGTCCGACCAGCCCATCGCCATCGACATAGACATTATCGAAGTGCACCTCGGATTGAAAATCGCCGGCCAGGGTCCGCCGCGCCACGGCCGATACGCCGGGCGCGTTAGGCGCCACCAACAGCAGGGTAAGGCCCCCATTGGCTGAGCCGCCCGTTTGGGTCCGCGCGGCGACAAGGCAATGACCGGCAATCTCAAACGCCTCCACCATTCCCTTATGGCCGTTCAGGCGCCAGCCATTGCCATCCGCCGTCGCGCTAAGTTCGATGGTCTCGGGTCCCATGCCGGGCAGCCGTTCGCTCCAGGCCCAGGTCAGCAGACTGTCGCCAACACAGGCTTCGCTGACCAAGGTCGCGGCGAGGGGGCCGCATTCCCCACGTCCGACCGCCTCCGCCAGCGCAAGGGCGGTGACCACGTGGGGGTGCAGGGGCACCGGCGCCAGGGCGCGGCCGGCCTCTTCGAACAACACAGTAAGCTGTGTAAAGGGCGCTTCACCGCCGCCGTAGACGCTGGGCAGGGCCAGCCCTAGCCAGCCCAGTTCGGCCAACTGACGCCACAGTTCCGGATCGGTCCGCGCGCCGCCGTCCTCGATCCCCCGCACGCGGTCGGGGCTACATTCCGCATCGAAGAAGCGCCGGACCCCATCGCGGATCATTTCCTCGTCTTCGTTCAGCAATACATCCATGAGCCGCTATTCCCTCGGCAGTCCAAGGCCCCGGCGGGCAATGGCCGTGCGCATCACCTGGGTACTGCCATGGCCGAAAGTGGAGACCATGGCGTTCACGTATTGCCGGGGGAAACTGCCGCCGTTGGGCGCGGCCTCGCCCTCCCAAAGCTGGTGATAGGGGCCCAGGATCTGGCTGGCGGCTTCGGTGGTTCTGACCTGAAACTCCGGTCCCCAGATTTTCTCGGACGAGATTTCATAGGGCGGGTTTTGACCGCGCCGCACCATGGAAAGGCTGCGCATGGTGAACAATCGCGCGACCTGGGCCTCGCAATACAGCTCCGCCACCTTGTCCCGGACCACCGGATCACGGGCGATGTCGCGGCCCAGGTCATCAGTCTGGAGGTATTTCAACAGATCCTCGAACGGCGAGACATAGATGCAATAGCGCCGCGCGCCCGCCCGCCCGAGATTAAGGGCAGAGGCGCCGATATTCCAACCTTCGTTTTCCGCCCCCAACATGGACTCCTTCGGCACCCGGACGTCTTCCAGAAAAACCTCGTTAGTGCGCCCGCCTGGCAGGGTCCAGAGCGGCCGGACAGTAATGCCGGGAGTGTCCATGGGTACCAGAAATATGGAAATACCCCGGTGTTTCGGGGCCTCCGGGTCTGTGCGGGCCATCAGATAGATATGCGAGGAGGATTCCGCCCGGGTGGTGAAGACCTTTTGGCCGTTAATGACAAAATCATCGCCATCCGCCACGGCGCGGGTTTTAAGGGAAGCAAGATCGGTGCCGCCGCTGGGTTCGGTATAACCCAGCGCAAAGGTGACATCGCCCCGCACCAGGCGTGGCAGGAAATATTGTTTTTGCGCCTCGGTGCCAGCATTCATGATCGCCGGCGCCTGTTCGATGAAATTGCCCAGATTTAGCGGCACCCGGGCCCGCGCCAGCTCCTCCTCGAAGATATATTGATCGATGATATCGGCATCCCGGCCACCGTATTCTTCCGGCCAACTCATACCGATCCAGCCCCGCTGGCCGATTTTGTGAATAAGGTCCTTTGTCAGGGGGCCGATACCCGCGCCCTGGGTGCCATCGTGCATTTCCTGAACGATTTCGGGGGAGACATTTTCGGCGATGAAGGCCCTGATCTCGGCGCGAAATGCCTCGTTCTCTTCACTAAAGCCAAAATCCATCATGCTGCCTTCCGTAAAAGCCGGCCCGTCGCGAACCTCTATCCAGGATAGCGCGCTTGCAGCCATGGCCAAAGGGTTTGTACCCTGAATACCGAATAAGGTCGGTGGAGGAGTATCAGATGACAAACGTGCGCACGCCCATTTGCGATCTTTTGAATATTGAGTATCCGATATTTCAGGCCGGGATGGGCTGGGTGGCCCGCGCCGATCTGGCCGCCGCCGTATCAGCCGCCGGCGGCCTTGGCTGCATCGGCGCCGGGTCCACCCTGGACGGGGAAGAACTGCGCGCGGAAATTCGCTCGGTGCGCGCCCAGACGGACCGACCCTTCGCAGTGGATATCCTGTTCGCCACAGTCGCGGCCAAGGTCAACGAGGCGGTCCGCTATACGGACAAGGTCGCGGCGATGGTGGACGTGGTGATGGAGGAACGGGTCCCCGTCCTGATTTCCGGGCTGGGCAGCCCGAAAGGTGTGGTTGCCAGGGCCAAGGAACAAGGCATGGTGGTGATGTCCGTCATCGGTGCCGTGCGCCATGCGCAAAAGGCCGTCGCCGACGGCGTCGATGCGGTGATCGCGTCGGGCTCGGACGGCGGCGGGCACGTGGGCAGCATTGGCACGGCCGCCTTGATCCCGGCCGTGGTTGATGCCGTTGATGTGCCGGTCCTGGCGGGGGGCGGCCTGGCGGATGGACGCGGGCTGGTGGCAGCACTTTCGTTCGGGGCCCAGGGCGTATGGATGGGCACCCGTTTCATTGCCACCCAGGAAGCCCGGGCGCATGAAAACTACAAACAGAAGATCGCCGAAACGGACACCGCCGGCACCATCGTAACCCGGGCCCATAGCGGCAAGACCTGCCGCCTGATCCGCAATGGCTTCACCGACAGCTGGGCCAG
The DNA here is from genome assembly GCA_018667855.1 of Rhodospirillaceae bacterium. GTDB lineage: Bacteria > Pseudomonadota > Alphaproteobacteria. The sequence continues at coordinate 7,262 of JABIRL010000038.1, forward strand.
CCGGGAGGCCGAGATTGAACCTTATCCGTTGCAAGGCATGCACGTAGGCCATCCGGCTTCGCAGCGGGGCAGGATAGAGGGCGATGTGGAAAATGGCGTTCTGCCCGCCGGGCAAAGCAGCGGCCTGATCGACGATGTCCCCTCCGCCGGTGATGTCGTACGTACGGTAATGGCGGAAGCGAAATTAGTGTTGTCGAAACTGACGGCCGACACGGTGCTGGCCGCGGAATAGTCATTGGGAGTTAAAAGATGAAAAGATTAGAGGACAGGGTCGCCTTGATAACGGGCGGCGCATCGGGCATGGGCGAGGCCAGCGTGCGGCGGTTTATCGCCGAGGGCGCCCGCGTCGTACTTGCGGATATCGATACCGAGCGGGGCCGTGGCGTTGCCGGGGAATTTGGCGATGCCTGCGTCTTTGCCCAATGTGATCACACCAACCCGGCCGAGAACGATGCGGCTGTCGCCATGGCTGTCGAGCGCTTCGGCAAGCTGGATATTTTATTTAACAATGCCGGCATTCCGTTCGCCACCGATGGTATCGACAATGTCGACGATGAGGTGTTGCAGCGGATCATTGATGTTGACTTGATCGGCCCCTACCGCATGACCCGGGCCGCGATGCCGGCACTTCGCGAAGGCGCCCGCGACCTCGCCGGCGGGGCAGCGATCCTCTATACCTCCAGCCTTCAGGGTATAGCCGCGCGGCCGTTCGTCTCGCCCTACACGGCGGCCAAGCACGGCGTGGTCGGCATGGCGAAGAGCCTCGCCCTGGAATTGGCGCGGGACAATATTCGCGTCAACGTGCTGTGCCCCGTCGCCACGGAGACGCCGATGCTGCCGCAATTCATGCCCAAGGGCTTGAGCGAGGAGCGCAAGGCGGCCGCACAGGACATAATATTGAAGGGTATTCCCCTGCGCCGCCTGGCCCAATCCGAAGATATCGCCAACGCGGCATTGTTTCTGGCTTCCGATGAGGCCTCAATGATCACCGGTATCGCGCTGCCCATCGACGGCGGCATTACGGCTGCATAAGAGCAAGAGAAAAGAAGTGATAGGAGGATAAATTGACCGATTTTCTGATTTTTGAGGTTGCGGACGGTATCGCGACAATGACCATGAACCGGCCCGAGAAACTGAACGCTTTCACGGACGAAATGCTGCACGGGCTGGTCGCCGCCCTGGACGAATGCGATGCCCGCGACGATGTGCGCGCCGTGATCCTGACCGGCGCCGGGCGCGGATTTAGTTCGGGCGGGGATATCGGCGGCATGGGCGAGGCCACGGATCGTCGCCCGCACCTGACGAAAACCCATATCTGGAACGATATTCAGGCCTTTCCAAAGCGCGCCGCCCGGTTCGAGAAGCCACTGATCGCGGCCATCAATGGGGCGGCGATCGGCGGCGGCATGGATCTTGCCTTGGCCTGCGATATTCGCATCGCCGGGGAAAGCGCCCGCTTTTCCGAGACTTATGCCAAAATCGGTTTGCTGCCGGGCGGCGGCGGGGCCTATTTTCTGCCCCGTCTGGTCGGCAAGGCGCGGGCGTTGGAATTGCTATGGACGGCGGATTTTCTCGATGCCGCGGCGGCGCTGGAAATCGGTTTGGTCAATCATGTCTATCCCGACGACCAACTGCTGGAGGAAGCCACCAAGCTGGCCAAGCGGATTGCCGCCATGCCGCCACTATCCATCCGCCTGATCAAACGCCTGGTCAGCCAAAGCATAGAATCCGACATGGCGACGGCGTTCGACCTGGTCAGTTCCCACATCGCGGTGGCCCGGGCAGGCAACGACCATGTGGAAGCCATCAACGCCTTTCGCGAGAAACGAGCCGGAAAATACGAAGGATATTGAAGGCGCCAAGGACGGAATTCAGATGGATGCTATTTTGGCCAGCCGACGCTAACAAGCCGGGATCCGGGCGAGGGAAACAGCAACGTCAGTGACGCGCAAGCCTCGATCATCGTTTGAGGAACCTGTCGAACCGGCCAACCCGATTCCCGTTGCGCCGGATCGGGCGGTGGAGCGAAATTCAGGAGCCAGGGCATCGGTAAATTTTCTGTGTGCGATTCGTGCCCGCAATTTACAATCGCCTGGCACTGTTCGGCCATCCGGTCGGTGCGGGTATGGGCTGGGTCTAGTTGGTAGTTCATTTTCGGCCCCTGTTTCGCAATTCCATGAACGAACCGGCGGTTTTCAATTGGCTTTTAATTTCTGCCGCCGATCTCCATCTGCCACTGTGAAGACTATTGGCGCAAAGGGGTTCTGAATATGACTGCCGTCACAGTTTTGCATTTAAAATTGCGCGATCACGGTACGGAGCCTGGAACGCGGCGCGTTGTCGCGCAGTCAGAGATATGTTGATCCGAAGAGGGCCTTCAACATCATCCAAGGTCGGGCACAAATGTGGGCCGCGCACCGAGTTCTAAAGAATACCTTAATTATATCAATATCTTAATTGAAACTCTGGCGGATGGGGTGGGATTCGAACCCACGAAATGCTTTCACATTTGCCGGTTTTCAAGACCGGTGCCTTCAACCACTCGGCCACCCATCCGCACGAGGTTGGCATTGATACCGTTCCCGGTGCTGGGTTTCAACCAGTGTTGGCAACTAATCCTGTGGCCGTCCGGCGCGGGTCTTGTAGGCCGGCAGGGACCAGGAGAAACGCAGGGCCAGCCCACGGATTGTAAGACAGCAAAGAAAGCCGGCCATCCAGACGAAGGCAAAAGGCAAATCAAGAACCCGAAGGAAAACAAACAGACCCGCCCCCGCCAGCGCCGCCGTGACGTAGATTTCCTTTCTCAACAGCAAGGAAACCTCCCCACCCAGGACATCCCGGATAATGCCGCCGAATGTCCCGGTAATAACCCCCATGACAATGGCGACAATTGGATGCGCCCCGACCGAAAGTGCGGTCTCGGCGCCCATGACGCAAAATAGCGATAATCCCAGGGCATCCAGCCACAGCATCATCCGGTAGCGCGACCGGAACAGATGCGCCGTGAAAAACGTAACGCCCGCGGCGAGGACGCAAATGATCACATAGGCCGGGGTTTCCACCCAAAGCACCGGCAGGCGGCCCAGGAATATGTCCCGCATGGAACCGCCGCCAATCCCGGTAACGGTTCCCAGCATGATGAAGCCGAAAATATCCATCTGCTTCCGGCTGGCCACCAAGGCTCCGGATATGGCGAACACCGCGACCGCCATGAAGTCCAGGAGCATGGGAATATCGCCCGCATTCAAGTCGCGCCAATCCATGCCCTCAACCGCCCTCCACTCGTTGAATGAGACCAATGATTTCAGCAATATTGGTAAGAACATGATCCGCCAAAGGCGCAAGCTCCTCGTGACGGCTGGTACCGGTTAACACCCCGACCCGCAGGCCCACCTTTCCGCGTGCGCCCATTTCCATGTCATGACGGTTGTCACCAACGACCATGACTTCTTCCGGCGACAAACCTGCCGCCCGGCAAAATGCCAGGACCATGCCCGGCTCCGGCTTGGGGCCGAAACCGCTGTCGTAGCCGGCAACAAAGTCAAAATATTGGAGCACATCGAAAGGCTCCAAAGTCGCCAGGGCGCCAGCCTCGCTGTCGGAGGTCGCAACACCAAGTATCAAACCCTGGGTCTCCAGACGACGCAGGGTATCAACAAGGCCGCTGACGGGCGCGGCGTGAACGGCGCCTTCGCGTTGAAAAATATCGTCCAGGGCCGCGGTCAGATCGGCAAACCCATGTGCCGGCGCGTGCCGGGCCCAAAGCGCCGCCAGCTCGACGGTTGTTCCCGCCGCCAACACCGATCCGGACGCAACTGTCGCCGATCCGTCATCCTGTCCGCCAAGGCGCAGCAGTTCCATGGCCAGCCTGTCATCGCCATTGGCGACCAGGCGCGCCGCCTTGCGGTTGATGGGCACCCAGGTGGCGTCGTAATCCAACAGGGTGCCGTCCTTGTCGAACAGGATGCCGCGAATGGTCATGCGACCTCCCGTACCGGCCGGCCCGGACGCTGCCGGGTCTGCCATTGCGGATCGATTTGAACTTCCGCGTCCGAGGGGGGGAGCGGCGCGCGACCTCGGATCAGGTCGGCGGCCTTTTCCGCCACCATGATGGTGGGCGCGTTCAGGTTGCCATTGGGGATGGCGGGGAAGACGGACGCATCGACCACCCGCAGGCCTTCCAGCCCACGCACCCGGCAGTCGCGATCGAGCACGGCCATGGCATCGTTGTCGCCGCCGATCTTGCAGGTGCATGAGGGGTGATAGGCGCTTTCCGCGTTGGCCCGTACCCAGGCATCGATCTCCCCGTCGCCGGTGACGTCCATCCCCGGCTGGATTTCACCGCCGCGATAGGCATCGAAGGCGGGCTGGCCGATAATCTCCCGGGTCAGGCGGATACATTTGCGAAAACCGTCGCGATCAGCCTCGTTATCAAGGTAGTTGAAGAGGATTTCCGGTTTCTCCAAAGGATCAGGCGAAATGGCCGCGACACTGCCGCGGGCTTGCGGTTTGTTGGGGCCTACGTGGACCTGAAAGCCGTGACCACTGAATGCCGCCTGGCCGTCATAGCGCATGGCGGCGGGCAGAAAATGATATTGGATATCCGGCCACTTCAGACCGGCGCGGGAGCGGATAAAGGCGCAGGATTCAAAGTGATTGGTGCCGCCCAGGCCGGACTTGAACAGATACCAGCGTGCCCCGATCAGGAATTTGCTGAACGGATCCAGTTTGCCGTTCAGGGTGATGGGCTGATGGCATTGGAATTGGAAATAGACCTCTAAATGATCCGTCAGATTGGCGCCAACGCCGGGCAGGTCATGGACAGGAGATATCCCCGCATTCGCAAGAACCGCCGCCGGTCCGATACCCGAGAGTTGCAACAGATGCGGCGAACCGATGGAACCGGCGGCCAGAATAATCTCCCCTCCGCCATGGGCGGTCCGGCGGACGTTATCCCTGTCGTATTCGACGCCGACGGCCTTGCGGTCTTCCATGACAATCCGGCGGACCAGCGCGCCGCTCTCCACCGTCAGATTGGTGCGGCTTCGGATGGGTTTCAGATAGGCATTCGCGGCGCTCCACCGCACACCGTTTCTGACCGTCATGTCCATGCGGCCGAAGCCTTCCTGCTGGCGGCCGTTGTAGTCGTCGGTGCCCGGATAGCCTGCTTCCCGTCCGGCATCGATAAAGGCCTGGTATAACGGGTTCGCCATGCCGTTGCCGTTACAGGTATGCAGCGGGCCGCCATCACCCCGGTATTCATCGCCGCCGTAGGCGCAGGTTTCAGCCCTACGGAAATAGGGCAGGCAATCCCGGTAGGACCACCCATCCGCTCCCAAGGATTCCCATTCATCAAAATCACAAGCATGACCGCGTACATAGACCATGCCGTTGATGGAGGATGTGCCCCCCAGCACCTTGCCCCGGGGGCAATTCATGCGGCGGCCATCCAGGTGTGGCTCCGGCTCGGATGCAAAACCCCAATTGTAGCGCGGTGAATTCATCGGAATGGACAGCGCCGTCGGCATCTGAATGAACGGGCTGCCGTCGCCGCCGCCGAATTCCAACAGCAACACCGATGTGCCCGGATCCTCGCTCAGGCGATTGGCCAGCACGCAACCGGCGGAACCGGCCCCGACGATGATGTAGTCAAATTTCCGCGACATGGCTTGTCATTCAGTGTCCTCGCCTACAGAGGGTTCGCAAGCCTCAGGCCCGTAGCCGCTCGTTCTTGGGGTCATAGGGACTTTCTTCGATCACGGTGACCTTATGGTCGGAGCCGAGAATATTCATGCGCAGTTCCGTGCCCAAAGCCGCCAATTCGGGGCGGACCATGGCCAGCGCCAAAGACTTGCCCAGGCGGAAGCCGTAATTGCCGCCCGTGGCCCGGCCCACCAGTTCGTTGCCCTGATAGATCGGGTTATTGCCCAGGGCATCCGCATCGGTGACGTCATGCACTTCGAGCGTGACAAAGCTGTTGGCGAAACCCCGCTCACGCCAGGCCAGCAAAGCCTCGCGGCCGATGAAATCGCCCTTGTCGGGGTGGACGAAACGATCCAGGCCGGATTCATAGGCCGCATATTCAATGGAAATCTCAGTACCCACCATACGGTAGGATTTTTCGTAGCGCAGGCTGTCCATGGCACGAATGCCGAACGGCTTCAGGCCCAGATCCGATCCGGCGGCCATCAGGGCATCGAAGATATGGTTTTGATATTCGATGTCGTGGTGCAGCTCCCACCCCAATTCACCAACATAATTCACCCGCATGGCCGTGGCCGGGGCCTGCCCCACGCTGATGTCGCGGGACGACAACCAGGGGAAGGCATTGCTCTCGAAATTGGCCCCTGATACCCGTTGCATCAGGATACGGGATTTTGGGCCCGCCACCACCAGCACCCCCTTGGCGTTGGTCAGATTGACCATTCCGACGCTGCCGTCCTGGGGCATATGCCGCCACAGCCAATCATGATCCAGGCGCTGATAGACACCGGCGGAAACCAGATAGAAGCTGTCGGCGGCCTCCCGCAGAATGGTGAATTCGCTATGGACACCGCCCTGGCTGTTCAGGGCATGGCACAGGTTGACCCGGCCCACCGCCTTGGGCAGTCGATTGGCGATCAGGTGATCCAGAAAGGCTTCGGCGCCCGGGCCAGAAATACGGCACTTGGCAAAGGCCGTCATATCCAGGACGCCGACGTTTTCGGCCACATTGCGGCATTCATTGCCCACATGTTCAAACCAGGCGGAACGGCGGAAAGACCAATCATCCTGTTGCGGCGTGCCGGGCGGCGCGAACCAGTTGGCCCGCTCCCAACCAGCCTTTTGCCCGAACACGGCGCCCAGGTCCGCCAAGCGGTCATAACAGGGGGCCTGGCGCAGGGGTCGCCCGGCCGACCGTTCCTCATCCGGGTAGTGGATGGTGAAGACGTTGGCGTAGGCTTCCTCGTTCTTGGCCTTAAGGTAACCGGCATTGGCATAGGCGCCAAAGCGGCGTGGATCGACGCCCAGCATGTCGATGGTGGGCTCGCCCTCGATCATCCAATGGGCCAACTGCCAGCCGGCGCCACCGGCGGCGGTGACGCCAAAGCTGTGGCCTTCATTGAGCCAGAAATTACGCAAACCCCAGGCCGGCCCAATGATGGGGCTGCCGTCGGGGGTGTAGGCGATGGCCCCGTTATAAACCCGTTTCACACCCACTTCGCCAAACGCGGGAACACGGTTGATCGCGGCCTCGATGTGGGGGTTAAGACGATCAAGATCTTCGGGAAACAGCTCGTACTCCGCATCCGCGGCGGGGCCGTCGGGATAGCAGATCGGCGCACCTTTTTCGTAGGGGCCCAATATCAGCCCGCCGGCCTCCTCGCGCAGGTACCAGGAGCCGTCGGATTCCCTGAGCACACCCAATTCCGGCAAGCCGGCCTGGTGCCGTTTGACGATTTCCGGGTGCGGCTCGGTCACGATGTATTGGTGCTCCACCGGAATAACTGGCACATCTAAACCAACCATGGCGCCCGTGCGCCGGGCGAAATTACCGGTTGCCGAAACCACGTGCTCGCAAACGATGTCGCCTTTGTCGGTTTTAACCAGCCATTCGCCATTTGGCTTCTGTTCAAACCCCGAAACGGAGGTCTGCCGGACAATCTCGGCGCCGAGGTTACGGGCACCGATCGCCATGGCCTGGGTCACGTCGGCGGACTGGATATAGCCGTCATCGGGATGTTGAATGGCGCCCACCAGGCCGACGATATTGCATAGCGGCCAAATGTCCCGCACCTGCGCCGGCGTCAGGAACTTCACATCAATGCCAATGGTTTCCGCCACGCCGGCATATTGGTGATATTCGTCCATGCGGTCCTGGTTCATGGCCAGGCGGATATTGCTGACCTGGGAAAACCCGACCGCCTGCCCGGTTTCCGCTTCCAACCCCTGGTACAGCGCCACGGAATGCTTGTGAATCTGGCCCACGGAGTAGCTCATATTGAATAGCGGTAGCAAACCCGCAGCATGCCAGGTGGAGCCCGAGGTCAACTCATGGCGCTCCAGCAAAACAGCGTCGTGCCAGCCCATCTTGGCCAACTGATACAATGTCGCCACGCCGACCACGCCGCCACCGACAACAACCACGCGTGCCTGGGTTTTCATTGCCCACTCCCCATGAACAGCTTCCTTTGCCTCATTGTGACGCTACAGCTTTATGATCCGTGGGGCACCCAAAAATCCGAGTTGGCCTAGATCAAACAGCCTAAAAACGGAATCGTTTTTCGGCTGATACTTTGATCTAATTCACGGAGCCCGTGCAACTTGTCTGCGTTCGATTGAACGCAGGTTGCGCTAGCCGTAATTTACCGGTTCAAAGACCTTCGTATTCGGCTTCGAACCGGGCCATATACTGATCCGCATAGGCCGCGTAGTCGAAATCCAACGTAGAGGTGCTCTCCGAGACCATGCTCCACATGGCTTCCCGCAGTATGGAAGCACATTTCATGGCGCGAAAACGGCGCTGTAATTCTTCATCCGCCGGACGCTCGAAATAGTTCTCCAGCAACCAGTTCTCCTGAGCATCCGACAGACTGTTGTTGGAGGCAAGATTTGCCAGGTCGAATAGCGGGCTGGACAGGCCCGCATGTTCCCAATCGATCAACCAGATCCGCGCGCCGTCATCAATGAAGTTGCCGGCCAGCAGATCGTTATGGCCCAGAACGACTTCGATCGGCCCGACGATGACCTCCAGACGCTCGTTGACCGCGCGCAACCGGTCGACTTCAGAAGCCATCCGGCCGCCTTGCTCTTCCAGAAAAAAGCCATAATCGCGGCAAACCCGGAACGGCCAAAAGGCGCAAACCGGGCCCCTCAAGTGGCGATAGGCCTCGACATGGGTGCGTCTGATCAACGGCAGGATGCGGGCCAAATTGGCATCGGACCTGACATCATCCTCGGCGAAGGTTCGGCCTTCGACATGGTTCACGACAATCGCCTTGGCGTCGGCGTAAAAAACCGGGGGCGCAATACCGATCAGCGCGGCGGCCCGGTTGCAGCCGGCATCATTGCCGCGCCAGACGCCATGTACGGGCACATCGCCGTTGACCCTGACAACATATTTGGCGGCACCATCCGTGATCAGAAAATTCTCGTTGGAGATACCGCCAGTCAAACGAACGGGAGCAACCGGTCCGGACCAGCAAGGTAATGTCGCGGCTATCTGTTCGGCGGCCAACACGGATCGGTTCGCTCCCGGTGTTTTATCGGAGTTTCGGCTTTTTCGTCGTGGCCCCTCTTTAGAACAATCGGGCGAACAACGGTATCGTATTTCGGTTGATAATTTGATTTCGACCAAAGCGACAGAAAATTCTGCGTTCGCTTGATAAACCCAGAGATAAAATGCAAGCGGCGGCCCCGATATGCGAGGCCGCCGCCCTTCGACAACGGCGACACGAGACAAATATCACCGATTTGGTTGCAATAAACCGGTTCGTTCGCCCGCGGGGACAATGTGAGGGTTTCCCGTCCCGGGTTTCGCCGCGCCGAACGATATTTTCTAACTCAAAAGCTCGTGCAATGCCCGCTTTTTATATCTGCAATTTTAGACGGTTGCATCCCAACAGCGCCGCGCCGGCGCATCACATCCGGCTTAATTGGTCCCGGTTGATGTTGTCGTTGAAACCGAGGACGCCGACACAGAGGCTGCGGCCGCGGATGAACCCGCGCCGTCGCTAACATCGGCGATCGCGCCGACATCTCCCGACGCAGCAGCAACTGCGACCGCCGTGACCAAGGCGCCCATGGCTGCTTGCACCGTCCGGCGCGCTATCATCGTGCCAACTTCACCCGCAGCGGCGCCCGGCGCCGTCACGGCGGGTGCCCCCGCCGCCTGACCCGACCCGGTCAGACGGCGCAATCGGGACTTCTGCGTCCGGGACCGCTGCGCGGCGATCCGCGCCTGATACTCCCGGTGTTCCACCAGCCGCTGTTGCAGGGTTGTCGGCGGCGGCAACATCGTTGCCCCGGACGCCGTCGTTTGGGCATATCCGGCAGGCGTTAGCGCCACCAGCAGGCCAACTGCGACAATCGACCATGCGTATGGAAAAGCTTTCAACATGGCATCAGTTGTAGAGCAATGCAGAAAGCTTGAAAACCCAACTAGAAATCCGTGCCGGGGAATTTCAGGATTTGAATGCGCTTCCGATTCGAGCCCCGTTTAAGCGGTGCGCTTGCGATTGGCGTTTCTGGCCTTCGGCGGCTGATAGGCCTTGGCGGCGTGATAATCGCAATAGGGTTGGCCGACTTTGCTGTTGGCGCCGCAAAAATGGAAATCCAGATCACCCGGATCGCCGATCGGCCAACGGCATGTCGAAGCGGTCAATGAAAATATTGTCGCGCCTTCATCTACCGGTGGCTGTAAATGCAGAACCTTATCGGCGCGTTCTTTCTGGCGTTGTTGGCGGGTTACCGAAGATTTTGAAGGTTTCGATAAACCCAGGCGGTTGGCTTTGCCAATGACCGCGTTTCGGGTGATTTCCTCGCCTAAACGCTCGGCAATTTGCCGGGCTGACTGCCCCGATTGCCAAAGTTGTGATAATAATGCAACCCGTTCGTCGGTCCAATCCACGGCCATTTGTCACCCCCACAGTGGTTCAATTGTTGTTTTTCTGGCGCGGGCGGATTGTACCCAGGGTTGGCGGCCAAAACAATATATAATGTAGGAACAAAGTATGAACTATACTAAATCCTGTGGATAACCTTGTGGTTGGCCTTGTGGAGATCCTGGGTAAAACCTCTGTGATCAGGCCAGTTGAGCGAGGAATTTCAACACACTATCCAAATGATAAGTACGATTTTCCGCCGCATGAAATCCAACATGGCCGCCACGCCGGGTCAGGACGGGAAAAAGTCTTGGATTGGCTGCCCAGTCGTAGTCCAAATATGGCTTGATTGGTACGATGGGGTCATCTTGGGCATGCAGCAACAAGGTCGGCTGCCTAATTTGCGATAAATACTCCAGTGCCTGGCAATTCGCCCAATAGTCGTATGCATCATGATAGCCGTTGCGCGGTGCGACGAAATTATCATCGAGCTCCATAAAGTTCCGCGCCGATTTTATCGCGGCCCTTTCGGGCGCGCTGACCAAGGCCCCCGGGGCCAGACACTCGCGACAAAAATCACGCAGTAATTTACGATTGTAAAGCGTGTTACGAGGCCGCAGCATATTGGCCGAGGTGAGGGCCAGATCAAGCGGCGCCGAGACCGTGGCCAGGGCCCGCAAGGGCAATTCATCACCGTATTCCGCGGCAAATTTCAGACTCATATTGCCGGACAGGGAAAACCCGACGACGACAATGCCGCGTGAAACCAGGGCATGCGGCAGGGCTTGAATGGCGTCATGTAAATCGCGACTGCGGCCCGCATGGGATTGCAATGTACAGGTAGGGCGGGACGGGCCGGCTCCTCGCAAATTCAGCCGCAGGGTGGCGTAGCCATGCCTTTGGAAATACCCCGTTCCGTGAATGATGTAACTGCTCTCTTCACAGCCAGCCAGGCCATGGATCAATATAACCAAGGGCTTGTCCGCATCCGACCCGGGGTTGTACAGGGCCCAAAGCCGGTCACCGCTGCCGTCGGCCATTTGCAGAAACAGGCGTTCCCCCGCAATGGGCGGTGGTGGGGCCCGCAGGGTATTGCGCAAACTTTGCAAATCGCCGCCCCACCAGGGCGCTTGCTGGCGAAAAGCGTCAGAAACGATCGGCACGGAACGGCGCGGGGTCGATATCAGAAGGCCGCCCCTCCACCAGATCGGCGATTAAACGCCCTGTAACGGCCCCTAGAGAGAGCCCGAGATGGCCGTGGCCAAAGGCATAGAATACCCGGTCAAAGCGGCTGGAGCGGCTGATAACAGGCAGGGAATCGGGCATAGACGGACGATGACCCATCCAGGGTTCGGCGCCCTCTTCGCCCAGATCGGGGAACAGCCGCTTGGCGTGCGCCAGAATAATATCCGCGCGGCGGTAATCGGGCGGCGCCTTCAGACCGCCGAATTCCACCGTGCCCGCCAGGCGCAGACCGTCATCCATGGGTGTCACGCCAAAGCCAAGGGAGCTGATCAGCATGGGTACGCGTATCTCGATTTGGGGCTGGGGCAGCATCATGTGGTAGCCCCGCTCCGTATCCAGGGGCACGGTATTGCCCAGGGCCGCCGCCAACGGCTTGGAAAAGGCGCCAGCCGCGATTACGACATCCTCAATCGCGATCTCGCCCTGGTCCGTCCGTACGTGGCTGGGGCCGTCGGCGCCGATGGTAAAGCCGCTAACCTCGGCCCGCACGAAAGTGCCGCCCGCCGACTCGATCTGGGCCGCCAGCAATTGCGACAGCGCCAGGGGTGATGTTGCATGGCCCGACTGGGTGGCCAATGCGCCGCCCGCCATGTCGGGACCGAGGGCGGGGATAAGCTGGCGCACCTCGTCCGGCCCCAATATTTCCACCGCCACGCCCCGGCGTTTGCGGGCGGCGTTGTCAGGCTCCGCCGCCTTTACGTCCTGGGGGCGGGGATACAGGTACAGGCAACCTTGGCGTCGGATCGGCACCTGGTCGCCAGGCACATCATCCAGCAGCGCCATATAATGTTCCACGCTTGGCAACACGATGGTGGCCAACGCCTTGGAAATCGCCTCGGCCCGGCCCGGCGTCGTATTGGCCATGAAACGCAGCAGCCACGGCAGCATTTGCGGCAGATAGCCGGGCCGAATGGTCAACGGCCCCTGGCGATCCAACAACAGCCCCGGCAGCCGCTTCCAAAGGCCCGGATGCCCCTCGGGCAGCACCGAGCCGGCGGACAGAATCCCGGCATTGCCATAGGACGTCCCCCGCCCCGGTTCGCCGGAATCAATGACCGTGACCCTGCGGCCCCGGCGCTGCAGGGCGCGGGCACAGCAAAGACCGACAATGCCGGCGCCAATGACCGTAACAGTTCTCTGATCGTCCATTTTCAGACCCAGTTACCTAAGACCTAATTGGTGGATGTGGTGGAACTGGTGGCGTTCCCATCGGAGGCGGAGGCGGACGATGTATCGCCACTGCCGCCACTATCGATGGAGCCATCACCATTAACACGCAGTTTGAAATTCACGGCGTCGCTGGCCGCCGACAGTGCCGCGGCCACCCCTACCAGACCAACCACTCCCTTGACCACCTGGCCGGGGCGTCCACTCCATTGGTTGGACATTTCCGCCTGCAGGGCCTCCAGGGCGCCCAAGGGGCTGCCTGTGCCGGTTTGGGCGGCATTTTGGCTCTGGGGAAGTGCCGGTCCGGAAAACGTCAGGCAGATGGCTGTGACGAACACGCGCTTCATGTAAACAGCCGGAAACGGTGATCGCCGTCGCGCTCGATATCGTGCAGCAAATCCACCTCCCAGGTCAGATAGGCCCGCATGCGGTCTTCCACGCCGCCGGCATGATCATAGGGTTTCAGCCAGGTGTCGTCACGTTCATCGGCCATATTCTCCAGACCCGGGACGAGAGCATGACCGGCCGCGGTCCAGGCATCCGTGCCGCCCGCTAAAACAGCGACTTGCATACCCGTCAGCTCGGATGCCTCGGGTGCCGCCAACCGGGCCACGATGGCGTCGGGGGAGGTCAGAACCAGCAACGGTTTTTCCGGCAATCTTGGCAGACTATCCGCCAGCCGGGCCCGCACGGCCCACCAGGCGCCGGGCACATGCCCCTTGTCGTAGTCCCGGCTGGGAGCCAAATCGAGCACCACGGCCGTCCCGGCGGCTATTCGGGCGGCGAGTTCATCCAGATCAATCTCATTCTCGCCAGCCTGGCCGATCCCGGCCGGGCCCGATCCATGGGCCTCCGCCGTCATCTCAAAGCCGTCCAGACCGCTGTCCAGAACCGCCACATCCCAGCCCATCTGGACCAACCAGGACGCGGTCATGGTGGCGCGCACGCCATTGTCGTCGACCAGCACGACCCGTGCACCCAGGGTGCCGCACCATTGATCGATCCCCTGCACCAACTGTCCGCCGGGCGCATTGGCGACACCGACGGGATGGGCGGCGTGGTATTCCACCGGGTCCCGCACATCGAGGATATACAACGTCCGCTCGCCCGCCTCCCCCTGCCATTGCGCCAGGGTGGCTCGGTCGATACGGGGAACCTGGAAACGTTCGCCGGCCGCCTGGGCACTCGCCTGGCCCTTGGGCAGGGCGGCGGCCGAGGGCGGCGGCGCCATGCGGGACTGTCCCCGTTCCAGCTCATAACCGGCCAAATGCCAGCCCATGGTGCCGTTTTTCAGGGCCACGACTTTATTGGGGATGGCGGCGTTGATCAGGGATTGGGCGCCGATGATGCTGCGTGTGCGGCCGGCGCAATTGACCACCACCAAAGTATCGGGGTTGGGCGCCATATCGTGCACGCGACAGGCTAACTCGGCGCCGGGACAATCGACGCCGTCGGGAATATTCATGAGGTGGTATTCATCCATGGGCCGGCTGTCCAGGATCACCAGATCCTCACCGGCATCCCGCTTCGCCTGCAATTCCTCGGCATCTATGTGCGGCGTGTCGTAATGGTGTTCCACATACTCGCCAAACGCCTTGCACGGCACGTGAACGCCGGAAAACAGTACATATCCCGCTGCCTCCCAGGCCGCGATACCCCCCTCAAGGCAGGCCACGTCCTGGTAGCCGATCATCGTCAACTTTGCCGCCGCCCGTTCGGCGAAACCACCGCCCGCATCGACCAGAACAATGCGCGTACCCAGGCGCGGGATCAGGGAGCCGACCAGCAACTCCAAAGAGCTGAGCGGCATGGGCACGGTGTAAAACAAATGCGACTGGGAATGGGCGCCTTCCTCGCGCACGTCCATCAGGGCAAGTTCACCGCCGTCCTTCAACATGGCTTTTACGGCTTGGGGCGATACATAGCTCGTCATTGCGCATTCCTATTCCGCTGGTTGGGGGGCTTTTTCGGCATTTGCACCACGGCCCCGCTCCACGGCGGCGGCAACCAGGCTTAACAATGGCGGTATGATCAGCAGGGTCAGGGCCGCCGACAGGGACAACCCGCCCAATACCACAGACCCCAGGCCGCGATACAGCTCCGACCCGGCGCCCGGAAACACCACCAGAGGCAACATGCCGAAAACAGAGGTCAAGGTAGACATGAAGATCGGCCGGATACGGTTTCGCACCGCCTCGATTATGGCGGCATCCGCATGCAAGCCGTTGCTGCGCACCAGGAACAGGGTCTGGTGCACAATCAGAATAGCATTGTTGACGACGATCCCGATCAATATGACAAACCCAAGCATGGTCAGCATATCCAGCGGCTGGAAGCTGAAGACGTTCAACAATGCCAGGCCCAGGACACCGCCGGCCGTGGCCAGGGGCACGGAAAACAAAATGATCAGCGGATAAAGAAAACTTTCGAACAACACCGCCATGACCAGGTAGACGATAATCACGGCAACCATCAGATCCACCACCAGATGATCCCAGGCTTCGGTCAATTTATCCGCCGTCCCGGACAGGCGCATCTTGACCGCCGTCGGCAAACCCTTTTTGCGCAGGGCGTCGATGACTTCGTTCTGCAGCACTTCCATGGCCGCTTCCAGCGGTAGATTCGGTCGGGGACGGACTTCCAATGTAACCGTGCGTTCCCGCTCCACGTGGCGGATTTCAGTAGGACCGGAGGTCATTTCGATATCCGCCAAGGATGCCACCGGCAGTATGGTGCCCGACCGTGTCACCACCGGCAGATTGCCGATGCCCTGGGTGGCCGTGATCTGACCATCCGGGCCAACCAGCATCAAATCGATACGCCGGCCATCGATGGTCACTTCCGCCACCCGCAGGCCGTCGTTGAAGGCATCCACGGTCAAGCCCAGTTCCAGGGCGCTGACGCCGTTGTCCGCCAACAAGACCGGGTTCGGTCTGACGCGGATTTCAGGCGCGCCAAGCTCCAGCCCCGGCTTGGGCCGCAACTGGTTGCCCTGCTTGCGCGGCAGGGATTTACCGATCAGGCGGGCGGCCTGGCGCGCCACGCCCAGCACCACGTCCAGATCGGGACCCGACACCTCCAGATTGATGCTGCGCCCGCCGCCGATGCCGCGGCCGAACAGGGATCGTTTGGAAATAAAGCCATAGGTCCCCGGCTCCTTGAAAATCGGCGCCCGCAGCACAGGGATCAATTCGCCGACCCGTTTCGGATCCATGGCCGAGGCGCCGATAAACGTCGTGGCCCGGGCCGCCACATAAAAGAAATTCTCGATCTTAGGCGGTTTGCCCGGTTCCGCCTCCGGGCCGGACACGGAAGCCCATAGCGGCCTGACGGCATTCTCCAGCTCCTGGGCGATGGAATTTGTCGTCTCCAGATTATATCCCGGCGGCGGCAGGATCACGCCGAAGATCAAATTCCGGTTGCCGTCGGGCAGGTAATCGAGCTTGGGCAGAAAAGCCCATGTCGCAATGGCGCCCGCGCCGCATAATACGCCGACCACGGTAATCGCCAGGCGGCGGCTTTTCACCACGCGGTTGGTGAAAATCATGATGGCGCTGGCAAAGGCCGTGGCGAAATTATCCAACAAGGGCAGGCGCATGGGATTTTCCAGGCTCTTCATGCCCTCCCGTAACAGGCGCCTGGAAAGGGCGGGGACCACAGTCACGGACACGATCAGAGACAACAGCACCGAGACCGATATGGCGACGGCGATGTCCCGGAACAACTGCCCTACTTCCAACTTCATGACCAGCAGGGGCAGGAACACCAGAACCGTGGTCAAGGCCGACACCAGAATGGCGCCCCAGACCTGCTGGGCGCCCAGAAAAGCAGCGATCTTGGGCCGGGTGCCTTCCTGGCGATGGCGGTAAATGTTTTCCAGCACCACGATGGCGGCATCAACCACCATGCCGACGGAAAAGGCAATGCCGGCCAGGGAAATCACATTAAGGGAGCGGCCCAGGGCCGCCATGGCGACAAAGGCGCCCACGACGGAAACCGGAATGGCCAGCGATACCACCAGGGTCGCCCGCGCCGAACGCAGGAACAGCAACAACACCATCGCCGCCAGCAAGCCGCCGACGACAATATTATTTTGCACCAGGGATATGGCGGAGTTGATATAGATGGTTTCGTCATAGACTTGGCGAATGGTCATCCCCACCGCCGGCAACGTGACCTCCGCCAACTCCTTGATAACCTTGTGAATGCCGGCCATCACCTCGATCACGTTGGCCCCGGCGTCCCTGATGGTGTTGGCCGCCAGAGTTGGATTGCCAAGGCTGCGGATATGGGCGGTCGGTGATTTGTGGGAGAATTCCACGGAGGCGATATCGCCGATGGTAACCCGGCCAATGCGGCCCGTGCCGCGATCGCCTTCGGACCGCACCAGGACGGCGGCAACTTGTTCCGGTGACTTGAATTCACCCTCCGTGCGCACCACGTAGCGGCGCTTGCCCTCGACCACATCGCCCCCCGACATGGACGTATTGGCGGCCCTCAGCGCGGCGACCACGCGCGGCACGGTGAGGCCGTAACGGGCCAATTTTTCCGGATCGACGACCACGCGCAGTTCCCGCTCACCACCGCCATAGACATTGACGCGGGAGACGCCGGGCACCCGCTCGAGCCGGTCGCGCACCAGATCGTCCACCAGGTCCAGGTGGGTATGGATCGGTGTTTCGTTGCCCGGCAGGCGGTCGATGATGAACCAGCCGATTGGATTGTCGTCAGAGGAAGAGGTGCGGATGGTCGGCTCGTTCGCCTCGTCCGGATAGCCCGTGACCCGGTCCAGGCGATTGGCCACCAGCAGCAGCGCCCGGTCCATATTCTGGTCGATGGCGAATTCCAGATTGATGCGGGCCCGGCCGTCTTCGGCCCGGCTGGTTATGGTAGTTACGCCTGGCAGGCCCTTTAAGGCGTCCTCCTGGCGGTTGATGATTTCCCGCTCCATCTCGGCCGGTGCGGCGCCGTGCCAAGTGGTCTGGATGTTCAAAACCGGGCGGCGCACATCCGGGGTCAATTGAATTGGGATTGTCTGCAAAGCCAACAGACCGAACAGAAGGATCATCAATACCGCCGCAACCACGGCGATGGGCCGATCAATGGATATGCGGATTAAATTCATGGCTTGCCTCTAACCCTGCTCAGCCCTGTTCAGAACCGTACCGGCTGTCCGGGGAACAGCCGTTCATTGCCGCGCACGACCACGGCTTCGCCAACTTTCAGGCCATCTCGAACGACGAACCGCCCCCCTACCGCGTCACCGATCTTGATATTGCGCGGCTGGGCCGCGCCTTTCGTCACCACGAACACCATATCGCTGCCACGGCGTTTCAGGATCGCGTCCTTATGCACCGAGATCACCTCCTCGCCGGCGGTAATGGGAACAGCGACGGTGACGCTTTGGTTGCCGGCCAGCCGGCCCTTGAGAGCTTCCAAATTCGCCGCGAAACGGACGGCCCTGGTCCGGGTCTGTGGGTTTTCCTGGGGCACCACGGCGCGAACCTTGGCCGTTAGGGACTGACCGTTGATCCGTACACTAACGTCGGTGCCTGGATTCAAACCACCGATACGCTTGACCGGCACATCGGCCTCAATCTCCAGGACGCTATCGTCGATCATGCTGACGACCGCCTGACCCACGTTGACATAGGCGCCGACATCGGTGTGGCGCTGGGTCACCACGCCCGGGAAGGGCGCGCGAATGGTGGTGTAATTCAGATTAATCTGCGCCAGGCGGGCCTCGGCCTCGGCCTGTTTCAACCGCGCCGAGGCTTCCGCGACCTCCGCCTTCAGCATTGCCACTTCCTGTCCCATGGAATCGAATTTCGAGGCGCGATGGGCAGCCGATTTATTCTTCCGCAGTTGTTCAAGGCGATGCATCTCCTGGTCCTTCATCACCAGTTCCGCTTCACGCGCCGCCAGCCGGGCCTTGAAGGACGCCACTTCCGCCGCCCGTCGCTCACCCACCCAGCGCAGGCGCTCGCGTACCAGTACCGCCACGACGTCGCCTTTTTTCAAACGGTCGCCCACGTCCGCCCGCATCCGCGCCACCGGCCCCGCCACCCTGGCCGCGATAACGCCGGAACGCCGCGACACCAATCGCCCGATGACGGGAATGGTTTGCGAAACCTTCTCCGCCCGCACCTTGTCAACACTGACAAGAGCGGCCCGGGGGCCTTTTTTCTTGGCCGGTTTTTCCTGTCCCAGGCCGGGTTCCGGCACCAGGGACAGGGCAACGGCCATCGCGCCGGCCAACAAAAAAACGGCCGATCGGCGGCGAAACTTCGAACCTAAACGCAAATTCATGGGTGCTGCGATCACTCAGAGATTAAATCCAGACCGCAAGGTGGCATCCGAGCGCGACCTATTCAAGACATCTTAGCGTGACGAAACAGTTGCCGGCGGACGCGGCAAGGGGCAACCGCCGCCAATCAGCGCGCTTAATGGATGCGTTCAGCGGGGAAATACAGGGTTGCCGTGGTACCCACATCGGGTTCGGAGGATAAAATCAAGCCACCGCCATGCAGTTTCGCGATAGCCGTCGTGATCGCCAGACCCAAGCCCAGACCGCCATGTTGACGGCTTGGACTATCGTTCAGCTGGGTGAAGGACATTTTGGCCCGCTCCAACTCCCCCTCCGTCATGCCGACGCCATTGTCGCGCACGAACAGATCCAGCCGCCTGCCCTCGACGAAATACACACCGATTTCGATCTCCCCCGCCGTGGCGGTAAATTTGACGGCGTTGGTCAATAGGTTAACCAGCATCTGCTTGATCTTGGCATGATCACCAATCAGGCTTGGCAGGTCGCTGGGCAGGCTTTCCACCACCATCAGGCCCTTGGCGGCGGCCTGTTCCGTTATGACGGCGACAGCGGCTTCGATACATTGCTCCAGATCGACGGCGCCCTCGGCCAATTGCATATCGCCTGATTCAATGCGCGACATATCCAAAATGTCGTTGATGACCACTAAGAGCTCGCGTCCCGCTTGATTGATGGAATGCAAAAAGCTGCGCCGCTCTTCCTCACCCGACTGGCCACTACCGCCATCGTTCAACAAATCCGAGAAACCGATGATCGAATTCAACGGTGTCCGCAGTTCATGACCGACATTGGCCAGGAAATGGGTTTTCGCCCGAGAGGCGATCTCGGCCTCGTCACGGGCGCTGGCCATCGCTTCCTCGGCCAGTTTGCGCGCCGTTATATCGGTGACAGAGCCGGCGATGCGATAGGCGTAGCCGGTGGAATCCCGCAAGGCCAGAGCCCTGTCGGCAATCCAGCGCAATTCACCGTTGTTATGACGGACCCGATATTCCTGGTCGAAGATGCGGCTTTCACCGTCTATATGTGCCTGCCAGCCCTGATGATATTGATCCTGATCGTCCGGGTGGATCGTAGCGATCCAATCGTCGCGCTGGAAACTGGTCGGATCGCTTTGGGAGCCGACAATGGCCAATACCCGGGCCGAGATATAGAACCGCTCGGTACGCAAATCCATATCCCACAGCCCCTCGTTCGAGGCGAGGGAGACCAGGGCGTAGCGTTCCTGGGCATCGCGCAGTGTACGTTCCTTAGCCTTCAACTCGGTCACATCGCGGATCAAGGTCAGGATACCGCCGCCTTCGCACAGGCAATCGATGGTTTCGTATTCCTGCCCTTCAATAAGACGCCGTTCGCTAACATCGCCGATCCAGTGGCGCTGCTGACGCTGTTCGAACCACATCCGCGCGGCCGATGGCGGTACGTATGCGGCTTCCATTTCCGCCTTGATCACCTCATCGAAGTGCACGCCGGTGCGTAGATAATTGTCGATACGGTCGAAAATTTCCCGATATTTACGATTGCACAAGACCAGTCGGTCATCGCTATCCCACAAGGCTATTCCTTCTGGCATTCGGTCAACCATGGCGTACAGCAATTGGGTTCTTGGTGCCGCTTCGGCTGCCTGCGCCGATTGGACCATCTCCTGGATGATACGTCGCATTGCCAGGGCCGAAGTGGCGGAAATCAATAGTCCGGTGAAGCCGAACAGAAACAATTGGAAGGGTGACAGAGAAATACCAAATACTTTTTCGGCCGAGACGATCCCCAGGGCCGTCAATCCGCCGACGAGGGCAAAGACCAGCAAGGCCACGGTTGCGGCGACGGTCGCGGCCCTATCCGGCGGGCCGGCGACATCATCAAAACTTAATGTGCGGCTGATTTCGGTGGCGTTATGCCTTTCACCTCTGTCATGCCGTACGGCCATGCTCCGCATATGCGAACGTCCTTATTACCCGCGCAACCGGACGCGGGTCGGTGTGTTAGTCGGCGATGGTCATCATCGCGAGACTAGTTTTGCCAAAATAAGGAAAACAAACCCCTAACATGTATTAACAACATCTCGAAAACCGACGGGGCCGTTAGGTTTGTGTTAAGTTTAAATTATGTGCGGACGCTACAGCCTTACCCTGCCCGAAGACGCCATGCGCCAACTGTTCGACCTGCCGGCGGCGGCGTGGATGCAGCCGCGTTTCAATGTCGCGCCGAGCCAGATCGCCCCCGTAATCCGCTGCGGCGACGGCGGCGGCATGGTGTTGGACGGCATGACCTGGGGCTTGATCCCAAGTTGGAGCAAGGAGCCCCTGGACGAAAAGGCGCACAATAAGCCGCACAATAAAGGGCAGATTAATGCGCGCAGCGAAACCGCGGCGGAAAAGCCGACGTTTCGGGCCGCCTATCGCCGCCGCCGCTGCCTGATACCGGCCGACGGCTTCTACGAATGGCAAAAGGTCGAAGGCGGCAAGCATCCCTATTGGATCAGCCGGACCGACGGCGCGCCCTTTGTCTTTGCCGGCCTTTGGGAGACCTGGGGCGACAGCCATGGCAGCGAAGTCGTCAGCTTCGCCATTCTGACCACGACGGCGGCCGATGACATCCGGGCGATCCATCACCGCATGCCGGTGATCCTGGATCACAAGCATTTTGCCAACTGGCTGGATCCGGACGAAACGCCCCAGGCGACATTGTTCGCCCCCGACCAGGCACCCCGAATGCAGGCCCGCCCAGTATCGCACCGCGTCAACAGCCCCCGCAATGATGATGCCGCCTGCCTGCAAGAGGCGCCGAAATCGCCGGTCCAAGGCAATCTGTTCTAGGTAATTCCCAGGCGCCGTTCGATAATGCCCAGCCAGGACGCCAGGCAGACGCCGAAAAAGCAACAGACGGCCATCAGCCAATAGGTCCCGGCCCAGCCGCCAAAGCCGGCGATCATCACGGCCATGGCTGGCGGCCCGGCCAGAGAGCCGATCGCAGCACCTTGAACGACGGCGCCGTTGACGGTACCGATCATTTCAGGCCGGGGCGCATGCGCCGCCGTCGCCGCCAACAGGGTGGCTGGCAGCAAACCGCCAAATAAATTAAAGGCGAAGGCCAGGGGTAGTTTCCAGATCAGGGGCACCGTGGGTGCGAATATCCCGGCCGCACAGACCAACATCAAAACGAAGGCGGTCAGCAGCAACCACCAGCGCCGCGCGCCGCGATGCAGCAACAACGCCGCCGACAGATTGCCCAGGGCATTGCCGGCCACGACAAGGGCCGTGGCCACACCGGCCCGATCCGGCGTGAAGGCCATGACCTCGATCAAATAGGTCGGCAGCCACGAGGCGACGGCAAAAAACTGGATTGCATAAAGCGCGAAACAGCCGCCCATCAGGATGGGACCGGGCCGCCAAACGGCCTCACCAAGACTGCGCCACGGCAGGCTGGTGCCCGGACCCGGCACCGCCGGCCAACGTTGCGGGGCCGTAGCCCAGGCCACCGCGGCCATGCAGGCAAGGGCCAACCCGGCGGCCGTCAGCCAAACGCCCTGCCAGCCGACATGGGCCGCGATGGGCGGTGCGCCAAGCAGAGCAATGGCCATGCCGATGGGCATGAAGCTGCCCCAGGCACCCATGGCCAGATTGCGCTGACGGGGCATCGTGGCGGCGACGATCAGGCGCGGCGCGGTGACGGTACAGGCCAATATGGTCAGGCTTTCCACCGACCGGCACGACAGCAACCAAACCGCATCCGTGGCAAAGGCGCCCGCGATCCCGGCCGCGCCGAACCCGCCAAGGCCCGCCAGCAACACCCGCCGGGGGCCCAGCTTGTCCGCCACGGCGCCGCCCAAGACGCCGAACAAGGCCCCTGTCAGATTGAACAACGACGCCAGCCAGCCGGCCGCCACCAATGACAGCTCCAGATCGGCCTGCAGTTGCGTTATCAGCGGCGGCACCTTGCCGACCTGTATGGCCGCGACAATGCCGGCACTGATTGCCAGGGCGACGATGCCCCACCTGGTCGCGACCATCGGCGCGCCTTGATCGTTGGGCAAGCTAAATCACCTTGCCCGGGTTCATGATATTGGCGGGGTCCAGGGCATTCTTTACCTTGCCCATCAGATCCATTTCCACTTGCGACTTATAGCGCTTGGCTTCATCCCGGCGCAGACGGCCGAGGCCGTGTTCGGCGCTGATCGAGCCATTCAACTCGGCGATCAGATCATGCACGATGCGGTTGATGGCGCCGTACTCTGCCCCAAAATCGGCACCGTCAACCGTTTCCGGCTGGGCCGGATTGTAGTGGATATTGCCATCGCCAATATGACCGAATGATACGCAGCGCACGCCCGGATAGGCCGCTTCCAGGGCCCGGTCGGCCCGTTCAATGAATTCAGCGATGCGCGACAGGGGAACCGATACATCATGTTTGACCGATTGCCCTTCGTGATTTTGCGCCTCTGGAATCGACTCCCGGATCTTCCACAGCGCCTGGCCCTGGCCCCGGTTGGCGGCCAGCACGGCATCCAGAACATCGCCCTGTTCCAATCCAGCCTCCAATATGCCTTCGACCGTTTCCCGCAGGCTGTCCGGCGCGCCCTGGCCGGAGATTTCCAGCAGG
>JABIRL010000040.1 GCA_018667855.1 Rhodospirillaceae bacterium
GCAGCATGTCATCGACTTCAAGGGTCGGACCAGCCTTCAGGCCAAGGGGATTGTTGATGCCGCGGCAATATTCGATATGGGCGCCGTCCGCCTGCCTTGTGCGGTCGCCGATCCAGACCATATGGGCCGAGGTGTCGTACCAGCCGCCAATGCGGGTGATGGTATCCTCGCGGGTCATGGATTCCTCGTAATCCAGCAACAGCGCTTCGTGCGAGGTATAGAAATCCGTCTGACGCATTTCCGGCACGCTGTCACCGGTGATGCCGCAGGCCTCCATGAAGTCCAGGGCTTCCGAGATGCGGCCGCACAGTTCCCGGTAACGCTCGGCGGCTTCCGTGCCTTCGACAAAGCCGAGGTTCCAGCGGTGAATTTTATACAGATCCGCATAGCCGCCCTGGGCGAAGGCCCGCAATAGGTTAAGGGTCGCGGCTGCCTGGGAATAGGCGGTTAACAGACGCTTGGGGTCCGGCTCGCGCGACACCGCATCGAAATCGATGCCGTTGACGATATCGCCCCGGTAAATGGGTAATTCGACGTTATCGATAATTTCGGTGGGGCTGGATCGGGGTTTCGCGAATTGCCCCGCCATGCGGCCCACCTTGATCACGGGCACGGCGCCGCCAAAAGTCAGAACAACGGCCATTTGCATCAATACACGGAAGGTATCGCGAATATTGTCGGGATGAAATTCAGCGAAACTCTCGGCGCAGTCACCGCCCTGTAAAAGGAAGCCATTGCCCTCCGATACCTGGGCCAGACGGCCGCGCAGGGCATTGACCTCACCGGCGAAAACCAGGGGCGGAAAGCTGCGCAGTTTGCTCAGCACATCGCCTAGTTCGGCCTGATCAGCATATTCGGGCATTTGCAAGGCCGGGCGTTGCCGCCAGCCATCAAGATTCCATTGCGTCGCCATCGTTCCATTCCCCATGAAAATGAGGCGCCCTATATACGTTAAGCCACTGGAATTTCCAAGCTTTCCAAGCTGTTGGCATGGAACATCCTGGTTCTACCGGTTGGGCCCTAAAAAATCCCGGCCTCCAGCCCCGCCGCCATGGCCGCGCCCAGTTCGTGGCATTGTTCGACGAAATCTTCCTGCCAGTCGCCGCGCAGAATGATCGGTTCCTGCACGGCCCGCCAGCGCAGACCGGTGACAATGGTCTCCACGCCCCGTCTGGTGCCGGTGCCGTCGTGGCCGGCGCGGATGAACAGGCAATAGGGGCGGCCTTGGGTTTCTTCCAGGCAGGGATAATAGCTGCGGTCGAAGAAGTCTTTCAGGGCGCCGCTCATATAACCGAGGTTTTCCGTGGTGCCGAGGATGATGCCGTCTGCCGCCAATACGTCCTCCGGCCCGGCTTCGAACGGATTACGCGCCACCACCTCAATCCCTTCGCTGTCTCTGGCGCCGGCCAGAACCGCCTGGAACAGGCGCTGGGTGTTGGGGGAGGGGGCATGAACAATGACGAGAAGCCGCCGCGACATGGATCGTCAACCGTTGTCGAGGGCATTCAGCCCCAGTTCCTGGCGCATCTCCACCGTCGCCGCTTCCTTGGCATCCTCCAACGGGATACCGGTGGCGTCCGCCATGCGGGGGTAGGCATTGAAGGCGGCGATCACGGCAGCCGCATCAACCATCGCGCTCTCGCCCAGAATATCGACGATGGCCTGCCGGGCCTTCGCGGTGCGGGCCGTATCGCGGGCGCAAATGGCCTCGACGAATTCGTTCATCAGCTCGCCGTGGGGCAGGCCGGATGCCGTGACGTTGTCGCCCATGACCCCACACATGACCGGGGCAAGGTCGTATTCATTTCCCGTCTGATTGCCGCTCACCCGGAGCCGCGCCGCATGGGAGGTGGTTCAGTAATAGCACCCAAGCAGCGCCGAGGCGCGGGCGGCGAGAAACTCCATCTGGGCGCGGGAGATATCCCGGTCCATGCCGTCGAGTTCAATTGTACGGGGATCTTCCATATACAGATGGTTCAATAAATCCCATAGACGCCGGGTTTCGTCGGGCACCAGGGTCAGGGAACGACGGATATAGAAATGGCTGTCATTGTCATAGAAATCAGCGAAGTCGGGTTTGGCGTCCTCGGGCGCGATTGTGGCCGCCCAGCCTGTTCCGGTTTTGGCCTCCGTACGATGTGAACGATCAGCTTGGCCCGGCGAGGCCGTGGGCGAGGCGGGGCGATCCATGCCGATGCCAGCCGTGAAACAATCGATCACGACCGCTTGCACGGTCACGGAGATGACTTCGATCAGTTCATCCTCGACCATGCCACCGTCCAGTGTTTCATGGTACCAACGGGCGCTCAGGCGGCCGGAATCCGTTACCACCCGATGGATGGCATCGACCCACGCGGTGGGCAGCTGTCCAAGGGAGGCATGATCGCCCGTGACGGCGTAGGGCGAGATTGAATCTTTTCGGGCCTGGCACAGGGCGCAGTCCCAGGCATGGCGCGCCTCCGCCGCCACGGCCAGGCGTTGGGGACCATCCAACCAGGATCCGGGTTGGGCCAGGCGTTCGTGGGCCCGGTTCAGGGCGTCCCTCAGGTCATCTCGCAGGGCCACGGGGGCAGTATCATAAGCCTGCGCCATCAGGCCTCAAGCTCCGCATCCCAGTAGAGAAAATCGCTCCACGAGTCATGCAGGTAGTTGGGTGGAAAGGCCCGGCCCCGGTCATGCAGCTGCCGCACGGTGGGTTGGTATGGCGTGGTATAGGGATGCATGCCGCAGGCTTTTGGCATACGGCCGCCCTTGCGCAGATTGCAGGGCGCACAGGCGGCGACCACGTTCTCCCACGTGGTGCGTCCGCCGCGATTGCGCGGGATGACATGATCAAACGTCAGATCATGCCTGGTGCCGCAGTATTGGCAAACAAAACTATCCCGCAGAAACAGGTTGAAGCGGGTAAAGGCGGGATATTTGGCGGGCTGAATATAGCGTTTCAGCGCAACGACCGAAGGCAGTTCCATGGCGAACCCCGGCGACCGGACAAGCCGGTCATAGGCCGATAACACCTGCACCCGTTCCAGAAACACCGCCTTGACCACTTCCTGCCAGGACCACAGGGACAACGGGTAATAGCTCAACGGCTGATAGTCAGCGTTGAGCACCAAAGCGGGGCAACGATCGAGTGAGGCCTCCATAACCACCGTGCCAAGATAAAATCCAATTGCGCGATTCATCAATTTTGGCAATTTTGCGCCAATTTTGCCAGCTAAAATTCGTTAGTAACGCTCTATCCGGCTGTGTCCCGCTTGGTCATGTGCCGGTAGTGCAGCCAAATCACCCGCGCCGCGAAAGTGCGAAAGGGACGCCAGGGTTCCGCCAACGGGCCCATTTCCTTGATATTTGGGCGTTCAGGCAAATCAAGCAGGTCGCGTGCGCCTTCCATCAGGGCGACGTCGGCCGCCGGCCAGATGTCGGGCCGTTGCATCACGGCCAGCAAATATATCTCCGCCGTCCAGCGCCCGATGCCCTTGATCTGGACCAGATCATCTATGACGGCTTCGTCGGCCAAGCCGCGTAGTTTGCGAAAATTCAAGGCGCCCGAGGCGACAGCCTCGGCCAGGCTGTGGGCATAGGCTGCTTTCTGCCGCGACAAACCGAAGCCGCGTAAAGTCGCCTCGTCCATGGCCAACACGGCGTCGGGATTGGCCGTGCGCAATCCTCTGCGCAAGCGCCGCCAAATGGCGTCGGCGGAGGCGAGAGACACTTGTTGCTGGACGATAATCTTCAGAACGGTTTCAAAGCCGCCCCGGCGTTGGCGCGACGGCGGCTCGCCATGACGGCGCAGGACAGTCCCAAAGCGCGGTTCCAGCTTGGCGAGTTGGCGAAAGCCATCTTCCATCCTTTAGCCATCCTCGGCGGGTGGCGGTCCATTCGGGCGCTCACGATCCAGCAGCGCAAGCACCGCCGTCAGTAATGCGCCTGTATCCTGGCGATAGGCGGCAAGGTCCATCGCCCGCCAATCAAAAAACCCCTGGCCGCTTTTGGCGCCGATATTGCCGTCAGCGTATTTCTTCTGCACCACCGGGCTCGGCTCCTTGCTGAGATGCAGGGTGGGGATCAACTCCCGTTGCGAGAGTGCATGGGTATCCAGGCCGGATAGGTCCTTTTGCTCGATCATGCCTGTAACGCTCATGCGCGGGCCCAGCAATTGCTTGGCGGCAAGGTCGATATCCTGGGCGGTGCAGATGCCCCGCTCGATCAGATTATAGGCTTCGTGATAGATCGCCTGCTGTAGACGGTTGATCAACAGCCCATCGACCGGTTCAGCCAGGGTGATCGGTTGTTTGCCCGTTTGCCGTAACAACGCCAGGGCCCGTTCGATGGTGGCGTCCTGGCTTTGCGCCACGCGGGCGACCTCGACAATGGGGGTGATATCAGCGGGCTGGAAATAATGAATGCCGCAGAATTTCTCAGGGAATTTCAGTTTATCCGCCAATTTCTGTAGCGGCAGGGACGAGGTGTTGGAGCCGATAATGGCGGCGCCCTGATAGGCCTCTTCAATCTGCCCATTCAAGGTGTGTTTCAGCTCGATCACTTCCGGAATGGTCTCGATAATCAGTTCGGGCGCCTGGCTGGGCAGCGACCCTAAAATGGCGACACCTGGGTCAATACCGCTGACGGCATCCGGATTGCGGCTCAACACCGCCGTTTTCAGCCCCGCCCTGGCGAACGAGCCGGCGATGCCGCGACCCATGACGCCGGAACCGGCAACCAGTACGGTGAATGTGTCTCCTGACATGGTATCCTCCCAAAATCTTTGTTGCACTTCTGATAACCCAATAGGCTCGCCATTGCCACAGATGCCGATATTCAGGTTCGCTCCCAGCCCCACGGGCGCCCTGCATCTGGGTAATGGCTATTCGGCCCTCTACGCCTTCGACAGGGCCCGGCAAATGGATGGAAGTTTTCTGTTGCGGGTGGAGGATATTGATCAGGGGCGCTGCCGCCCGGAGCATGAGGCCGCGATGTTGGCGGATTTGGCCTGGCTGGGTCTGACGTGGGAGCAGCCCGTGCGCCGGCAGTCCGAACATATGGACGACTACGCCGCCGCCCTGGCGAAGCTATCCGATGCCGGTCTGACCTATCCCTGCTTTTGCACCCGCAAGGATATCGCCCGGGAAATCGCCGCTGCGCCCTCGGCCCCCCATGGCCCCGACGGTGCTCTTTATCCCGGCATTTGCCGGTCCTTGTCGCTGACGGAGCGCCGGGACAGGGTCGCGGCTGGCGCAGCCTTTGCCGTACGACTCGATTGCGCCCGTGCAGCCCGAATGATTGCTGGCGATCTGTCTTGGTATGACCGGCAATCGGGCCAACAATATTTGCAACCGGGTCTGCATGGCGATGTAGTCCTGGCCCGCAAGGAAACGCCCACGTCCTATCATCTGGCCGTCACCGTGGATGATGCCCTGCAAGGGGTCTCTCATGTCACGCGGGGGGCTGATCTGTTCGCCGCCACCCATGTGCATCGTCTGCTCCAGGCCTTGTTGGACCTGCCCACGCCGGAATATGACCATCATCGGCTATTGCAGGATGACGATGGCGTCCGCATGGCGAAACGCCATGGTGCGGTCAGCCTAGCCCAATTGCGTGATGAGGGCCGGGATCCAGGTGAGCTTCGCCGGTCACTGGGTTTCGAATTCTAAGGGTTCATCCGGCTTCGTCGAGCACAACTTCCGTGGTGCAGCGTCGTAGTTCCCGAAGCTGGTTGAGGTCGTATGCCCGGCCCCGATGCAAGGTGCTCTGATTGTCCCACATCAGGACATCGTTGTTTTGCCATTCGTGGCGATAAACGAACTTCCGCTGTGTCGCATGTTCCAGCAGATCATGCAGCAGCATGCGGGCCTCGGGCGTGATCATGCCATCAATTTCCCGCGTGTGAATGCCGACAAACAGCGATTTCCGGCCGGATTCCGAGATGGTGTGAACGATTGGCCAATGTACGGCGGGCAGCGCCGCCATTTCCGCTTCCGAATAGCCGCCGCCGCCAAGCATATTGCGGGAGTGATAGGCCCAATGCTCGGCGACCATGCCGTCTATCGTTGCTTTCATGTCGTCGCTCAGGTCATCGTAGGCGGCCCGCTGATCGGCGAATTCCGTCTGCCCGCCTTGGTCGGGCAGATCCATGCCGCACAGGATGGAATATTTCGCGGGCGGGCTTTTGAACGAGCTGTCGCTGTGCCAGAACTGGTTCGCGATCAAGCTGACGTTGCGGATATTCGCGGCGGGCAGCACATTACCGTCCGCGTCGACGTTGGCCAGATCAATCACGTCCGAATTTGACAATCGCGGCTTGCGTTTAGAGCCAAGCAACAATCCCTTGTCGATGGGACCAAATCGACGGGTAAAAGCCGCGTGCTGGTCGTCGGTCAACGGCTGGTCCGGAAATATCAGCACCGCGAAGCGGGCTATCGCCTGTTCGATTTCGACCGTGGCTTCATCGCTCAATGGTTGGCTCAGGTCTATATCCGTGACCCTGGCTGCGAAATCTGGACTAATCGGTTCGATATTCATCTTCATCCTCAAACGGTCTCTACGGCATCTCGGATCCAATATACCTACCATAACCGCAGCGCACATGCATGCCGGGGTGGCGCGGGAGTGCGAAAGTATGTTGTGGGGGTCGAATGAAAAGCGGCGCGGATCGAACCTTGAGCCCCTGGACCGCCGCCGCTTGCGCCGGAGGAAGGATAACGGGGACGGCCACTCTCACTAGGGGCCTTTGGCACCGATCCGCGCCTAGGACATTAGTTAGGGTCAAAAGGGCGTCCGTAACATTGACGGTCGTCACACTTCGGTTGATTTTCTGAATTATTCAAATCTATGGCGCCAAAAGCGAAGCGGCGGCCGGCAAATTTGCGGGCCGCCGTCGGGCGTAGGCGCTGGTCATGTCGTTAACGACCGATGCCGGGCGGGGAGGAATACTCGACATCGGGCGCCTGAGTCGTTAACTGAGTTGGACACGAGCTGTTTCGGAAGCCGTGCTTTGTGTGCCCTTTACAGATAGGAATAGGGCTCTGAATAGCGAGTGATCATCGTCACGATCGGTGTCGTATCCGATGCATCGCCCAAGAAAATTTGAACGAGGACCATCATGCAAACCGCCACCGCGACGGAAACGACAATTTCGACTGACGAACTGCTGCCCCTGTGCGGGGGCGCTGTGTCGGCGGCCGATGATTTTCTGGCGCGGGCCCGGCAAAGCGTACGAGACATGGTTTCCAGGGATGGAAAGGTCAATGCGGGCGAGATCGAGGCGCGGCAGTTCGCGGTGCACGGCCTGGCCTGGATGGCCACCTATGTGGAGGCCCTGCGCCAAAGCCTGGCCTGGGCCGAGCGCCTGGCTGAAGCGGGTCAATTCGGCCCCTTGGAGCAGTTATTGCTGCAGCTGGGTTTCGGCGGTTATCTGGCTGAACTGGCCAACGGCATCGCCATGAGCCAGATCGAGATCGTCCGCCCTGCCGACTTGGGCCTGGATGGCGATGATCTGATAGCCTTTCGCACGGCAGCCGTGCAGCGTCTGATTGAGGTTGGCAACACCCAGTTCGAGCGCGATCGTCTGGCCGGGATGCTGGTGGATGCGGCGAGCGGAGCGGAGTTTGGCGAATTGGGGCTGGATGAAACCTTGTCTATGGTGCGTCAGCAATTCCGCCGCTTTACCGATGATCACGTCACCGCCGATGCCCATGGCTGGCATTTGCGCGATGAATTGATCCCCCTTGATGTTGTCGACGCCATGAGCGAGATGGGTGTCTTCGGTCTGACCATTCCGGAACAGTACGGCGGCCACGGCATGGGCAAGACGGCCATGTGCGTCGTCTCAGAAGAATTATGCCGGGGCTATATCGGTGTCGGATCCCTGGGCACGCGATCAGAAATCGCCGCCGAACTGATCCTGCATGGCGGCACGCAGGACCAACGGGATTACTGGCTGCCCAAAATCGCCTCCGGAGAGATCCTGCCCACGGCGGTCTTCACCGAGCCTAACGTGGGTTCGGACCTGGGCAGCGTCGGCACCCGGGCGATCCGGGACGGCAATGTCTATAAAGTCCAGGGCAACAAGACCTGGATCACCCATGCCGCCCGCGCCGATATGATGACGCTGCTGGCCCGGACCAATCCGGACCACCGCGGCTACCGCGGCCTGTCAATGCTGCTGGCAGCGAAACCGCGCGGCACCGACGATGATCCATTTCCGGCGGCGGGGATGTCGGGTGGCGAGATCCAGGTGCTGGGCTATCGCGGCATGAAGGAATACGAAATTGCCTTCGACGGTTTCGAGGTCGATGGGGACCAGTTGCTGGGTGGGGAGGAAGGCAACGGCTTCAAACAATTGATGGCGACTTTTGAATCCGCCCGGATTCAAACCGCGGCCCGGGCCGTGGGAGTGGCCCAGAATGCTTTCGAGTTGGGCCTGAACTACGGCATTGAGCGCCAGCAGTTCGGCGGCGCCATTGTGCGTTTCCCCCGAGTCGGCGGGAAACTGGCATGGATGGCGGTGGAGATCATGGCAGCCCGTCAATTGACGTATTATGCGGCCCGGCAAAAGGATCAGGGCCGGCGCTGTGACCTGGAGGCCGGCATGGCCAAACTGCTGGCGGCCCGTGTCGCCTGGTCTTCGGCCGATAATGCCGTGCAAATCCATGGCGGCAACGGCTTCAGCCTGGAGTTCCCCATCAGCCGGGTACTCTGTGATGCCCGTATCCTGAATATCTTTGAAGGCGCGGGCGAAATTCAGGCCCAGGTGATCGCCCGCCGCCTATTGGAAAGCCACAACTAGCGCGCTAGACCATCCACAGCCGCATCTTGAATTTCAGTGCGGTTTTTCGGTTGTCGGATTCGTTTCGTGTTGTGTGCCCGACAGACCGTCCATGATGGGGCAGTCGGGGCGATGATCGCCCGCGCAATGTTCCACCAGATGCGATAGGGTTTTCTGCAGGTTCTGCAGTTCGGTGATTTTCGCCTCGATCTCCGAGAGGTGTTTCTTGGCGATGTTCTTGACCTCGGCGCTGGCGCGGTTCTGATCTTCGTAGAGCGAAAGAAGCGCCCGGCAATCTTCAATCGAAAAACCCAGTCCACGGGCGCGCTGTACGAAGCGAAGTTTATGAACATGCATATCTTCATATTCGCGATAGCCGTTCGCCATGCGGTCCGCCACGACAAGTGCGATACTTTCGTAGTAACGGATGGTTTTGGATGACAGACCCGTTGCCTTGGCGGCGTCGCCGATGTTCATGATCAGACCTCCAATCGTGTGGTGTGCAGGCGTAGGGAATTGCCGATAACCGAAACCGAACTCAAACTCATCGCCGCCGCGGCAATCATCGGGCTGAGCAGCAGGCCGAACACCGGATACAGAAGCCCGGCCGCCAACGGTATGCCAAGGGCGTTGTAAAAAAAGGCAAAGAACAAATTCTGGCGGATATTCCGCATGGTCGCCCGACTGATCCGCCGGGCCCGCACGATGCCGTTCAGGTCGCCCTTGACCAGGGTAACGCCGGCGCTTTCGATCGCTACGTCGGTGCCCGTTCCCATGGCGATCCCGATATCGGCCTGGGCCAAGGCGGGGGCGTCGTTGACGCCGTCGCCGGCCATGGCCACGACGTGGCCTTCATCCTGCAGGCGGCGGACGGTGGCGCTTTTTTCATCGGGCAATACATCGGCGACGATGTCATCGATATTCAGTTGCTTTGCCACCGCCTCCGCCGTGGTGCGGTTATCGCCGGTCAACATCACGATGCGCAGGCCTTCTGCATGCAGCGCCGCGATGGCCCCGGCGGTGGTGTCCTTTATCGGATCGGCGACGGCGATTAACCCGGCGGCCGCGCCATCGACCGCCACGAACATCGCCGTGGCGCCCTGGCGGCGTAATTCTTCCGCCGACAGAGCCGAGATATCGATGCCCCGCTCGGCCATCATCGCCGCGTTGCCGAAGGCGACCGCGCGGCCATCGACTTCGCCCGCGACGCCCTTGCCAATCGTCGCCTGGAAGCCGGTTGGCTCCCGCAGTTGCAGGCCCCGTGCCTTGGCGCCAGCGACGACGGCCGCCGCCAAGGGATGTTCGCTGGCCCGCTCCAGGCTTGCCACCAGTGCCAGGACGTCATTTTCTTCGAATCCAGGTGAGGCGAGCACTTTCGTCAAAGCAGGCTTGCCCATGGTCAAGGTTCCCGTTTTGTCGACCACGAGCGTGTCGACCTTTTCGAAGCGTTCCAACGCCTCCGCGCTTTTGATCAACACACCCGCCTGGGCGCCCCGCCCGGTCCCCACCATGATCGCCATGGGCGTCGCCAGGCCAAGGGCACAAGGGCAGGCAATGATCAGCACCGAGACGGCGGCCAGCAGAGCATGGGCCAATGGCGGATTGGGCCCCAAGAAGGCCCAGCCGGCGAAGGCGAGGGCGGCACATGCAACGACAACCGGTACGAAATACCCGGCCACTTGATCCGCGATACGCTGGATGGGCGCACGGCTGCGCTGTGCCTCCGCCACCATTTGTACGATCCGGGCCAGCATGGTCTCCGACCCCACATTGTCCGCCCGCATGACCAGGGTACCGGTGCCGTTGAGGGTGCCGCCGATAACGCTATCGCCTGTCAGTTTCTCCACGGGCAGGGATTCCCCGGTAATCATGGATTCGTCAACGGCACTATGGCCATCGATGATCTCTCCATCGACGGGAATACCTTCGCCAGGTCGAACCCGCAGTTTGTCGCCGATCTGCACCTCGGCCAGGCTGACCTCCTCTTCCCCGCCATCCTGATTTAGGCGCCGCGCGGTTTTCGGCGCCAGATCGAGCAGCGCGCGCAAGGCACCGCTGGTGCGTTCGCGGGCGCGAAGTTCCAGGATCTGCCCCAACAGCACCAGGGCGATGATCACGGCGGCGGCTTCCAGATAAATGGCGACACGCCCATCCGCGTCGCGAAAACCTTCCGGAAATACATCCGGCAGCAGTATGGCGACCAGACTGTAGCCATAGGCGGCCCCCGTACCGATGGCGATCAGCGTGAACATGTTCAGGTTCATGGTCAGAACCGATTTCCAGCCCCGTTCAAAGAACGGCCAGCCGGCCCACAGGACCACCGGACTGCTCAGAACCAGCTGTGCCCAGGGGTTCCAGGGGCCTTTGACGAAGCTGGCCAGCCCCGGCACCATTTCGCCCATGGCCAGGATCAGGACCGGCAAGGCGAACGCGCCGCCAATCCAAAAGCGCCGGGTCATGTCGATCAGTTCATGATTTGGCTCGGCCTCCAGGGTTACCTGAACCGCCTCCAACGCCATGCCGCAAAGGGGACAATCACCAGGCTCGTCCGCTATGATCTCGGGGTGCATGGGACAGGTGTATTTGGTTTGCGTGGCGCCGATCACCAGTTCAGCTTCCAACGCCATGCCGCAACTGGGGCAGCTGGCCGGCGTTTCGCTCCAGACTTCGGGACACATGGGGCAGATGAAGCCGCCCTTGCCAGCGGATGCATTCGCCTTGGTCGCCGCTGATTTGGCTTTCGCGGCGGCCTGGATCGTGCCGCTCAAATAGCCCAGAGGGTCCGTCTCGAATTTCTTGGCACATCCGGCGCCGCAGAAATAGTAAGGATCGCCATCATGCTCCAACGTTGGCGCCTCGGCCGGCTGCGAAACCTGCATGCCGCAAACCGGGTCAATAGCGAATTCCTCTCGATGAACTTCTGTGTCGCTCATCTGATACTCCACACAAAATCATGCCGCCGCTCATGCAGGACAGCTCCATAAGCTAATATATAGTGCTTCCAGTTACTGGAAGGTCAAGGGTGGCGGGCAAAATTGCGTGGTGCGCGCCTCTTGCCGGCGTTAAACTTCGTTCGAGCCACCAAACGCGGAATGTCTGCTGATAACGTCCCGTGTCGGGAAAAAAGCACAAAAAAAATACAAAGAGGATGACATGGGTCTGCACAAACGCGTCTTAATCGCCAACCGCGGTGAAATTGCCATTCGCATCGCGAAAGCCGCCCAGGGGCTGGGTATGGAATCCGTTGCCATTTATGCGCCGGTCGATGCCTTGTCGCTGCATACGCGCATGACAACCGAGGCGCGGGCCATCGGCCAGGAAGGCGGGCAAGATCCCGTATCGGCCTATTTGGATGGCGCGGCGATCATCGCCGCCGCCAAGGAAATGCAGTGCGACTGCATTCACCCCGGTTATGGCTTTCTATCGGAGAATGCGAATTTTGCCGCCATGTGCGCGGCCGAGGGCATCACTTTTATTGGACCATCCGCATCGGCGCTGCAGTTATTTGGCGACAAAGTCACCGCCCGGGCGCTGGCTCAATCCTGTGGTATTCCCGTGGTATCGGGCAGCGCGGCGGCGCTGACCTCCAGCGATGAAGCGCGGGAGTTTGCCAATGGCATCGGCTATCCCGTCATGCTGAAGGCCGCGGCGGGCGGCGGCGGACGGGGTATGCGCGCCGTGGGTTCGGAAGCTGAATTGGCGGAAGCCTTTGAGCGCTGTCAGAGCGAAGCGGCGGCCGCCTTTGGCGATGGCTCCATCTTCATCGAAAAACTGGTTGAACGGCCCCGGCATATTGAAGTCCAGGTTCTGGCCGATATCAAAGGGCAAACCGTTCACCTGCACGAGCGTGACTGCTCGGTGCAAATTCGTAATCAAAAAGTTGTTGAAATCGCCCCCGCCGCCGGTCTTGACGATGCGGTCAGACAAAGCATGCTCGACGATGCGATAAAACTGGTCAAGGCGGCCGACTACGTCAATGCGGGCACCGTTGAATTCCTGGTCTCACCGGAAAGCGGCAGCTATCACTTTATCGAATGCAATCCGCGCATCCAGGTTGAACATACGGTAACCGAACAAGTCACCGGCATCGACCTGGTGGAAACTCAATTCCACATTGCCGCTGGCGCCACGCTTGCATCGTTGGGCCTGGGCGATCAGGCAGCGATCGGTGCGCCCCGGGGCTATGCCATTCAAACCCGCGTCGTCGCCCAGGGCGGCGGCACGATCACCGGCTACAAGGAGCCGTCGGGGCCGGGGATCCGCGTCGATGCCTGCGGTTATCTCGGCTACACCCCCGCCAGCCAATTTGATCCCCTGCTCGCCAAACTTATCTGCACATCGAACGCCGGCAGCGCGCTGGCGTCCGCCGTGGACCGGACCTTGGCCGCTTTGGATGAATTCCACATCGGCGGTTTGCCGACCAACCTGGTGCAATTGCGGGCTATTTTGGAACACCCGGACCTGCGAATCGGCGACGCGAGAACTTCCCTGATGGCGGAGAACCCTGACCTGTCCGAGGCCGCTGCCCAACAGGCGGGCGGCGAAGCGGTCAGCTTTCTGGAACAGCAAGCCGCCGCTCTTATTGGACCTGGCGCGGGAAGGGCCCGGGCGCAATTCGAATCCAACCTGCCGCCATTGGAGTTAGGGAATAATGGAACCGGCCTTGAATGCCCCATGGCCGGCAGTGTCTTGGAATGGTCGCTCGTCGAAGGTGCGCGTGTGCATGCCGGCGATACGTTGCTGGTGATCAGCGCCATGAAGATGGAGGCGGCGGTGCCCGCGCCGTGTTCGGGTACCATCACCGCGATCCAAGCCCTGGTGATGGGGGATGAAGTCGTCGCCGGGCAGGTCGTGGCGGAGATCACGCCGGATGCGGGCGATGCCGAGCGCGATCTGGCGACCAGGGATATAAACGAGACCTGGACACCGGTGTTGGAAGAGGTTGAAACCCTGCAGCAATTGGCCGAGGACCGCCTGGCGCCCGGTTCCATCGAACCTGGCGTGGTCAGACAGCGATCCCGCGATAAATTAACCTGTCGGGAGCGCATAACGCTGCTGCTGGACGAAGATTCATTTCATGAGGTGGGCAGTATCGCCGGTTTCGCCACCTATGACGGCGACGGCAACGTCGCCGCCTTCACGCCCGCCAACCACGTGGGTGGTTGGGGCAAGATCGCCGGACGCACGGCAATCGTCTGCGCCGATGACTTTACCTCGCGCGGTGGGCACGCGGACGGCGCCATCGGCTCCAAAAGCCGCTATCTGGACCAATTGTCCTTGGAACTGCAGGCACCGTCGATCAGATTGCTTGATGGTTCGTCGGGCGGCGGCAGCGTTGCCACCATGGTGCCCCAGCAACAGAAATCAGGCGACAGTGACGCGGCCGAAAGCGCCGGCGCGATCAAGGCCGGCCAACCGCGGGTTACGGGCGGCGGTGGTTCCTTCCTGCCCGGGCATCTGGGCAGCGAACTCTATACCGAACAGTTGGCCACGGTGCCCGTCATAAACATGCTGTTGGGCTCCGTCGTCGGCATCGGCGCGGCGAAAGCCGTTCTGGGGCATTTTTCGGTCATGGTGCGCGATATCTCGCAGCTTTTCGTAGCCGGCCCGCCCGTGGTCAGCCATGCCATGGGGTATGACATCACCAAGGAAGAGCTTGGCGATTGGCGCATCCATTGCACCAACGGCTCCGTCGATAATCTGGCGGAA
This sequence comes from Rhodospirillaceae bacterium, assembly GCA_018667855.1. Lineage (GTDB taxonomy): Bacteria > Pseudomonadota > Alphaproteobacteria. Next base: position 14,474 of record JABIRL010000040.1, read on the forward strand.
AGCGAAGACGAGGCCGTGGCCATAACCCGCCGGTTTCTGTCCTACCTGCCGTCCAGTGTGCATGGCGTCCCGCCGGTTCTGCCACCGAACGCAGGCGACCCGATCGACCGGCGTGAGGAAGAGCTGTTCACGCTCATTCCGCGCAGCCGCACATCCACGTTTGATATGCGCAAGGCGATCCGTTTGATGGCCGACAAGGATTCTTTCTTCGAAATCGGGCCCTTGTGGGGGACCGACCAGATCACTGGCTTTGTACGTTTCAACGGGCACCCGTTGGGCGTCATTGCCTCCGACAGCCGCCACGTCAACGGCGGCGCCTTGACAGCGGACGGTTGCGATAAGCTGCGGCGTCATATCGATTTGTGCGACGTTTTCCATATACCCATTCTCAATCTGGTCGATAACCCGGGCTTCGCCGTCGGTCTGGAACACGAAATCGCCGGCACCATCCGCAAAGGCGCCGAGTGGATGGTGGCCTTCGCCCAGGTCAAGGTGCCCATCTTTACGGTTCTTGCCCGGCGCAGCTTTGGTGTCGCGGGCAACAATTATGCCACGCCCCTGGCCCGCCCGTCCGTTCGGGTGGCTTGGCCGGCGGCGGATGTGGGCGGTATTCCACCCGAAGGCGGTATCGAAGCCGCCTACAAACGTCAGCTGGCGGAGGCCGCGGACCCGGTGGCCCTGCGGGCGGAAATCAACGCCCGCATCGAAAGCGCCCGCGGACCCGTCGGCCCCTTGAACAAGTTCCAGATCGAAGAAATGGTGGACCCCAGGGATACCCGCCGGCTGATTTGCGAATGGGTCGATACCGCCTACCAGATGATCGCCCAACCCGGCCGCCTTGGACCCCGGGCCTTGCAATTCAGACCTTGATTTTAGCGAAAGTCGGGAGAGTAACGATGAGCTACGAGAACATCATTTACGAGAA
>JABIRL010000037.1 GCA_018667855.1 Rhodospirillaceae bacterium
AGCAAGGTTCCCTGGCCGCTGAGGCGCCGCTGGCCCGCCGCCGCGAACGCCTTGCGCAGATCCGCGACGCCGGAGAATACGGCAGACAGCTGTTCGAAATGCAACCCCACATGGGCCGCCAACAGGCGTGCGATGGTGGTTTTGCCGCTGCCGGGCGGGCCCCACAGGACCAGCGAGGCCAGACGGTCGGCCGACAGCATGCGGCGGATCGCGCCATCGTCGGCCAGCAAATGATCCTGGCCGATCACCTGATCCAGTTCATGGGGGCGCAGACGTTCGGCCAGGGGCCGCAAGGGTCCCTGGTCCATGCCGGCGGCGTCGAACAGATTGCTCATAGGGTAAACCGGATGGTTCGCACCTTGCCGCCCCGGCGCATGGTGATCTGCCATTCATCCGTGGCTTTGCTCATGGCTTTGACCAAGTCGCCAACCTGGACGATGCGGTCACTGTTCACCTGCAACACCTTGTCGCCCGGTCGCAGATAACGCCGGGCCGGCGTGCGGCGGTCAACCTGCAGAATGATGACGCCGCTGCTTAGGGTATCCAGGCCCAATTCCTCGGCCAGGGCCGGCGACAGATTTGCCACGGTGGCGCCCGAAAGGGGCTGGCGGCCGGCCAATTTGGTCAGCTCGCGCGGCGGTGTCTCGGGCGCGGTGACAAGTTTCAGGTTAACGCTGCGTCGATCGCCATCGCGCAAAATCGAAAAGGGCGCGTCTTCGCCGATCATGCGGGTACCAAGGCGAAAATTCAGCGCCTTGGGCGAGGCGACATCGTGACCATCGACCGCCAAAATTACATCCCCCACGGCCATCCCGGCATGATCGGCCGGGCCGTCGGGGAAGATGGAACGGACCATCACGCCCATGGGCCGCTTCAAGCCGATGGAGGCTGCGATGTCGGAGGTGACGGTCTGGGTCGAGGCGCCCAACCAGGGTCGCTTCACATGCCCCAGACCGGCCTTGGCGCTGGCCAGGACAGCCCGCACCATGGTCGAAGGCACGGCAAAACCAATCCCGTGGGAACCGCCAGTCTTGGAGTAGATCGCGGAATTGACCCCCGCCAGCCGGCCATCCATGGTGATCAGTGCGCCGCCGGAATTGCCCGGATTGATGGCCGCATCGGTTTGAATGAAAAACTGAAAATCGGAAACCCCGATGCCGGTCCGGGCCAGCGCCGAAATGATACCCGAAGTCACGGTCTGGCCCACGTTGAAGGGATTGCCGATGGCCAGCACCAGATCACCCACCTCCAAGCTGTCGGAATCCCGCAACTCCAGGAAGGGCAATGTTTCACCGTCCGTATTGATTTTCAGGACTGCCAAATCCGTGCGCTCGTCATCCAGGATCAGCGTCGCCTCGAACTCGCGACGGTCGGACAGGGCCACCGTGATCTCGTCAGCGCCGTCAATGACATGGTGATTGGTGACGATCATACCGTCACCAGTCAACAGGACGCCGGAGCCAAGGGAATTTTGCTGCCGCTGCCGCTTGCGGCCAGTGCCGCCGAACCGTTCGCCGAAAAACCGGCGGAAAAACGGATCATCGAACAAGCGTGAACGCGATATCTGTTCCACCACACGGCGGGTATAAATATTGACCACCGCCGGCGCAGCCCGTTTAACCAGGGGCGCGAACGACAGCGTCATATGCGCCTTGCTTTCAGGCACCACTTTTGCCGCCGTGGCAGTCGGCACCGCCGCCGCGGACAATAAACCCACCAGGAAAAACGCCGCTAGAAACTTGCTCACGATCAACGAAACCTTTTCAAATCACAAGTTCAAGTCACTGGGCCCAAGAGACCGCATTATACAATACCGCCCGCATTATCGTCATTGTCGGGCTTGACCCGACAATCCAGGGCCACCAATTCAAATGCTCGCCGCCCTGGATCCCCGGGTCTCCGCTTCGCTATACCCGGGAATGACGGCGTTTCGAGTTTTGGCCCAGAAACAGTTGGGGCAGCCCAAAGGCCGCCCCAATGTGAACTTTTTGTGCCGTTCGGCCAATGCTCATGATCAGGCGGCGACATCCTCGTCATCGTCATCGCCCATGACGGGGCCCGAATCCAGGCCCTTGGCATCCACGTCGCGATCGACAAATTCGATATAAGCCATCGGAGCGCAATCGCCATAACGGAAATTGGCCCGGATGATCCGGATATAACCGCCCTGGCGATCCTTGTAGCGTTCGCCGAGAACATCGAACAGCTTGGCCACCATGGCCCGGTCCGGAATGCGGGCATAGGCCAGGCGGCGGGCATGCAGGTCGCCGCGCTTGCCCAAGGTGATTAGTTTTTCCACGATGGGGCGCAGTTCCTTGGCTTTCGGCAAGGTCGTATTGATCTGCTCATGCTTGATCAGGGCTGCCGCCATATTGGCGAACATCGCCTTGCGGTGGGAACTATCCCGGTTCAGTTTGCGTCCACTTTTGCGGTGCCGCATATCGCTTCTCCTTTGACCAGCTCCAAAAACAACAGAGAGCTAGAATTCCGTTTCCATCTGCTTCGCCAGATCGTCGATATTTTCCGGCGGCCATTCCGAGACTTCCATGCCCAGATGCAGGCCCATCTGGGTCAGCACTTCCTTGATCTCGTTCAAGGATTTGCGCCCGAAATTCGGCGTACGCAGCATCTCGGATTCGGATTTTTGCACCAGATCGCCGATGTAGATGATGTTGTCGTTCTTCAGGCAATTGGCCGAACGCACGGACAATTCCAATTCGTCCACCTTGCGCAGCAGATTGCGGTTGATGCGCGGCTGTTCCGGTTCCGAATGCACCGGCTCTTCGCGCGGCTCCTCGAAATTGATGAACAGCTGCAACTGGTCCTGCAGGATGCGGGCGGCGAAGGCGATGGCGTCTTCCGGCGTCACCGTACCGTCGGTTTCCAGGTCCATGGTCAGCTTGTCATAGTCCAGGATCTGCCCTTCGCGGGAATTTTCCACCCGGTAGGCCACTTGCCGGACGGGCGAGAACACGGAATCCACCGAGATCAGGCCAATGGGGCTGTCCTCGGTACGGTTATGCTCCGCCGCCAAATAGCCCTTGCCGCTGTCAACCGTGAACTCCATTGACAGCTTGGCGCCCTGGTCCAGATGGCAGATCACCAGATCCGGTGTCACCACCTCGATATCCGGGCCCATTTCCAGGCTCGCCGCCGTGATGGGGCCGGGGCCTTCCGCCTTGAGGGTCATGCGGCGCGGTCCTTCGCTGTGCAGACGCACGGCCAGGGCTTTGATATTCAGGACGATATCCGTCACATCTTCGCGCACGCCGGGAATGGACGAGAATTCGTGCAGCACCCCATCGATCTGCAGCGAGGTTACCGCCGCGCCGTGCAGCGACGACAACAAAATGCGCCGCAATGCATTGCCCAGGGTCAGGCCAAAGCCGCGTTCAAGCGGTTCCGCCACCAACGTTGCCTTGCGATCGGGATCAACATCCGAATCAATGCTCAACTTGTTGGGTTTAATTAGTTCTTGCCAGTTCTTCTGGATCACGTCGTATCCTCGCGCTCGCCAACCGCCGCACCCGGGAGTTCCCGGAATTTCCAAGTCTTCGTCCAACCGGCACGAACCGCCGGTGGATAAAGGTTAGACCCGCCGCCGTTTGGGTGGCCGACAACCATTATGCGGTATCGGCGTCACGTCCTTGATGAAAGTAATGGTGAAACCCACGGCCTGCAGGGCACGAAGCGCTGATTCACGCCCCGAACCCGGGCCCTTAACAAATACTTCAAGGGATTTCATACCATGTTCCTGGGCCTTGTTGCCGGCATCTTCCGCCGCCATCTGGGCCGCATAGGGCGTGGATTTGCGGGATCCCTTGAACCCCTGCGCACCGGCGGACGACCAGGCGATGATATTGCCCTGAACATCCGAAATGCTGATCATGGTGTTGTTGAATGTCGCATTGACGTGCGCCACGCCCGAGATGATATTTTTCTTCTCGCGACGGCGGACGCGTGTACGTTCTTTTGCCATTGGCTAACCTACGCCTTCTTTCTGCCGGCGATGGGTCGTGCCGGGCCTTTGCGCGTGCGCGCGTTGGTATGGGTGCGCTGACCGCGAAGCGGCAGGCCCTTGCGGTGACGGATGCCGCGATAGCAGCCCAAATCCATCAAACGCTTGATATTCATCGCCACTTCGCGGCGCAAATCGCCCTCGACCATATGGTCCTGGTCGATCACTTCGCGGATCTGCATGACCTCCTGATCGGTCAGTTCCGCGACACGGCGTTCCCGGGGGATTCCAACCTTACCGCAGATTTCCGTGGCTTTGGTCCTGCCAATGCCATGAATATAGGTCAAAGAAATTTCGACCCGTTTGTTGGTCGGAATATTAATTCCTGCTATCCGCGCCACCCAGTTTCTCCTCGTCTTCGTCTCGTCGGCTCAATTCGCCAACCAAATTCGCCTGCTCTATTCGCGCGACATGACCGGTTTCCCGACCAGCCGGGCCCCACCCATGGGAGCAACCACAGAAGCGGCGTTCACAATGCATGTAGAACCCCGCGATCTAATGCTTTTTTGCCGTCAAGTCAATGCCTTAACCTGGCTCCAATGCAGCTTTCATCTGCCGCGTCACTTCATCGATATCTGCCATCCCGTCAACCGTCTTCAAATTGCCTTTGGCCTGATAAAAGGGCAGCAAAGGCGCCGTTTGTTCGTGATAGGCCTGCAACCGGGTCGTTACCGCCTCGGCGTTGTCGTCCGAGCGTCGGCTGAAATCCGTGCGGCCGCAATTATCGCAGATGCCGGCCACTTTCGGCTGCAAATTTTCATCATGGTAACCGGCCCCACAGTTGGCGCAGGTATACCGCCCGGTAATCCGTCCGATCAGCAAGGCGTCATCCACCTTCATCTCGATCACGGCATTCAGGGTCAGGGATTTTTGCGCCAGCATATCCTCCAGCGCCTCGGCCTGGGCCAGGGTGCGGGGAAAGCCGTCCAGAATAAAGCCGTTCTTGCAATCATCCTCGTTCACCCGGTCGGAAATCATGCCGACCAGGATATCATCCGAGACCAGATCGCCGGCGTCCATCACCGCCTTGGCGCGTTGGCCGATGGGCGTTCCGGCGGCCACGGCCGCCCGAAGCATGTCACCGGTGGACAGTTGCACGATGTTATAGGCATCCACCAGGCGCTGTGCCTGGGTGCCCTTGCCGGCACCGGGGGGCCCTAAAAGGATCATCCTCATCGCCAAACCCTCATCGATTGCGTCCCCGCAGTTTGGATTTCTTGATCAGACCCTCGTATTGATGGGCCAGCAGATGAGACTGGATTTGGCTGACCGTATCCATGGTCACGCTGACCACGATCAACAGCGATGTGCCGCCGAAATAGAACGGCACTGCGTATTGCGACATGAGAATTTCCGGCAGCAGACAGACCAGGGCCAGATAGCCGGCGCCAACCACGGTCAACCGGGTTAGCACATAGTCAAGATATTCAGCCGTGCGCTTGCCGGGCCGGATACCGGGGATGAAACCGCCGTATTTCTTCAGGTTATCCGCCGTATCGGCCGGGTTGAAGACAATCGCCGTGTAGAAGAAGCAGAAAAACACGATGCCGCCGATATACATCGCCAGGTACAACGGCTGTCCCCGTCCCAACAGGGATGTCACCGTGGTCAGCCATTCCGGCCCGCCCTGGGCCGAGAACGAGGCAACGGTGACGGGCAGCAACAGCAGGGACGAGGCAAAAATCGGCGGGATCACACCGGCGGTGTTCAGCTTCAACGGCATGTGGGTGCTTTCGCCGCCGAACATCTTTTGGCCGACCTGGCGTTTCGGATACTGCACCACGATGCGGCGTTGGGCCCGCTCGATAAAGACGATGAAGGTGATGGTCCCGATCACCAGAATGATCAGAAACAGGATGAACAGGGTGTTCAAGGCGCCCGTGCGGCCCAGTTCCAGGGTCGAGGCGATGGCGGACGGCAATTGCGCCACGATACCCGCGAAGATGATCAGCGAGATACCGTTACCCACGCCCCGGGCGGTGATCTGTTCGCCCAGCCACATCAGGAAGATGGTGCCGCCGACCAGGGTAATCACCGTGCTGGCCTTGAAGAACATGCCACCGGCCAGCACCACGCCCTGGCCGCCAGAGGCCGTCATGCCTTCCAACCCGGCGGCGATGCCATAGGCTTGCAGCGCGGTCAGAACAACGGTGCCGTAGCGGGTATATTGATTGATCTTCTTGCGGCCCTGCTCGCCTTCTTTCTTCAACTGCTCCAGATGCGGTGACACCGTGGTCAGCAGCTGAATAATAATGGAGGCCGAAATGTAGGGCATGATGTTCAGGGCGAAGATGGTCATCCGCCCCAGGGCGCCACCCGAGAAAACGTCGAACATCCCAAGGATACCGCCGCGCTGCTGTTCGAAAATATCCGCCAGCGCCGCCGGGTCGATCCCGGGAATTGGAATATAGGTACCGATACGATAGACGATCAACGCGCCCAAGGTGAACCACAGACGTTTCTTCAACTCCGTCGCCTTGGAAAAGGCTCCAAAGTTTATGTTAGCCGCCAGTTGTTCAGCCGCTGATGCCATGTTGTCCGTCCTCGCGGCGACTTCGCCTTATCCAGCAAAGCCGCCTGTTCAATACGCGCTCCCGCGCCCCCGGCCCTAGTCTTTCGCTTTGGCTTCTTTCGCTTCGGCGGCGACTTCTTTCGCCACGGTCACCGTGACGGAGCCTCCGCCCGCTTCCACCGCCGCGATCGCCGATGCGGATGCACCGGCCACCGTAATATCCACCTTGGCCTTCAATTCGCCCTTGGCCAGCAGACGCACGCCATCGCGGGCCCGGCGCACGACGCCGGACGCGAGCAGTTCGTCCATGCCGATGGCCTTGCCGGCATCCAACTTGCCGGCATCAATCGCGGTCTGCAAACGACCCAGATTGACCACCTGATAGTTCTTGGAGAAAATATTATTGAAGCCCCGCTTCGGCAAACGCCGGTACAGGGGCATCTGACCACCTTCAAAACCTTTGATCGCCACGCCCGAGCGTGATTTCTGGCCCTTGTTACCCCGGCCGGCCGTCTTGCCCTTGCCGGAACCGGGACCACGGCCCAGACGCTTGGATTGGTGGCGGGCGCCTGGATTGTCGCGTAATTCGTTCAGTTTCATGGTCTAGGCCTCTTCCTCAACGCGGACCAGGTGATGAACCCGGTTGATCATGCCGCGCACGGAGGGGGTATCCTCCAGCTCACGTGAGCGATGCATCTTGTTCAGCCCAAGGCCGACCAAGGTCGCCCGTTGCCATTTTGGCCGCCCGATCGGACTTCCGATCTGGGTTACCGTCAGTGTTTTCTTCGCTTTCGCCATCACTTGCTTTCCACTTTGACCTACCAATTTGGCTCAATCAAGCCGAACCGCCCGGTTACGTGTTCGTCACATATAGGCATCAATGATGCTTTTACAGCACCCGTACAGCACCCAGCCTTAGGCATCCGCCGTTTCTGTTTCAGCCTCGGTCGCCTCGGCCTCGACCGCGCGGCCACGACTGCGGCGTCCGATAATATCGGCAACCTTCTTGCCCCGCTTGGCGGCAACCGTGCGCGGTGAAACCTGGCTCTTCAACGCCTCGAACGTGGCGCGAACCATGTTGTAGGGGTTCGAGGAACCTTGCGACTTGGTCACCACGTCCTGGACGCCGATGCATTCGAACACGGCGCGCATGGGACCGCCGGCGATGATACCGGTACCGGGAGGTGCGGCACGCAGCAAGACCTTGCCGGCGCCGTGGCGGCCATGAATATCATGATGCAGGGTGCGGCCTTCACGCAAGGGCACGCGGATCATGCCTTTCTTGGCGGTTTCCGTCGCCTTGCGAATAGCCTCGGGTACCTCGCGGGCCTTACCGTGGCCAAACCCGACCCGGCCCTTTTGATCGCCGACGACAACCAGCGCGGCGAAACCAAACCGGCGGCCACCCTTGACCACCTTGGCGACCCGGTTGATGTGGACCAGCTTATCGACAAACTCGCTGTCGCCGCGGTCTCCAAAATCATTACGTGCCATGGGACCCTCGCCTTTCCTAATAAAACAGGTCTAAAAACTCAGGCCGGCTTCGCGCGCGGCATCCGCCAACGCCTTAACCCGGCCGTGAAACTTATAACCGCCGCGATCGAACACCACCGCGTCTATGCCGGCGCTTTTCGCGCGCTCGGCGATCAAGGCGCCGACCTTCGCGGCCGCTTCCTTGTCCGCGCCGGTCTTCAGCGACCCGCGCAGGTCTTTTTCCAGGCTCGAGGCTGAAGCCAGGGTTAGCCCAGCCACATCATCGATCACCTGAACATAGATATGCTGGGACGAACGGAACACCGAAAGCCGAGGCCGGCCCGTATTCCGCTTTGCCAGTGCCGTGCGGTTGCGCCGCTGACGGCGTTTGAATAGTTCTTTGGTATTGCCCATGTTCGCCTACTTCTTCTTGCCTTCCTTGCGGAAGATATATTCGCCAACGTAGCGCACGCCCTTGCCCTTGTAGGGTTCCGGTGGCCGATAAGACCGTATCACGGCGGCAACTTGGCCGACCTTCTGCTTATCGATACCCATGACCTTGATCGCCGTGGGGCGCTCGCATTCAATTTTGATCCCGTCGGGAATGGGAAAATCGATGTCGTGGCTATGGCCCAACTGCAATTTCAGGATCTTGCCCTGAAGTGCGGCGCGATAGCCGACGCCCTGGATTTCCAGTTCCTTGACAAAACCTTCCGATACGCCGGTCACAAGGTTCTGCGCCAAGCTGCGCTGCATGCCCCACATAGAGCGGGAGACCTTGCTTTGATCCTTGGGCGTGACGACGATCTGATTGTCTGCGTGACTGAATTCAACCTGATCGACCACGGCCATGGATAATTCACCCAGCTTGCCCTTGGCGGTCATCGCCTGGGCAGCCAGTTCAATGGTCACGCCGTCGGGCACGATCACCGGTTTGTTTCCGATACGGGACATCTCGCGCTCCCTAGAATACCTGACAGAGGACTTCGCCGCCCACGTTGGCTTCCCGTGCCTCGGCATCCGAGAGCACCCCTTGCGGCGTGGTCAGAATGGAAATGCCAAGGCCGTTGGCCACCCGCGGCAGCTGCTTGACCGAGGAATAAACCCGCCGGCCCGGCGTGGAAACCCGCTTGATCTGCTGGATCACCGGCTCGCCTTCGTAATATTTCAGCTCAATGGACAATTCCGCCTTGCCCCGGTCATAGTCCGTGCGGGAATAGCCGCGGATATAGCCTTCGCGCTGCAGCACTTCCAGCACCCTCTCCCGCAACCGGGAGGCAGGCGAATGGACGGAACCCTTGCCCGCGCGCTGGCCATTGCGGATGCGCGTCAGCATATCGCCGATCGGATCGGTCATCGACATCGTTACGCCCTCCCTTACCAGCTAGATTTCGTCAGGCCCGGAATCTGGCCGAGCGAACCGAGTTCGCGCAGCGCAATCCGGGACAATTGGAATTTCCGGTAGTACCCGCGTGCGCGGCCCGTCAATTCACAGCGGTTACGGACCCGGTTGGGCGCGGAATTGCGCGGCAACTGAGCCAGCTTCAACCGGGCGGCGAACCGCTCTTCCTGACCCAGGCTTTTGTCCGAGGCGATAGCCTTCAGACGATTGCGCTTAGCCAGATATTTCCCGACCATCTTGGCCCGGGCCTTGTTCTTTTCAATGGCGCTTTTCTTGGCCATGTATGGAACCCCTTGGTTTCCCTCGTGATGCGAAAGTTCCGAAACTGAAACTTCCACCGAAAATCCTTAACTTCGCCGCTTCCTATCCCTACCGGATATCAGCTTTGAAAAGGCATGTTGAACCCGGCAAGCAGCGCCCGGCCCTGATCATCGTCGGCCGCCGTGGTGCAGATCACCACATCCATGCCGCGTACTTCATCGATCTCGTCGTAACTGATCTCCGGAAAGATGAGCTGTTCCGTCAAACCAAGAGCATAATTGCCCCGGCCATCGAAGCTTTTCGGCGACACGCCCCGGAAATCCCTGATCCGCGGCATCGCCACGGTAATCAGACGATCCAGGAATTCGTACATACGGTCCTTGCGCAAGGTTACCTTGCAACCGATCTGCATGCCTTCGCGCAGCTTGAACACTGCGACCGAGCGTTTTGCATTGGTGATAACGGGCTTTTGGCCCGCGATCTTGACCATGTCCGAATAGGCGGCATCAACCTTTTTGCGGTCATCGGTACCCGCACCAACGCCCATGTTGATGACAATTTTGTCCAGGCGCGGCACTTGCAGGTCGTTGCTGAAATCAAAATCCGATTTCAACTTGCCATGCAGCTCGTCCCGATACATCTGTTTCAATCGCGGCATATCAGACATCGACAACTTCCCCCGATTGCTTGGCGAAACGAACCTTGCGGCCGTCGTCGAGGAATTTGTAACCGACCCGGGTCGCCGTGCCGTCCTTGGGATCGGCCAAGGCGACGTTGGAGATATGGATCGGCGCTTCCTTTTCGACAATACCGCCCGGCTGGGTCTGGCTCGGCCGGGTATGCCGTTTTACCATGTTGACGCCATCGACCAGGACGCGGTCATCATCGCGCAGAACGCGCAGGATGGAACCCTTCTTGCCCTTATCCCGGCCACTGACAACGACCACATCGTCGCCCTTTTTCAATTTAAATTTCTTCGCCATTAGATGACCTCTGGCGCCAATGAAATGATTTTCATATGGCTCTTGGCCCGTAGTTCGCGCGTCACGGGGCCGAAAATGCGGGTCCCGATGGGCTCGTTCTGGGGATTGATCAGGACGGCGGCGTTGCGGTCAAAGCGGATCGCGGAGCCGTCCGTACGATGAATGTCCTTGGCCGTGCGCACCACGACGGCGCGGTGGATATCACCTTTTTTCACCCGGCCGCGGGGAATGGCCTCCTTGATGGAGACGACGATGACATCGCCAACGGAAGCGTACTTGCGCTTCGAGCCGCCAAGCACCTTGATGCATTGTACCCGTCGGGCGCCGGAATTATCGGCGACTTCGAGCATGGTTTCTGATTGGATCATGGCTGTTTACCTATTGTGGTCCCAAGAGTTGCCGTTCTAGCTCGCCGTCTCTTCGGCGAGAACGATCCATCGCTTGTTCTTCGAAATCGGGGCGCATTCCTGAATGCGAACCTGATCACCGGTTTTGAATTTGTTTTCCGGGTCGTGAGCGTGGAACCGCTTCGAACGCCGGATAACCTTTTTGTACAGCGCGTGGGTGAAGCGCCGTTCGACCCGGACCACGATGGTCTTGTCGTTTTTGTCGCTGACCACGACGCCCTGCATGATGCGTTTTGGCATCCCGTTCTCCTCGGTCCTAGGCCCCGGCCTGAGTGGCCTGTACGGCCAATGTGGCCTGTGCTTCAACCTGCATCCGGCTCAAGACCGTCTTGATGCGGGCAATGTCGCGGCGCACCTGGCGCACGCGGGCGGTATTTTCCAATTGGCCGCTGGCCCGCTGGAAGCGCAGATTGAACTGCTCCTTGCGCAGATCGACCAACTGATCGGTCAACTGATCCTTGGTCTGGCCGCGTAGTTCTTCGGCTTTCATGACTAGCCCTCCCCAACGCGGGCCACAAACCGGGTCTGCACGGGCAACTTGGCGGCCGCCAGGCGGCAGGCCTCGCGCGCCACATCGACCGGCACGCCATCCAGCTCGAACATAACCCGGCCAGGCTTCACCCGGCAGATCCAGAATTCGGGCGTACCCTTACCCTTACCCATGCGAACCTCGGTCGGCTTCTTCGAAACCGGGACATCCGGAAATACCCGAATCCACAGCTTGCCGGCACGTTTCATCTGCCGGGTCATGGCACGACGGGCCGCTTCGATCTGCCGCGCGGTGATCCGCGCGGGTCCCACGGCCTTCAAGCCGTAGGCACCGAAATCCAGTTTATTGCCGCCCTTGGCCTTGCCGTGAATACGGCCTTTGTGAGCCTTGCGGAATTTTGTTCTCTTTGGTTGCAACATGACGTGATCAACCTATCTCTTCGTCTTTCAAATCTAACCCTAAGCGCCTTACGAGCGCTGGGTCTGCGTATCCTGATTACGTTTATCCTGGGCCATGGGATCATGTTCCATGATCTCACCCTTAAAGACCCAGACTTTCACGCCGCAGGTACCGTAAGCGGTAAAGGCCGTAGCCTCGCCGTAATCGATATCGGCGCGCAGGGTATGGAGCGGCACGCGGCCTTCGCGATACCATTCCGTGCGCGCGATCTCGGCCCCGCCCAGACGGCCGCCGCAGTTGATGCGGATGCCCAGGGCGCCCAAGCGCATGGCCGATTGCACGGCCCGCTTCATGGCGCGGCGGAAGGCGATGCGGCGTTCGAGCTGGTTACAGATGTTTTCCGCCACCAGCTTGGCATCGATCTCCGGCTTGCGGATCTCTACAATATTCAAATGCACATCGCTGCCGGTCATTTGCGACAGGGCCTGGCGCAGCTTTTCGATGTCCGCGCCCTTCTTGCCGATGACCAGGCCGGGACGGGCCGTGTAGATGGTCACCCGGGCCTTCTTGGCCGGCCGCTCGATGACAATGCGCGAGATACCGGCCTGATGCAGACGCTTCTGCAGAAAGCGTCGGATCTTGATGTCTTCGTGCAGCAGGGGGCCATATTCACGCTTGTTAGCGTACCAGCGGCTGTCCCAGGTCCGATTGATGCCGACCCGCAGGCCGATCGGATTTACTTTTTGACCCATTAGTTCGCCTCCTCGCGCTCGCGTACCACGATGCGTATCTCGCTGAATGGTTTCAGGATGCGGGCCATGCGGCCCCGCGCGCGCGGACGCATGCGCTTCATCACCATGTTCTTGCCGACGCTGGCTTCCGCCACATAAAGGGCATCAACATCCAGGTCGTGATTGTTTTCCGCATTGGCGACGGCCGATTGCAGAACCTTTTTCACCAGACCGGCGACCCGGCGCTTGGAAAAAGTCAACTCGGCCATGGCGCTTTCCACATCCTTGCCGCGGATCGCCTGCGCCACCAAATTCAGCTTCTGCGGTGAGGTCCGGATGTTGCGGCCCTGGGCGCCCGCTTCGTTGTCGGCCAGACGCCGATCTCTTGCCTGTTTGCCCATGGCCCTAACCCCGCCGTGCTTTCTTATCGGCGGCGTGGCCATAGTAGGTCCGTGTCGGCGCGAACTCGCCGAATTTGTGGCCCACCATGTCTTCGTTCACCAATACAGGAATATGCTTCTGGCCGTTGTGCACGCCAAACGTTAGTCCGACGAACTGCGGCAGAATGGTCGACCGCCGGGACCAGATCTTGATCACTTCCTTGCGCCCCGAGGCTGCCGTGGCTTCCGCTTTTTTCAGCAGGTAGCCATCGACGAAGGGGCCTTTCCAGACAGAACGTGTCATCTCTATGCCGCCTCTCTATTTCGAGCGCCGACGGCGCAGAATGTATTTGCTGGAGGGCTTTTTCGTGGACCGTGTCCGCTTGCCCTTGGTCGGTTTGCCCCAGGGGGTCACCGGATGACGGCCGCCCGAGGTACGGCCCTCGCCGCCGCCATGGGGATGATCGACCGGGTTCATGGCCACGCCGCGCACCGAGGGGCGCTTGCCCAGCCAACGGTTACGCCCGGCCTTGGCCAGCTTGATGTTGGAATTATCCGGGTTCGATACCGCGCCCACGGTGGCCATGCATTCCGAACGCACCAGGCGCTGCTCGCCCGAGGTCAGGCGCAGAATGGCATAGCCCTGGTCGCGGCCGACCAATTGCACATAGGTGCCGGCGGAGCGTGCGATCTGGCCGCCCTTGCCCGGCTTCATCTCCACATTGTGGATAATGGTGCCGATCGGCATGGCGGATAGCGGCATGGCATTGCCCGGCTTCACGTCGACCCGCTCGCCCGCGACAACAGTGTCGCCTGGCGCCAGGCGCTGCGGCGCCAGGATATAGGACAATTCACCGTCGGCGTATTTGATCAGGGCGATAAAGGCGGAGCGGTTGGGATCATATTCCAGACGCTCCACCGTCGCCGCCTCGAACCGGCGGCGCTTGAAATCCACCATGCGGTAGCTGCGCTTGGCCCCGCCGCCCCGGCGCCTCGCCGTGATGCGACCATGGTTGTTGCGGCCGCCGCTTTTGGTCAAACCCTTGGTCAACGCCTTGACCGGCTTGCCCTTATGCAATTCCGAGCGGTCGACCAGAACCAGGCCCCGGCGGCCCGGCGTGGTTGGTTTATATTGCTTCAACGCCATGTCTTACACCCCGCCCATGACGTCGATGGACTGGCCGTCTTCCAACGTCACAATGGCCTTTTTCCAGTCCGAGCGGCGCCCCTTGACGCCGCGAAAACGCTTGGTCTTGCCCTTCACGCGCAGGGTATTGACCGACTTCACCTTGACCGAGAACAATGCCTCCACCGCCTGCTTGATGCGGGGCTTGGTGGCGTCCATGGTGACCCGGAAGGTGACCTGCCCATGTTCGGAACCCATGGTGGCTTTTTCCGTCACCACCGGGCCCAGGACCGTCGTATAAATCTGTTCGCGGTTCATTTCAGCCGCGCCTCCAATACTTCAACGGCGCTTTTGGTCAGCACCAGGGTGTCGCGGCGCAGGATGTCATAGACATTGGCGCCGGCGGAGGCCATGACCTGGACCGTGCCCAGATTGCCCGCCGCCCGAACCAGATTCGGGTCCAACTCGCCGCCGTCGATGATCAAGACATCGCCCCAACCCAAGGCCGACATTTTCGCTGTCAGGGCCTTGGTCTTCGCCTCTTCCAGCGCGGCCTGCTCCAGAATAACCAGCTTGCCCTCGGCCTGCTTGGCAGACAGCGCAGAGCGCATGCCCAGGGCGCGGACCTTTTTGGTCAGCTTGTGGACATGATCATGGACCCGGGGGCCATGGGCCACGCCGCCGCCGCGAAACTGCGGCGCCTTGTTGGACGAATGGCGCGCCCGGCCGGTGCCTTTTTGGCGCCAAATCTTGGCGCCGGAACCGCGGATCGCGTTGCGTTCCTTGACGGCGTGATTGCCGTCCCGGCGCTTCGCCAGTTGCCAGGTCACCACGCGGTGCAGGATATCCCGGCGCGGTTCCACGCCAAAGACTTCCTCCGCCAGCTCGATATCGCCGGCGGCCTTGTTGTCCATGGTTGTTACGTTTGCCTTCATGGCAATTATTCCTTCCCCTCGCCGTCGGCAGGCGCGGCATCTTCCGCCACATCTTCCGCCACATCTTCCGCAGCGTCCGTACCGGTCTCTTCGGCAGCCGCCTCCTCGGCGGCACCGACCTCCGAAGCGGCCTCTTCAACCGCCTCGTCGACGGGGCGTTCGATCAAACCGGCGGGCTTCGGCGCATCTTCATGCAGCGCCTTTTTCACCGCGTCTTGGATCAGAACCCAGCCGCTTTTCGGGCCCGGCACCGAGCCCCTGATCAACAGCAGACCCTCGTCCACGTCCGCACCAACCACTTCCAGGTTCTGCATGGTGACCCGGCCCGCGCCCATATGCCCGGCCATCTTCTTACCCTTGAAGACCTTGCCCGGATCCTGGCACTGACCCGTGGAGCCATGGGAGCGATGGGAAATCGAGACACCGTGAGAGGCCCGCAATCCACTAAAGCCCCAACGCTTCATGGCGCCGGCGAAGCCCTTGCCGATGGAAGTGCCCGCGACGTCTACATATTGGCCCTTGGCGAAATGCTCGGGGCTCAACTGCGCGCCTACCTCGATCAGTGCATCTTCCGATACCCGGAATTCGGCCAGCCGCTTCTTCGGCTCAACCTCGGCCTTGGCGAAATGGCCGCGCATGGCCTGGCCAACGCGCTTCGCCTTGGCCTTGCCCACGCCCAACTGAACAGCCGAGTAGCCATCCCGCTCCTGGGTGCGCTGGTCAACCACCTGGCATTCATCAATATGCACTACGGTGACCGGAACGTGGCTGCCGTCTTCGAGAAAGACTCGGGTCATGCCGAGTTTTTGCCCTATGAGACCGGAACGCTTCATCTTGCAATCCTAAAGTTTGATTTCCACGTCCACGCCGGCCGCCAGGTCGAGCTTCATCAGCGCGTCGACGGTTTGCGGCGTGGGGTCAACAATATCGAGCAGCCGCTTGTGGGTGCGGATTTCGAACTGCTCCCGCGACTTCTTGTCGATGTGGGGCGAACGCAGAACCGTGAACTTTTCGATCCGCGTCGGCAGGGGGATCGGCCCGCGCACCCGGGCGCCGGTCCGTTTTGCCGTCGATGCTATTTCCGATGTGGCCTGATCGAGCACGCGATGCTCGAACGCTTTCAGGCGAATGCGGATATTCTGGCTTTCCATGTTCGTTTTCCTGCCTACGGATCAGTTGTTATTATTCGTCAATGGATGCGACGACGCCGGCACCCACCGTGCGGCCGCCCTCGCGGATCGCGAAGCGCAGACCCTCGTCCATGGCGATCGGCGCGATCAGCTCAACCGACATCTCGATATTATCGCCCGGCATCACCATCTCCGTGCCCTCGGGCAGTGACACAACACCCGTCACATCCGTGGTTCGGAAGTAAAACTGCGGCCGGTAATTGGTGAAGAATGGCGTGTGCCGCCCGCCCTCGTCCTTGGTCAGAATATACGCACTGGCCTGGAACTTGGTGTGCGGCGTAATCGAGCCCTTGTGGGCCAGAACCTGGCCCCGCTCAATCTCGTCACGACCAACACCGCGCAACAGACAACCAACATTGTCCCCCGCCTCGCCCTGGTCCAGCAGCTTGCGGAACATCTCGACACCCGTCACCGTGGTCTTCGCGGTTTCCTTGATGCCGACAATCTCGATCTCCTCGCCGACCTTGACAATGCCGCGCTCAATCCGACCGGTGGCCACCGTGCCCCGGCCCGAGATCGAGAACACATCCTCGATCGGCATCAGGAACGGCATGTCCTTGGGACGCTCGGGCTGCGGGATATATTCGTCAACCGCCGCCATCAATTCCTGGATCGAGTTCTTGCCCAGCGTCTCGTCGCCGTCTTCCAGCGCCGACAGGGCCGAGCCGCGAATGACCGGGATATCGTCGCCAGGGAACTCATAGCTGTCGAGGAGCTCCCGCACTTCCATCTCGACCAGTTCCAAAATCTCTTCGTCGTCGACCTGGTCGCACTTGTTCATATAGACCACAAGCGCCGGTACGCCGACCTGACGGGCCAGCAGGATATGCTCCCGCGTCTGGGGCATCGGGCCGTCCGTCGCCGAGACAACCAAAATCGCCCCGTCCATCTGCGCCGCGCCGGTGATCATGTTCTTCACATAGTCAGCATGGCCCGGGCAATCAACGTGCGCATAATGGCGGTTCTCGGTCTCGTACTCCACATGCGCGGTCGAGATCGTGATGCCACGGGCGCGCTCTTCGGGCGCCTTGTCGATATCATCATAGGCCGTGAACTCAGCGCCCCCGGCTTCCGCCAGGATCTTCGTGATCGCCGCCGTCAGCGTCGTCTTGCCATGATCAACATGGCCAATCGTGCCAACGTTGCAATGGGGCTTCGTACGCTCAAATTTTGCCTTCGCCATTCGCTTGATCCTTCAGTGTCAGCGCATTGTCAGGCAAGCTTGGCGCGGACTTCGTCCGACACCGCCTGCGGTACTTGTTCGTAATGATCGAAATGCATCGTAAATTGCGCCCGGCCTTGGGTGGCTGAGCGCAGATTATTAACGTAACCAAACATGTTCGCCAGCGGCACCATGGCCGCGATGACCTGGGCATTGCCGCGGGGCTCGGTACCGGTGATATGGCCGCGACGGCGGTTCAGATCGCCCATCACATCGCCCACGTAATCTTCCGGCGTTACCACTTCAACCCGCATGATGGGCTCCAGCAATTTCGGCTTGGCCGACATCACCAATTCCCGGAAAGCGGAACGGGCCGCGATCTCGAACGCCATCACGGATGAATCAACGTCATGATAAGCGCCGTCCACCAGGGTGACTTTCCAATCGATCAGGGGAAAACCGGCCAGCACACCACCACTTGCAACCGAATGAATGCCTTTTTCGACGCCCGGGATATATTCCTTAGGCACATTGCCGCCGACGATCTTGCTTTCGAAAATCTCGCCCGAGCCGACTTCACCCGGTTCCAGCTGCAGCTTGATGCGGGCGAACTGGCCTGAGCCGCCGGTCTGTTTTTTATGGGTATAGTCCAGATCCGCCGGCCGGCCGATGGTTTCGCGATAGGCCACCTGCGGCGCGCCAACATTAGCATCGACCTTGAATTCCCGCTTCATGCGGTCGACCAGGATTTCCAGGTGCAATTCGCCCATGCCCTTGATCACGGTCTGGCCGCTCTCCGTATCCGAGGTCACCCGGAAGGAGGGATCTTCGTCCGACAGACGCTTCAAAGCGGCGCCCATCTTCTCCTGATCCTGTTTGGTCTTCGGCTCGACCGCGACTTCGATCACGGGATCGGGGAAGTCCATGCGTTCCAGGATCACCAGGTTCGAGGGGTTGGACAGGGTATCGCCCGTCGTGGTGTCTTTCAGGCCGCACAAAGCCAGAATATCTCCCGCACGCGCTTCCTTGACATCTTCGCGGCTGTTGGCGTGCATCAGCAACATGCGGCCGACCCGTTCGCGCTTGCCCTTGATGGAATTCAAAATGGTGCTGCCGCTGTCCAGAACGCCGGAATAGACCCGCACAAACGTCAACGACCCCACGAAGGGGTCGGTCATTACTTTAAAGGCCAGGGCGGCAAAAGGCTCGTCATCGGAGGATTGGCGTACGATCTCCTCCTCGCGGTCCGGATGGGTGCCGATAATGGCTTCAAGATCGGTCGGGGCGGGAAGGTAATCCACCACTGCGTCCAACAGGGGCTGCACGCCTTTATTCTTGAAAGCGCTGCCGCACAGCACGGGGACGAAATCTGCATTCAAGGTGCCTTTACGAATGCAGCGCTGGAGCGTCGCCATGTCCGGCTCGTTGCCTTCGAGGTAGGCTTCCAGCGCATCGTCGTCTTGTTCCACCGCCGTCTCGATCAGACGGGCCCGATAGTCGGCGGCTTCATCCTTCATGTTGTCGGGAATTTCGACGTAATCGAATTCCGCGCCCAGGTTTTCATTTTGCCAGATGATCGCCCGGTCATTCAAAAGATCGATCACGCCGGCGAATTCCGCTTCCGAGCCTACCGGCAATTGCAGCACCAGCGGCGTCGCGCCCAGGCGGTCGACCATCATATCGACACAACGGTAAAAATCGGCGCCCGTGCGATCCATCTTGTTCACGAAGCAGATGCGCGGAACGTTATATTTGTCAGCCTGACGCCAAACCGTCTCGGACTGCGGTTCGACACCGGCCACGGAATCAAACACCGCCACCGCGCCGTCGAGGACGCGCAAGGACCGCTCCACCTCGATAGTGAAATCCACATGCCCGGGGGTATCGATGATGTTGATGCGGTGGTCGCGCCAGTTGCAGGTGGTCGCGGCGGATGTGATGGTGATGCCGCGTTCCTGTTCCTGCTCCATCCAGTCCATGGTGGCGGCGCCGTCGTGCACTTCACCGATCCGGTGGCTGCGGCCGGTGTAATACAGAATGCGTTCCGTCGTCGTGGTCTTGCCGGCGTCAATATGCGCCATGATGCCGATATTCCGGTATCGCTCGAGCGGTGTGGTACGGGCCATCTTCAAATTTTCCTTGTTGCCGCCGAAATCACTGACTACCAGCGGTAATGGGAGAAGGCCCGGTTGGCCTCGGCCATGCGATGGGTGTCTTCGCGCTTTTTCACGGAGTTGCCACGGGCATTGGCGGCATCCAGCAGTTCGCCGGAAAGCCGCTCCACCATGGTGTTTTCCGAACGCGCCCTGGCGGCTGAAATCAACCAGCGAATGGCCAGCGCCTGACTGCGGTCCGAGCGCACTTCAATGGGCACCTGATAGGTGGCGCCGCCAACCCGGCGCGAGCGCACCTCGATCGCGGGTTTGACGTTTTCCAATGCCTGGTGGAAGGTCTGCACCGGATCCTGATGGGCCTTTTCCTCGATCCGGTCGAGGGCGCCGTAAAGGATGGTTTCCGCGATGGACTTCTTGCCGTGTACCATCAGACTGTTCATGAATTTCGTCAGCACCCGGTCGCCGAACTTTGCGTCGGGCAGGATGTCGCGTTTTTCCGCACGATGTCGCCTGGACATTTTGTCTTTCCCCTGTTGCCGCTATTTCGGGCGCTTGGCGCCGTATTTGGAACGGCGCTGACGCCGGTCCTTGACGCCTTGGGTGTCAAGGACACCACGAATGATGTGATAGCGGACGCCGGGCAGATCCTTGACCCGGCCGCCGCGGATCATCACCACGGAATGTTCCTGCAGGTTATGACCTTCGCCGGGAATGTATGACGTCACCTCAAAACCATTGGTCAGACGCACGCGCGCCACCTTGCGCAAGGCCGAGTTCGGCTTTTTCGGCGTGGTCGTGTAGACCCTTGTACAAACGCCGCGCTTTTGCGGGCAGGCTTCCAGGGCCGGTACCTTGTTGCGGCTTTTGGGCTTTTGCCGCGGCTTGCGGATCAATTGGTTGATCGTCGGCATGCGCTTTAGGTCCTCTGAATAATGTTGACGTCGCGTGATCGTCGAAAACTTGGTCGTCTAGATCTGGGTCGTCCAAAACAAAATCGGAAAGACAAACGAACTCGGCGGTCGACCGAAATTCCGGCCCCGCCCAGTTTCAACTGGTCTTAACAAACAACCGCGTCCGCGATGTCTTCCGTAATACCTGCCGCAGTGTTTAGCCGCTAATGGCGTAAGGAATTTCGCCTCATGCCATCAGAAAAACCGGCTACCACCTGCCGCGAAATGGTTGGCGGATACTATGTATGCGCCCCCCCTTCGTCAACCGAAAAATTACCCTGAATTCAGCCTTTTTTTGCAGTGCAGCAAAGCCAGACAATTGACCGAAAACTGCCAAATTTCAGACCGCTGCCGGAGCCGCAAAAGAAAGGCCGGCGCCAGGCATGTGCCGGCACCGGCCTCATTCGACCCAAAAAGGCCCGCTAGTCGTCGCCGGCGGCGGCTTCCATTTCCTCGCCCTCGGGCAGGGATGCGGGCCGGGCTTGTTCGATTTCCTCGTCCCGCTGCTGCGCGATCGTACGCAGTTCGTTCAGGTGAGCGCCCGTACCGGCCGGTATCAAGCGGCCCACGATGACGTTCTCCTTCAGGCCGATCAGATCATCCGCCTTACCCACGACGGCGGCTTCGGTCAGGACACGGGTGGTTTCCTGGAACGATGCGGCGGAGATAAAGGAGCGGGTCTGCAGCGATGCCTTGGTGATGCCGAGCAACACCGGCGAGGCCGTTGCCGGCTTCCGTCCCTCGGCCACATCCCGGGCATTGACCTCGTCTAACTCGACCCGGTCAACCTGTTCGCCCTTCAAGAATGTGGTCTCGCCACCATCCTCGATTTCCACCTTCTGCAGCATCTGGCGCACGATCACTTCGATATGCTTATCGTTGATCTTCACGCCCTGCAGACGGTAGACCTCCTGAATCTCGTTGACCAGGTATGCCGCCAGGGCCTCGATGCCCTGAACCTTCAGGATATCGTGCGGCGCGGGATTACCGTCGAGGAGGTATTCGCCCTTGCGGATGAAGTCACCTTCCTGGACCGTGATGTGCCGGCCCTTGGGCACCAGATATTCCGTCGGCTCCACGCCTTCGTCCTCGTGCCGGACAACGATGCGGCGCTTGGTCTTGTAGTCGCGGCCAAACTCCACATAGCCGTCGCTTTCGGCGATGATGGCATGATCCTTGGGACGCCGGGCCTCGAACAGTTCCGCCACGCGGGGCAGACCACCGGTGATATCCCGGGTCCGGGCCGAGGCCATGGGAATACGCGCCAGGACATCGCCGGCATGGACCTCGCTGCCGTCATCCACCGACAAAATGGCGTCGGGGGGCAGGAAGTAACGGGCTTCCATGTCATTGGGCAGCATGATGACCTCGCCCTTTTTGTCGCGCAGGGTGATACGCGGGCGCAGCTCGGTTTCCTTTTTGGGACCGCGATGATCCACCACCACCCAATAGGAGATACCGGTGGCTTCATCGGTTTCTTCCCGCATGGTCGTACCTTCGACCAGATCGCGGTAATTCACCAAGCCATCCCGTTCCGTCATGATCGGCCGGGTGTAGGGATCCCATTCAGCCAGCTTGTCGCCCTTGGCCACCTGATCGCCTTCATCGACCAACAGACGGGCACCGTAAGGAATACGATAGCGCGCCCGCTCCCGATCATTGGCATCGATCAACAGCAGCTCCATGGCCCGGCCCATGGCGACCAGCCGGTCCGTGGAATCCGTCAACACATCGCGATTTTCAATCCGCACGACGGCGTCATATGAAGCCTCGATCGAGGATTGATTGGCCACCTGGGCGGTACCGCCGATATGGAAGGTCCGCATGGTCAACTGGGTGCCCGGCTCGCCGATCGACTGCGCCGCGATGACGCCGATGGCCTCGCCCGCGTTGACCGGCGTACCCCGCGCCAGATCACGGCCATAGCATTTACCGCAGACACCGGTCTGGGTTTCACAGGTCAGAACGGAGCGGATCAACAGAGCCTGAATGCCGGCGTTCTCGAGGACTTCGGCTTCCACTTCCTCGATCATCTCGCCGCCGGAGATCAAGACGCTGTCGGTGACCGGATCGATCACGTCCACCGCCGCCGTGCGGCCCAGCACCCGTTCCGTG
>JABIRL010000339.1 GCA_018667855.1 Rhodospirillaceae bacterium
AAGGCCATGAGATGATCCTGGGCATCAATCACGATGCGACGTTCGGCCCCATGCTGATGCTGGGCTTCGGCGGTATTCATGTGGAGGTCAATCCGGACGTGGCGCTGTCGCCCGTACCACTAGACAAGGATGGCGCCAGCGCCTTACTGGATCGCCTGGCCGGCAGGGCTCTATTGGACGGCGTACGGGGCGAAGGGCCGGCGGATGTGGACGCGTTGCTGGATCTGGTCGTGAAGCTGTCCCAATTCGCCGCCGATCATGGCGATGTGATCGGGGAATTGGATCTGAACCCCGTGTTGGTCCACACAAAAGGGGTCAGCGTGGTTGATGCATTATTGGTGAAACGGTCATGAGCGATACAGACATTCATTTGCACTACGAAGAGCTGGACGGCGACGGCCCCCATATCATGATGCTGCACGGCATGCTGTCTTCCAAGGCACAGTGGGATTTGAATATCGCCGCCATCCAAAAGGTCGCCCGGCCGGTACTGGTGGAACTCCTCGCCCATGGCCGCTCTGCTGCGCCGGAGGATGCGGAACCATACGATCCGGAATATTATGTGGGGATGTTCGAGGCGATCCGCAAAAAGTTGGGCATCGAGACCTGGTTCATTTGCGGCCAGTCGTTCGGCGCCTCCCTGACCCTGCGATACGCCCTGCGCCATCCCGAGCGGATCATCGCCCAGGTATTCACGAACTCCTCCTCCGCCCTGGCTGGGGAAGAATATTTGAAAACATATCGCAGCACGGCGGAAGAACGCGCCCAGCTTATGGAACAGGGCGGAAAAGAGGGCATCAAGGAGCTGCCGATTTTCCCCGGCCGTGCCAAACGTTTGCCGATCGAGGCGCGGGATGCCCTGGTCAGAGACGCTGAATTGCTGCAACCTAGGGGCCTGGCGCAGACCTTCCGCTATTCATCGCCCTATCTTTCGGTGCGGGCGGAAGCAGCCAACACCGCCGTGCCCACATTGCTGGTTCACGGCGCGGCGGAGAAGCGGTTCCAACCGAACTACGAGTACGCGGTGGCTCATATTCCGAACCTCAGGGTCGTTGCCGCGAATGCGGGCCACGCGGTGAATATCGAAGCAGCGGATATCTTCAACGAAGCGATAACGGCGTGGATCGAGGAACATAACCATGACGACAGCAAAGACCCTATTTGACAAACTCTGGGACAGCCACGTCGTCCGTTCCCTGGGCGAAAATTTGGATCTGCTTCACGTCGACCGATTATTGATCCATGACTTGAGCGGCTCGCGGGCCATGATGGATCTGAACGAACGGGGCCTGACCGTGCGCAACCCCGAACTCTGCCTCTCCGTCCCCGATCACAGTGTCTCCTCCCTGCCCGGCCGGACGCTTGCATCCAGCCCCAATGGTGAACGCCTGGGCGGTGCGCTGCGGGACATGTCGGCGGCGGCGGGTGTTCCCCATTACGGCATAGACCATCCCAACCAGGGCATCGTGCACGTGGTCGGACCCGAAACCGGCTTTACTTTGCCCGGCAGCCTGCTGGTCTGCGGCGACAGCCATACCTCGACCCACGGCGCCATGGGCGCCCTGGCATGGGGTATTGGGTCCTCGGAACTGGTGCATGTACTGGCAACCCAGACCATACGCCAGCGCCGTCCCGGCACCATGCGCATCAATATCGATGGCGAACTGGGCGCGGGTGTTGAGGCTAAGGATGTCATTTTACATATCATTGGCCACCTGGGCGTGGCGGCCGGCATCGGGTATGCGGTGGAGTATGCCGGTTCCACCATTCGCGACATGGGCATCGAGGAACGTTTGACGATCAGTAATCTATCGATCGAATTCGGCGCCCGCATGGGCATGGTGGCCCCGGACGAAACCACTTACGAATACCTGCATGATCGGCCTTTGGTGCCCAAGGACGCGGCCTGGGATACCGCCTTGGAATACTGGCGCGGCCTGCCGTCGGATGAAGATGCCGTATTCGACCGGGAAGTTTCATTTGATGCCGCCGACATCGCACCACAGATCACCTGGGGTACCTCCCCCGGCCAAACCGTAGCCGTGACGGAAGAAATTCCCACGCCGGATAGCTTTGTCGAAGCGGAATTACGCTCAAATGCGGAAACCGCCCTGGAATATATGGGCCTGAACCCCGGCGACAACATTGCCGGCACCAAGGTTGACCGGGTCTTCATCGGCTCCTGCACCAACAGCCGCCTGACCGATCTGCGCCGGGCCGCCGCAATTGCCCAAGGTCGACAAGTGGCCCCTGGCACCACGGCCTGGGTCGTGCCCGGTTC
This sequence comes from Rhodospirillaceae bacterium, assembly GCA_018667855.1. Lineage (GTDB taxonomy): Bacteria > Pseudomonadota > Alphaproteobacteria. The sequence continues at coordinate 2,282 of JABIRL010000339.1, forward strand.
GGGCATTGTGAAAAGCGAGGCGGAGGCGGAAGGCCTGCACGAGATATTCCTGGCCGCCGGCTTTGAATGGCGGGAGCCGGGCTGTTCCCAATGCGTCGCCACCAACGGCGAGATCGTGGCGCCGGGCGAACGCTGCGTCTCCACATCCAACCGCAACTTCGTGGGCCGCCAGGGGCCGAAAGCCCGCACCCATCTGGCCGGCCCGGCCATGGCGGCGGCGGCGGCCATCGCGGGCGAAATAACCGACGTCCGTGCCTTGCCGCCAATCGAGGGGAGCGAATAATGGAAAAGCTGCAACAGTTGAAAGGCGTGGCCGCCCCCCTGCCCCGCGCCAATATCGATACCGACATCATCACACCGATGAAATATCTGACCTCCGCCACCCCGGACAACCTGCACGACCATACGTTCGAGCCATTGCGCTTCATGGCGGACGGCAGCGAGAACCCTGATTTTATCCTGAACAAACCCGGTTACCGGGATTCCGTGATCCTGATCGCCGGCCGCAATTTCGGCTGCGGCAGCAGCCGGGAGACTGCGGTATGGGGCATTAAGGGTATGGGCATTCGCTGTGTTATCGCGGAAAGTTTCGGCGATATCTTTTTCAACAATTGCTTTCAAAATTCCGTACTCCCCATCCGGCTGCCGGCGGAAGTGGTAGCCGATCTGATGGCGGAAGCCGGCGATGATCAAGGCAACACGCAGTTCCAGGTGGATGTTGCCGCCCGCACCCTGACCACGCCCTCGGGCCGCAGCATTACATTTGATCTGACTCCGGACCGCCAGACAGCCCTGCTGGAAGGCCTGGACGATATCGGTCAGACCATGAAGGAAGATGCCGAGACGGCCGCTTTTCAGGATAAGGACCGCACAGCGCGGCCATGGATCTACGAACTGGGCACCATCGACTAAGACATTAGATTGAGGCAACCATGACAACTGTAAATGAACTGATCGCGGGCATGTCCCTGCCCGTTATCGCCGCACCCATGTTCACGGTTTCGAACACTGAACTGGCGCTGGCGACCTGCGCCCAGGGCATGATGGGCAGCTTTCCCGCCCACAC
>JABIRL010000065.1 GCA_018667855.1 Rhodospirillaceae bacterium
ACGAACCGTGATCCGCGCGCCCTTTGATGCCATTGTCGATGAGCGGGACGTGGAACTGGGCGCCTATGTCAAGGACGGCAGCCCCATTGCCCTGCTGGTGGACGAAGATCCCTATCTGGTCGTCGCCCAAGTTAGCGAGAACGACATTGGCCGCTTAAAACGTAACGGCAAGGGCCGCGCCACGCTGGTCACGGGACATGAGGTCGAGGGCCGCATCTACTACATCGCGGCCAGCGCGGATGAAGCAACCCGAACCTACAGGGTGGAGTTACTGGTTCCCAATCCCGGCGGCAAGCTGCGTCATGGCACCACCGCCGAATTGAAATTCCCGACCGAGTTGATCCAGGCGCATTTCATAACACCGGCCGTTCTGACCTTGAACGACAGCGGCGCGGTCGGCGTACGCTGTGTCGAAACAGGCGGCAAGGTTGCATTCTATCCGGTCGATATCGTTGACAGTACCGCCGACGGTATATGGATCGCCGGCCTGCCCGAACAGACGGAATTGATCATGGTGGGGCAGGAATTTGTGCGCCAGGGTGATCGCGTGCGCGTCATTGGCGGCGAGAGGGAGGATCCCGCGCCCGCGAAAGTTCGCGGAGCGCCCGCGTCATGAACGCCATCATCAATGCGGCGGTGCATCATTCCCGCAGCGTCCTGTCGATCCTGGTTCTGGTCCTGATCGCGGGTCTGGGCTCCTTTCTGACCATCCCGAAGGAATCCAAACCGGACATCAATATTCCCATCGTCTATGTCGCCATGACCCATGACGGTATCTCGCCCGAGGACGCCGAGCGCCTGCTGGTCCGGCCCATGGAGCAGGAATTGCGCTCCATCGAGGGCATCAAGGAAATGCGCAGCCGGGCGCAGACGGGCAGTGCATCCGTGTTGTTGGAATTCGACGCCGGTTTCGATGTGGACAAGGCGCTGCGCGATGTGCGTGAGGCGATCGATCTGGTCAAACCTGATCTGCCAGGCGATACGGAAGAACCCACCGCGCACGAGGTCAATGTGGGCCTGTTCCCGGTGCTGGTGGTGACCCTGGCGGGGGATGTGCCGGAACGTACCCTGTTGCGGCTGGCGAAGGATCTGCAGGACGAGCTAGAGGCCATGCCCGGCGTTCTGGAGGCCGATATCATTGGCGAGCGCAAGGAGATCCTGGAAATACTGATCGATCCGGTGCGTCTGGAAAGCTATGGCATCAATCAGGATGAGTTGTTTCGGACCGTTGCGCGCAACAACCAGTTGATCGCCGCCGGCTCCATGGATACCGGCAAGGGCCGTTTCGCCATCAAGGTGCCCGGCCTGTTCGAGTCCGCCAAGGACCTGATGGAGCTGCCCATCAAGGCGTATGGCGACGGCGTGGTCAAGGTGGAGGATGTCACCACCGTGCGCCGAACCTTTCGCGATGCCCATACCTTTGCCCGCATTGACGGCCAACGCGGCATAACCCTGGAAATCAAGAAACGACTGGGCGAGAACGTCATCGAGACCATCGACCAGGTGCGTGCCCTGGTGACGGCGCGGGCGAAAAGCTGGCCGGCCGGCGTACAGGTCAATTTCATCCAGGATGAATCCCGCAATATCCGCCGCATGCTGGACGATCTGCAAAACAACGTGCTGTCCGCCATTCTGCTGGTCATGATCGTCGTGGTCGCCGCCCTGGGCCTGCGCACCGCCGGCCTGGTCGGTCTGGCCATTCCGGCCTCGTTCCTGTTCGGCATACTGGTCCTGGATGCCATGGGCCTGACCGTCAACATCGTGGTGCTGTTCGCCCTGATCCTGGCCGTGGGCATGTTGGTGGACGGGGCCATCGTGGTCACTGAATTCGCTGATCGTAAATTGGCCGAGGGGCTGCCCCGGCAGGAAGCCTACATCATGGCCGCCCAGCGCATGTCCTGGCCCATTATCGCCTCCACCGCGACCACGTTGGCGGCCTTCATGCCGCTGGTATTCTGGCCCGGTGTGGTGGGCGAATTCATGAAATTCCTGCCCATAACCCTGGTGGTCACCCTGGCCGGGTCGCTGATGATGGCGCTGATCTTCGTGCCCACGCTGGGCGGGCTGATCGGGAAGGCCGGCTCCGCCAATCCCAAGATTCTGGCGGCCCTGGCGGCGGCGGAGGACGGCGATGTGCGCCAGCTGCCCGGCCTGACCGGCACCTATGCCCGCACGTTGTCGTTCCTGATCCGCCGCCCCATCTTGGTCCTCGCGGCGGCCATAGTTGTCTTGGTCGCGGTTCAGGGCGCCTTTATTTCCGCCGGCAAGGGCGTTGAGTTCTTTCCCAATGTGGAGCCGGAACAAAGCCTGATCCATGTCCATGCGCGCGGCAACATGTCGACCCGGGAAAAAGATGTCCTGGTGCGGGAGGTCGAGGATCAGTTGATGGATGTGAAGGGTATCCGCACCATCTATGCCCGCACGGGAGGCTCGGCCCGGGGCGAGGACCAGGCCCAGGACGTGATCGGCACCATTTTTGTTGAATTCGCGGATTGGGATAAGCGGCGCACTTCGGCCCAGATCATGGCCGAGGTGCGGCAGCGCACGGCGCATCTGGCCGGCGTCTGGGTGGAACCGCGGGAGCCCGATGTGGGCCCGCCCACGGGCAAGGATATCCAGATCGAATTCCGCTCCCGCTTCCCCGAACGGCTGGACCCTCTGGTGGCGCTGTTTCGCGGCAAGCTTGAAAGCATCGACGGCCTGCTGGATGTGGAAGACAGCCGCGCCCTGCCCGGAATTGAATGGCAGATCAAGGTGGATCGGCCTCAGGCCGGCCGCTTCAACGCCGATATTCTGACCGTGGGCAAGGCGGTACAATTAGTCACCAATGGCATCAAGGTGGGCGAATACCGCCCCGATGATGCCGAGGAAGAGGTGGAAATCCGCATCCGCTTCCCCATCCAGGACCGTACTATCGAGCAGTTGGATCAATTGCGGGTGGAGACCAACCGCGGCCAGGTGCCCATTTCCAATTTCGTCACCCGTACGCCGCAACAACGCTCGGGCCTGTTGAAACGCAGCGACGGCCAGCGGGTGATCAAGGTACAGGCCAGCGTGGCCGAGGGCCTGCTGCCCGATGACAAGGTCAATGAAATCCGCGCCTGGATGGCCACGCAATCCTTCGACCCTGAAGTGGACATCCGCTTCAAGGGCGCCGACCGGGACCAGAAGGAAGCGGCCGAATTCCTCAAGAAAGCCTTCGGTATCGCCCTTTTCGTCATGGCGATCATTCTGATCACCCAGTTCAACAGCTTCTACCACGCCCTGTTGATCCTGACGGCGGTGATCATGTCCACCGTGGGCGTCATGGCCGGGTTGTTGATCACGGGCCAGGCTTTCGGCATCGTCATGACCGGCATCGGCGTCATCGCCCTGGCCGGCATCGTGGTGAACAACAATATCGTCCTGATCGATACCTATGCCAGATTGGTGAAATCCGGCATGGACCCCATGGAGGCCGTGGTCCGCACCGGCACCCAGCGCCTGCGCCCGGTGCTACTGACCACCGTGACGACCATTTTCGGCCTGTTGCCCATGGTGTTTCAGACCAACATCGATTTCGTCGCCCGGGACATCGCGGTCGGTGCGCCCTCGACCCAGTGGTGGGTGCAGCTCTCGACAGCCGTCGCCTTCGGCCTCAGCTTCGCCACCATCCTGACCCTATTCGTCACCCCATCCCTGCTGGCGCTCGGCGCCAACACCACCGCCTACCTCACCCGCCGCCGCGCCGCCCGGATGGAAAAGCGCACCGCCAAAACAGCCGCCGCCCAGCCGGCGGAATAACCAGGCTCAAGAATCCCGGTGAAATCCACCTGAAGGCACCACCGCGCGACAGGCCGTTGGTCGCACTGCGGGCAATATGTTAGGTTCGGCTTTCGAGCCTTTGGAGGATTCGCATGTATGGCGGATGAAGATGTAATCCGCAGATTGACGACGATCGTGGCGGCCGATGTGGAAGGATATTCGCGCCTGATCGCGGCTGACGAAGAAGGCACGTTGGCGGCCCTGCGCGGCCACCGGCGTGAAATGATCGAGCCGAAAATCAGCGAATATCGGGGCCGTATCGCCAATACCGCCGGCGACAGCCTGTTGATTGAGTTTCCCAGCGTGGTCGAAGCCTTGCGCTGCACCATGGATATCCAACGGGTTATGGCCGAGCGCAATGCGCAGATCCCGGTGGATCGCCGCATCGCCTTCCGCATCGGCATCAACATCGGCGATGTGGTCGAACAGGACGGCGATCTGCTGGGCGACGGGGTCAATGTGGCGGCACGTCTGGAAGGGCTGTCGGAGCCGGGCGGCTTTTGCCTATCCCGCGCCGCCCGTGATCAGGTTCGCGACCGCCTGGACATCGCGCTGGAAGACATGGGCGAAGTTCAGGTCAAGAACATCGCCCGCCCGGTCCGGGTGTTCAAATTCCTGCAGCAAGGCGCCAGCCGGGACGGTGGGCTGAAGCCGCTATCAAAACCGGCGCGGCGCTGGCTGGCGGGTCTCGCCCTCGCCGCCATGGTGGTCATGGCAATCATTGGCGGCGGCGGGTTCTGGTGGTTCGGCGGCGGCCAGACCGCGCCCACCGATCCCCCGGTTGCAGCCATCCATGATGGCAAGCCTTCCATCGCCGTTCTGCCCCTGGATAATCTGAGCACGGACAAGGAGCAGGAGTATTTCGCCGACGGCATGTCCGAGGACATTATTACCGATCTGTCGAAGATTTCCGGCCTGGTGGTGATCGCCCGGAATTCATCGTTCCAGTTCAAGGGTCAAAAATTCGACATCAAGGATATCGCCCGCAAACTTGGCGTCAGGTATGTCCTTGAAGGTTCGATCCGCCGGAGCGGCGATCAGGTCCGCATCAACGTGCAGCTGATCGACGGCGCCAACGGCGCGCATCTGTGGGCGGAACGTTATGACGGCGCCCTGGAGGATATTTTTGCCCTGCAGGACAAGGTCACGGCCGAGATCGTCTCCGCCCTGGCCGTGACCCTGACGGCTCAGGACAAGGCGCGAACGGCCGACCGGGAGACCGAAAGCGTGGCCGCCCACGATGCGTTTTTGCGCGGTTGGGCGCATTTCATTCAGACCACGCCGCGGGATTATGTCTTGGCCATTCCGTTTTTCGAGCAGGCATTAGCCCGTGATCCGAATTATGGTCGGGCGCACGCGGCCTTGGCCGCGCTGTATTTTTCCGCGCGGGACAAAAACTGGCACAAGACGCTTGAGGCAACGCCGGATGCAATGTTCGAACAGGCCATCGCGCATCGGGATGAAGCCTTGAAACGGCCCACACCCTTGGCCTATCAGGTCGGCTCGGCGATTGCGCTTGAATTCCGCAAACACGACCAGGCTATCGAACAGGCGGATAAGGCCATCGCCCTGGATGCCAACGATCCGGCGGGCTATATGGCCAAGGCCAGGGGGCTTGTGCTGACGGGCCGCCCCGGCGAGGCCGTGCCGTTGATTGAGCAGGCCATGCGGCTTGATCCAAATTATTCCGCCGATGTGCTCTACCATTTGGGTCTGGCGAAATTCGGCATCAAGGACTACCCCAGCGCCGCGGCAGCGCTGCGGCGCGGCGCCCGACTGGCGCCCCAGCATCCCAGCATTTCGAATATTCTGGTCGCGACTTTGGGTTACATGGACGCCGCGGTGGAGGCGGCACCGATTATTTCCAAGCTTCGAGATCCGGCCTTTGCCAGTGTCGGCAAATGGAGAAACCGGATCAACGCCTCTGATATCTCGCACATTCCCTATCGGCGGAAAGAGGACGGCGAGCATTTACGCGAGGGCTTGCGCCGTGGCGGTCTGCCGGAGTTTACCGCCGAATGGGACCTGAACCGCGCCAACCGCCTAAGCGCGGATATGGTGCGGGCGGTATCCTTCGGGCAGACGCAGGTCGGCTATCACGTGAACTCCAACCTGCGCTTTACCATTCACCGGGATCGGCAGGGCAAAATGACAGCGACGGGACTTTGGAAAGGGACCGGCACAAGCCGAATTATCGGCGATCGTATTTGTAATTATTGGGACAAGTACGAGACCGAAACCTGCATGGTCGTGTACCAAAACCCGAACGGCAGCGCCGCGGCCGGCAACGACTATATTCTGGTTCAGCACTCGGGCAGCTTCCCGTTTACGCTAAAAAAATAACGCCGTCGCGTCCTCGCGACACTCTAGCGCATGTCGCGTTCAATTGAACGCGCAGCCATGCGCTAAAACCTTTAAGGTAGAGCAACTTATCCGCAGTCAATTGATTCCAATTGACTGCGGGTTGCTCTAAGGAATGGTTGGAAACCCGGATTCTATCCAGCCGGGATAGCCTTCACGAAACCAGTAGACTTTTTTGTAACCCCAGCGCACAGCCTGTGCGCATGCTTTCGCGGAGCGGGTTCACCCAGGGCCGCTGCAATAGATCGCGATTTCTTCATTGATCTTGGCCACCTTGATGACGTTTTCCTGGCTGAAATCGGCGATATAATCGAGAAGCTTGGCGCCGGGAATGCGGCCTAATTCGAAAGTCGGTGCATCGCGCACATCTATGAACTTAACATCGCGATCCCACAGCGCCTTGGCCTCTGCCGGGGTGATCAACGTCGCGCCCACGACCTGGGTCGGCGCCTCGCTCTTTTCCGCCGCTGCCTGGACGTTCGTGGCCGCGAATACGAGAGCGGCACCCAGCGACAGCGCCTTGAATAATCTGAACATCGCGAATAACTCCCCTAACTGATTTGTCATGGAAAGCTATCATTCCTGAGGCAAATCACAAAATACCCCATGCAAATATCCCGAAGACGGTACGAAATTTGCGCACTCCTTGATCAGCAGCATGGTTCCCATAGTCACTTGTGGCGAAAACGTGCAAAATCGTGGGTGAAAATCAAAGCAGGAGGAAACATCATGAACCTTGAAGGAAAATCAGGAATCGTAACCGGCTCGGGTCGCGGCATCGGACGCGACGTGGCACTGCTGCTGGCCAAGGAAGGCGCCAGTGTCATCGTCAATGATCCAGGCGTCGGACGCGGCGGCGAGGAAACGGACGAGCGGCCGGCGGATGAAGTGGTCGCCGCGATCAAGGCTGCGGGCGGGCAAGCCACCGCCAATTTTGATTCGGTGGCTGAATACGACAAGGCCGGCCGCATGGTCGCGCAATGTGTCGAAACCTACGGCAGCATCGATTTCGTGGTCAACGTGGCGGGCATGCTGCGCGAGCGCATGATCTGGAACATGACGGAGGAAGATTTCGATCAGGTTATCCTGGTGCACTTAAAGGGCCATTGGAATATGTGCACCCATGCGGTCAAGGTGATGCGCGGGCAGCGTTACGGCCGCATCGTCAATTTCTCCTCCGACGCCTTCAAGGGCTCGGTCGGGCAATGCAATTATGCCGCCGCCAAGGCCGGCATCATCGGGCTGACCCGCTCCATCGCGCGGGAGGCCGGGCGCTACGGCATCACCGCCAACGCCATGTGCCCCCTGGCGGCAACCCGTATGACCGTGAACGATGCGGTTATCGCAGGCTGGAAACGGCGTCTGGATTCAGGTCTTTTGACCCAGGCGCAATATGAATCCCGCATGGCCATGCCCGGCCCGGAATATGTCGCGCCCATGGTGGCCTATCTCTGCACCGAAGAGTCCGGGGATGTTAACGGTCAGCTGTTTCATGCCGAACGCTCGCGGATCCACACCTATTATTTTGGCGAGGAGGCACGCTCCATCTACAAACACACCGAAGACGGCATGTTCACCGTGGACGAGTTGATCGAGACGGTGCCGGCGTCCCTGATGGAAGGCATCCCCAACATCGCGCCGGCCGAGGACGCCTAGAGCAACCCGCAGTCAATTGGATTCAATTGACTGCGGATAAGTTGCTCTATCTTGAAGGTTTTAGCGCATGGCTGCGCGTTCAATTGAACGCGACATGCGCTAAGGCGGGCGAGAGCCTATTTCTTCAGGGCGAAGGCGATCACGCTGTCGCCCAGGGGAAAGCCGAACATGGAATGGCCGCCCGCCGCCACGGCGACGTACTGTACGCCGTCGATTTCGTAGGTGACGGGCGGTGCGTTGACGCCGGCGCCGGTGTCGAATTTCCACAAGCGTGCGCCACTGGCGCTATCGTACGCGGACAGCCGGCCACTGCCCTCGCCCAGAAAAACCAGGCCGCCGGCCGTCGCCATGACGCCGCCGACCAGGATGTTTTCGGTTTTGGCCTGCCAGGCCAGCTTGCCCCCGGCGCCCAGGTCAATGGCGCTCAAAGTGCCCCAGCGCGGCACGTCCGCCATTTCCAGGACCGAATACCGCAGAGCGGGCCGGCCGTCGCGGGCCGGGCGGTTGTGGACGGTATAGCGTGTCGGCATGTGCAGGCCGGCGATATAGACCTTGCTGGTGCCCTGGTCATAGGAAACCGGTGACCAGGAGGCACCGCCGGCGGCGCCGGGCGAGATAGTTATGCCCGCGACACTGGGGCGCTGGAAAATATTGTTTTGCGGCACGAACGGTTCCGACTTGAACAGGAATTCACCGGTTTTTCGATCATTGACGTAGAACCAACCGGTCTTGGAGGCCTGGCCAATCGCCTTCACCATTTTGCCCTGGTGCGGAAGGTCGAACAAAACCGGCGGACTGGCGGCGTCATAGCCCCACAGATCATGGGGCACCTGCTGATAATACCAGCGCAGTTTCCCCGTCCGCACATCGATGGCCACCACGGAAACCGTATAAAGATTATCGCCGGGGCGGGAGACATCGTCCATTTGCGGTGCGGGATTGCCCGTGCCCAGATAGAGCAAGCCCAGTTCAGGATCCAGAGCCGGCGCCGACCACAGCGAACCGCCGCCCACCTGCCAGGCGTCGTGGTATTTCTCCAATGCCGCCTTTTCCGCCGCGATATCACGGTATAGGCGCGCACCGTCCAACGTTGTGGTGCGCCAGTCACCCTGCCAGCCATCCGGCTTCGTGGTGTACCAACGCCATACCTCGGCGCCGGTCTTAGCATTATAGGCGGCGATATAGCCGCGCCGGCCAAAACGGCCCTGGAAGCCGATCACCGCCCGCACCGCGCTGCCCTCCCGGTCTTCCACATGCAGGCCATAGCCGGCACCGGTGACGCCCGCAATGACCAGGCCGTTGTGGACAATCGGCGCCATGTTCGCACCCAGGCCGGAGGAGCCCTGGATCTTCGCCTTGCGGCGGGGATCGTTCTGGGCCAACTCGCCCAGGGTTTCCGTCGCCGCGGCATCGGGGATCGCCATCCGGGTATCCCACACAAGCTTGCCGGTGGCGCGATCCAGCGCCACCAGGCGGGCATCGGCCGTCGCCATGAAGATCATGCCATAACCGATGGCCGGGCCCTTGTTGGCCGGCCCGCAGCAGAGGCGCTTGGCCCTCATGATGTGCTCATAACGCCAGATCTCGGCCCCCGTCGCGGCGTCCAGGGCGATGACATGGTTGCGCGGCGTGCTGAGATACATCACCCCGTCGGCGATCAGCGGAGAGCCTTGAAAGGTGCCGCGTATGCCGGTGTGGTAGGTCCACGCAGGCGCCAGGCCGGCAATGGTTGTCCGATTGATCTGGTCCAGGTTGGAGAAACGTTGATTGTCATAGCCGTGGCCGTAGGTCAGCCAGTCGGTCGAGCCATTCGACGACGCCGTCAATCGTGCATCATCAACCGGTGCGGCCATGGCGCCGGTGCTTAACAAAAGAACGGCCAGAAGCTTACCGACGATGTTCCTGAATTGGCGTTGATTTTGCACGCTGGCCCCCAATTGCCATATCTCTATTGCCATATCTTCATTGAGCAACATTTCAACCCGCGGGCGCAACGAATGCAACAAGTTGGTGGCTCAATTCACGATGATTCGAGCGCGGCTTGCCGGATGATGATTTGCGCGCTGTCATGACAGCGAAACCGATGCGACGAAACGCCGCACCTGGCAGGCATCGGTACTGTCTCTAAAACGGCGCTTCACCGCGCGGTTTGCGTGACCTATGCCGGCCGGCTGGATCACCGCAGCTATTGCCGGTGAGATTTCCGCTGAACAGCCGGGCCCGGGGGTGCTAAAATATCCACAGCATGAAGGTACTTGCGGACGGGCCATGGCGGCGACGCCCTGGCCGAGATGTTGCGAAGGGATTTTGATGCATGACCCAGCGATCGGACGTCCAGATTGGCGAGCGTTTCAAACCCGCGGGAAGCACGGTGTTCGGCTATCCCAGCGGCGAAATTTTCGAAGTAGGTGATATTCGTATGGAGGGCTGTGTCGTGCCCCATGCGCACCTGTTCAACATTTCGGACCCTTCTGAGCAGAAATTGATTTCGGTGCATGCGCTTCGGGACGTGAAATTCTATATCCCCGTCGATCTGCAAAGTATCGAATTCCACGGCCGCGTGGCCGGTTCCTGGGAACTCTAGACTTTTCGCGAAATTTATCCGCCTGAAGAAGAAATTAGAGCAACCCGCGTCCGGGCGAACTGTTACAGGTGAACGCGGGTTGCTCCATTTTGTCCGGCCTAAAACAGATCCCGAATGGTGCGCCGGGCCAGTTGCGACATGTGCACTTCGTCCGGGCCGTCGGCGACCTGACAGGTGCGCGCCATCATATAGATGTGGATCAACGGCGTGTCCTGGGTGAAGCCCATGCCGCCATGGGCCTGGATCGCCCGGTTGGCCACGTCGAGGGCCATTTTGGGCGCGATGATCTTGACCATGGAGATATAGTCCCGGGCTTCCTTGGGCCCGTATTTATCCATCCTGTCGGCGGCGGTCAGGACCAGCATGCGGCATTGTTCGATCTCGCATCGGGAGCGCGCGATGTCATGCTGGATGGAGGTTTTCTGGGACAGCTTCTCGCCGAAGGCATCCCGTTCCTCGACCCGGCGGCACATCAGTTCCAGACAGCGGGACGCCATACCCACGAACATCATGGCATACTGGAACCGTCCAGGGCCAAGCCGTCCTTGCGCGATCTCAAATCCCCGGCCCTCGCCCAGGATCAGGTTTTCCGCCGGCACGCGGACGTTGTCGTAATGCACCTGGGCATGGCCGCCCGGCGAGTGCAGGCCGCCATAGACGCGGACGGGCCGTTCCAGAATGACGCCGGGGGTGTCTTTCGGCACCAGGATCATGGAGAACTGTTTGTGGCGCACGGCGTCGGGATCCGTCTTGCCCATGACCACGAAGATCTTGCACAACGGGTTGAAGGCATTGGAGGTAAACCATTTGCGGCCGTTGATGACATATTCATCGCCGTCGCGGATGATCGTGGTTTCCAGATTGCCCGCATCGGAGGAGGCCACCGCCGGTTCCGTCATGGAAAAGGCCGAGCGGATTTCACCCGCCAACAGCGGCTGCAGCCATTTGTCCTGCTGTTCCGGCGTACCGAAGCGGGCCAGAACTTCCATATTGCCGCGATCAGGCGCAGAGCAGTTGAAGATTTCCTGGGCCCAGGGGACCCGCGCCATACGCTCCATGATGGGAGCGAATTCCAGATTGGACAGGCCTGGGCTGAACTCCTCGTAATCCCGGTTCAGGAACCAGTTCCAAATCCCCGCTTCCTTGGCCTTTTCCTTCAGATCGGCGTGCCACGGCGGATATTGCCATTGGTTCTCCGCATCATCGACGAATTCCCAAAATTCCAGTTCACGGGGATAAATATGCTCCTTCATGAACAACTCGACGCGGGCAATCATCTCGCCGACGCGATCGCTATAGTCCAAATCCATCACACTCTCCTGCTCGAATTACGTTTCCAAGTTCGCTACCACCATGGTCGGGAAGTTTGCGGGGCCAAGTCAACACTTCATTCGGCGCCGCGCCGTCGCAACGCGTCATGGTTGACCAATTTCAGAGATTGTCGCACCATTTGTAAATTGCATCCTGGAACCTGCATAAGAGGTTTGAGAGGAAAGCGTGATCGCAGTGAACCGAAAATTGCACGAACGAATTGCCTGGCTGTTACTGGGCCTGTTGCTGCCGTGCCTGTTCGCCGTTACGGCGCACGCTGCGTCGGAAAACCGCCATGGCGTCGCGGTGATCATCGGCAACCGCGCATACTCCGACAGGATTCCGACCGTGGAGTTTGCTCACAACGATGCCAAGGCCATGCGCGACTACGTGACCGAGGTGCTGGGATACCGCCCCGGCAATATCATCGATTTGCGCGATGCCTCGCTGGCCGACCTGCGTAAGGTGTTCGGCGACGGCAACTCCCACAAGGGGCAATTGTTCAACTACACCCGACCGGGCAAATCGGATGTCTTCGTGTTCTATTCCGGCCACGGCGTGCCCGGCCTGCGGGACCGGCGCGGCTATCTGCTGCCCAAGGACGGCGATGCCAACCTGGCGGAATTCACCGGCTATCCCCTGGATACCCTGTACGCCAACCTGCGCAAGATCCCGGCCAGATCGGTCACCGTGGTGATCGACGCCTGTTTCTCCGGCGAGAGCCCAAAAGGCATGTTGGTCGCCGCCACATCAGGCCTCACGGTCACAGCCAAGCCTACCAACACCAAGGGCCTGACCCTGCTGACGGCAGCGCAGGGCGATCAGGTCGCGTCTTGGGACGAAGAAGCCAAGCAAGGCCTATTCACGAAACATTTTCTGGAAGGCGTCTATGGCGCGGCCGACGGCAATGAGTTCGGCAACGGCGATGGCAAGGTGACGCTGGCCGAATTGCGCGGATACCTAAACGAAGAGATGTCCTATCGGGCGCGCCGTCGTTTCGGCCGGGAACAAATCCCGACGGTGCAGGGTGAAGACGAATTGGTTCTAGCCGCTTTGACGTCGCTGCCCGCGAAGCGAAAAATCGCACAAGAACCTCCTGCCGCCATCGATACCCAGCGCTTTGACGGTCTCTGGACCGCCAATATGAATGGATGCGGATTGAGCTCATACGGCGAGCCGGTATCCTACGACTTCGAACTGGAGGTCGCATCCAGCAAATATAGTCTTGTCGTCACGGCAACCCCGAAATTTGGCGATGACCCAGAAACACATGACATAAAGGGCCTTGTTGGAGCCGACGGGCAAATCAACAAATTGGTGCCTTTTAGAACCCTACTTCTTGATAACTCAAACCTGAAGGTCGCGCTGGCGAGTGTCGAAGACCAAGCATGGCTCTCATTTAACGGTTGCCGCGTTGCACTGAAAAAAAGGAAATTTGAAAACTAGACGAATAACGGTGACAGCATACTGATTATAACTCGGATTACGCGAATACTGGAGAAATGCGCGCCGCGATTTTAGAAGCAGGGCCTGACGATGGGACGGATCACATCGCTCGTCTTGAGTTTTAAATTTCCGGTAAGAGCGAATGCCGGTGACACGTAACAAGTACATGCCACCGGGATTCTTGCGCCTGAAATCTTGGCGGAAGGTCGCGGATGGGGCGCCGGCCGCTTACCTCACGTCAAATCCGCTGTAGCCGTTCGCGGCCACTTCCGTCAGGCGTTGGCGGTAGCGGGGGGCGCCGCCGTTGTAGATCATGTAGCGGATCTTGTTATGCCCCTCCACGTTGGAATTATAGCCGGTGAACCAGGATTTGGAATTGCCGAGCAGAGAATAGGTATAGGTGTGCTTCACATGCTCGGTCCATTCGTCCTCGGCATCCTGTTTCGGCTCGACCCGGTTGTAGTCGTGCTCACGCAGATACTTGAGCAGCTCCGTCGCCCAATCCACCGCCTCTTCGATACCGCGGGGGAAGTTGGTCGCGACCGAACCGCCCTGGGGGCCGGCGATGGTGATCAGATTGGGGAAGCCCGCCGTTTGCAGGCCCAGATAGGTGATCGGCCCATCAATCCATTTGTCGGACAGCTTGCGGCCGCCGACGCCGGTAAATTCGATGCGGTCGAAGGCGCCTGTTATGGCGTCAAAGCCGGTGGCGTAAACGATCACGTCGAAATCATACTCTTTCTCGGTGGTCTTGATGCCCTTGGGCGTGATCCGTTCGATGGGAGTGTCGTTGATATCGATCAGATGCACGTTGTCGCGGTTATAGGCCTCGTAATATTTCGTCTCCATTGGCACGCGGCGGGTGCCGAAGCCGTGGTCCTTGGGGATCAACTTTTCCGCCGTGGCCGGGTCATCAACCCGCAGGCGAATCTTGTCGGCGATGAAATCGGTGAAGGCGGCGTTCGCCCCTTCCTCGACCAGAACATCGCGGAAATTGCCCAGCCAGACGCCGAAGCCGGGGGAATCATATAATTCCTCCCAAAACGCCAGACGCTCGCTTTCCTCAACCTCGTTGAATTTTCGGCGGTCCGGTCCATGGATAAAGCCGCCCGGCGTGTCATGGCATTTCTGGAAGATCTCGTCATAGTTCGACTTGATCTCCGCCATTTCCTTCTCGTCGATCTTGCTGTTGTTCAACGGCGCGCACCAGTTCGGGCGCCGCTGGAATATGGTGAGTTCATCCACCTTGTCGGCAATCTCGGCAATCAATTGCACCGCCGTGGCGCCGGTGCCGATCACGCCGACCTTCTTGCCCTTCAGATCCACGTGCTCCTGGGGCCAGAAATAGGTGTGGAAGGCCTCGCCCTTGAAATCTTCCACGCCCTCTATGGTGGGCATAGTGGGCGCCGACAGCATGCCGATCGCCGTCAGCAGGAAACGGGTCGATATGGTGCGGCCGTCCTCAAGGGTCAAGGTCCAGGTGGAGGCTTCGTCATCAAAGGCCGCCGATTTGACCTTGCAGCCGAACTGCATGTGCTTGGACAGATCAAACTTGTCCACCACATGGTTCAGATAACGCAGGGTCTCTGGCTGGCCGGAGAAATGCTCGCTCCAGTTCCATTCCTCCAACAATTCCTTGGAGAAGGAATAGCCGTAGGTATAGCTCTCGGAATCGAAGCGGCAGCCGGGATAGCGGTTCCAATACCAGGTTCCACCCGGCGCGTCGCCGCCTTCCAGCACGGTAACGTCGATGCCCATTTCGAGCAGACGGTAGAGTTGATAGATGCCGCTTACACCGGCACCGATAATGATGACTTCATGGTCGGTACTCAAATCGCTAAATCCTTCAAGCTGTAGTCCCGGATAACCCGGTCGTAGGTTTCGTCGGTCAGACGGTGGTCATCTTCCAGGCCGGCGAAGGGTTGATAGTGATAGGGCGCCTCGCCCGTGTGGTAATTCTTGCGCGCATTGATGGCGACAGCGATGACGGCGGAGCGTTCAAACACCCGCTGTTCGCTATAGACATCCTCGGCCCGCACGCTCAGGGCGCCGGACTGCCCCAGCACCGATGCGCGGCGATGAAAGCCGAAGGTGAGGGAAACGCGCAAATCAGGCGAGGTGTTGGCGAAGGAGCCATGCAGGGCCTGGCGATTGACAATGGTGACATCGCCGCCCTGACAGGTCAGCGGCACGGCGCCGGGCAGCATATCGCTGCCACCGTTATCCGCCACAATTTGTTTGATATCCGCGCGCCCGTCCTTGTGTGTGCCCGGCACCACCCACAGACAATTCCCCGTGGTGGAGGGATACAGCTGGACCTGGAAATTGAAACCGTGGATGCCTTCATTCCAATCAGGTGAATCCCAATGAGTGACGCCGTCCTGATGCCAGGAGACCGAGCCGCCCAGACCCGGCTGCTTGACGAATATGGCGTCATTGAACGGCACAAAATCGGCGCCGTTGATGCCCTCGGCGATGGTCAGCAGTTGCGGATGACCATACAGGCGCAGACCGGAGTCCATGGACTGGCACATGCTGCGCATCAGATAGAGGACATCTTCGGGCGCGTCCTCGGCGGCCTTCGGCTGGGTCATTTGGGTCGGATGGCGGCCGCCCAGAACATCCGTGCCGCCCCAGGGGTCCGACAACGGTTTGATGAAGGTATAGGGCAAAGTGGCGAAATCCAGGCCCAATGCCGGCCGGCCCTGGGCATCGACCTTGGCATCGCGGTTAACGGGCGCCCGTTCGATCATGTTGTTGGCGTCGGCGCGAAGCTCTTCCAACTCGGCCGCGTCGATCACGCCTTCAAAGACGTAAAAGCCCTTTTCCCAATAGGCCGCCAGGATGTCTGGGTGCAGCTTGCCATTTTCATCGAACCGAACAGGACCGCGATTGCCCAGCTGTTTCGCCAGACGCGCGCCCTCCGCTCTGTATTCAGCCATGCCGGCGGCATGTTCCGCCCGCGTAGGTGACGCACTTGTGGCAGGTTGGTCATTCATGGCTCGACTCCTGGCATATCCAAAATATGTTTTTTTTAAACTATCACTCCGCCATGGTTGGCCGCAAGAGCGCCAAAAGGGAGGCTCACGGCAGGGGGAATTCTTCCAGATACGGTGCGTAGCTGTCTTCCACATCGATCTCCAAACTGCCCAGCAAACGGACGACGCCATTGTAGAAGGCAATCACGATGGTCAGGTCGACCAGCAGCTCCTCATTCAGATGGCTTTTCAACTTGGTGAACGTGGCATCGGAAATCTTCAAATCCTGGGTCATTTCCCGCGCCGCCCGCAGCACGGCCCGGTCCAGTTGCGGTAGCCCGGAGTTGCGGCCTTCGCTCTCCACGATCATGCATGCAATGTCGTCGTCGGTGACGCCAAAGTCGCGGCCGATTTTGACGTGGTGGCTGTATTCATATTCGCTGCCCGTCAGATAGCCCACTTGCAGTATGGCCAGTTCCCTCAGGCGCGGGTCAAGCTTGGAGCCGAAGCGGATGTAGCTGCCCAACTGGCCGAAACTACCGGCGCCGCCGGGGCTGTGCACCAGGGCGCGGTGCAGGTTGATGGGTCGCTTCAACAGATCGCGGTCTTCCTCCGCCAGATCGTCGACATCGAGATAGGGAATGCGTGCCATGGTTTCGTTCTCCTCATCAGGCGTTGGGGTCGCGGGCCGGGCCGGAGGCGGTGATGCCGCCGTCCACCACCAGGGTCTGCCCGGTGATATAACGGGCCCGGGCCGAGCAAAGAAACACAACCGCATTGCCGATGTCCCAGCCGCTGCCCTCGATCCCCAGGGGCGAGGCCTTGCGCCGCCCTTCACGGGCCGCTTCCGACATGCCGCGGCTGTAGACCATGGGCGTGTAGACCGGGCCGGGCGCGATGCAGTTGGCGCGGACGCCATCCGCCGCATGATCCATGGCCATGGCCCTGGTCAACGAGATCACCGCGCCTTTCGAGGCGGAATAAGCCGTCAACCCGCGCGGCCGCAGGGCCGAGATGGAGGAAACGTTGACAATGGCGCCGCCGCCGCCGCTGTCGATCATGGCGGGAATGGCGAATTTCGCCGCCATGAACATGGATTGCACGTTGACGCGCATGACCCGTTCCCAATTTTCCAGGCTCTCGTCAACCACCGTGCCCGAGCTGCCGATGCCAACATTGTTGTCCAGCACATCAACCCGGCCATAAGTTTCCATGACCTTGGCCACCATCGCCTGGCAATCGGCTTCAAGGGTGGTGTCGGCGGCATGGGCAAAAGCGGTGCCGCCCTCCGCCTCGATCATCTGGACGGTTTCCGCCGCCCGATCCAGGTCCCGGTCCACTGCGACGATCCTGGCGCCGGCCCGGGACAGCAGGATGGACGCGGCCCGGCCATTGCCGATCCCGCCCTCCACCGCGCCGGCGCCGGAAACGATGGCGACCTTGCCGTCAAGTTGTTGATCGTCGGGTGCGAATTCCGCTGCCATGATAATTCCTCCAGTTTTATGTTTGCTTGTTAGGCTAGTGCCGGTCGCCGTCCATTGCGGCTGATGCCATAGGACAGCAGTACGATAAGATTGCCGCAGCCCATCAACGTGGCGAAGGCGAAGGGCCAGGTGTAGCTGCCGGTCAGATCGAACAGGGCCCCGCCCATATAGCTGCCCAGCCCCATGCCGCACCAGGCAAACAGGCTGACGACGGCCCAGGACCGCGCCGCGACCTCTCCCGGCACCATGACGTTGACGGAAATGATCATGGACGCCATGACGCCGGAAAAAAAGAATCCGAAAACCGCCGCCAGGCCATAGGCCCCGAACAACGTTTCCACATGTGGGAACCAGATGACCAGGCAGGTTTGCCCCAGGGACATGGTGGCATAGGTCTGCAAGGGGCCAAACATATCGCAAAATTTGCCCGAACTCAGGCGCCCCAAGGCGCCCGCCAACATGACAACGGTCAGGACCGAGGCGGCAATTTCAGGTTTGAAGCCATTGTCCGACATGGCGGGCACGATATGTACAATTGCCACGGACATGCACGAACAGCAGAAGATTACCGCGACCGAGAACCAGATCACCGTCGGCTTGGCCGAACCAAGGGACCAGGCGCCGCTGGTCTGGGTCCCTTCCCCGATTGTCGCCAAACGGGCCCGCTTGGCCGGCGGATCGCGGGTCAGGGCGGCGATCGCCAGCCCCAACACCAGATAGACCGCGCCCAGTATCAGATACGCGGTCTGCCAGTCATAGGCGGAAATCAACAGCCTGGCGATAAACGGTACCGCCGCCTGGCCAAAGGCACTGCCCGCCAGCCCGACACCCAGGGCAAGGCCCTTGTTCGCGGTGAACCACTGGCCGATGTTAGCCCAAGCGGTGCTGGCCACCGCACCATGGCCGAACGCCCCAAACAGGAAAAAGAACAGATAATATTGCCATTGCGCCGTCATCTGGCTCAACAGCATCAGGGCCGCGGACATGGCGACGGCGGCCATGAGCATGAAACGCCGGGTCGGTCTACGGTCGGCGAAGAAGCCCCAAAGCAGGCCAAACACCGCCGCCGACAGGGCAGCTACCGTAAAGCCCAGGGCCGTACCGCCCCGCGACCAGCCGAATTCCGCGATCAATGGTTTCAGAAATACCCCAACGGTACTCAACCCGCCAAAGCTCATGGCGGAAAGGCTGAAACCGACAAACACCATGACCCAGCCGTACCACTTGTCTTTTCCCGGGTCGGAATTATCTTGCATTCTGAACAGGCTCCCATACTCGCGCCGGTGTCAGTCTAACAGGCTTGGCGGCGCTTGCCATCCGCACTTGGGCGCGGTATCCGAGGGCCATTGTCATTAAATCTATCGGAGGGCACTTCATGCCGCTGACCCAGGCCACGGAACGGGAACAGATTCACAACCGCACCATTTCCATCACCGCCTATGAACGAACCGATGGGCTGGTCGATGTGGAAGGCCATATTCTTGATATCAAGCCGTTTTCCCATCATCTGCTCGACAGCCATCGCGCCGCCGGCGAACCGGTGCATGATCTGTGGCTGCGCCTGACCGTCGACAAGACCATGGTCGTGCAATCAGCCGAGGCCAAGCTGGATGTGGGCGCGCACGGTATCTGCCATCTGGTGGCGCCGAATTTTGCGGCCCTGGCGGGCTTGAAAATCGGACCGGGCTGGAACCGCATGGTCCGCCAGCGGGTTGGCCATGGTAAAGGTTGCACCCATCTGGTGGAAATGCTGGCGCAAATGGCGACCACGGCCATGCAGGCCATGTGGACCGAACGCGCACCCACCGGTGCCGCGCGGGAGGTTGCCCAGGAGCCCCCCCGCAGCCTGGGCGAAGGCATGCTGAATACCTGCTACACCTATAATCAGGACAGCGAGTTCGTGAAGGAATATTTCCCCGGCGACTACCGACCGGGGTCGTAGCGCCACATGACGGATGACATTTACGCCGCGCCAACAGCCAAGGAACTGGCGGCCCTGCCCACGGTCTACCGGGATGATCTGTTCAAGGACCAGGTCGTGCTGGTTTCGGGCGGTGCGGGCGGCATCGGTCTTGCCACCTCCGTTTTGTTTGGCCGTCTTGGCGCAACGATCGTTTCCTGCGGACGTGACGCAGGCAAAATGGCAGCCTTTGAAGCGGCCATGGCCAGCATTGATGTGCCCTGTTTCACCAAGGCCATGACGATCAGGGACGCCGATCAGGTCGGTGATCTTTTGGACGAGGTGTGGCGACGTTTTGGCCGACTGGACGTGCTGATCAATAATGCCGGCGGGCAATTCGCGGCCCCGGCCATGGATATTACTCCCAACGGCTGGCGCACGGTGGTCGATACCAATTTGAACGGATCGTGGTTCATGATGCAGGCGGCGGCCCGGCTGTGGCGGGATCATGGGAAACCCGGCTGCATCATCAACATGACGGCGGTGCTGTCCATGTTGAACAGCGCCATCCCCCACGCCATGGCCGCCCGCGCGGGCACCATTCATCTGGCCAAGGGATTGGCCGTGGAATGGGCACCCTATAATATCCGTTTGAACTCAATCGCCATCGGCGTTGTCGCCTCGCCGGGGCTGACCCATTATCCGGAATCCGCCAAACCCAGTTTTGATCATAACCTGGTGCGCCGGCCAGGTCATGTTCAGGACATTGCCCAGGCGGCCGCTTATCTGGCCGGACCCACGGGCGAATTCATCACTGGCACGGTCCTGACAATTGACGGCGGCGCGGACGTTTGGGGCGAATACTGGCCATTGGGTCGGCCGGATCATTTCCAGGTCGATTACGAGTCGGAATAAGATTACTTTTGTCGCCAACGAAATTTCAGGACGGGGATTATGACCATGAGCGGAGAGGGCAAGGTTGCCATCGTGACGGGAGCGGGTTCGGGCGTTGGCCGGGGCGCCGCGTTGGCATTGCTGGCGGAGGGCTATTCCGTGGCCCTGGCGGGCCGGCGGGAAGATGCCCTGGCGGAGACCATAGCGGAGGCAGATTCGAATGGTGATCGCGCCATAGCCGTCGCCACCGACGTAACGCAGCCCAATGCCTGCGCGGCGCTGTTCGCGGCGACGACAAAGGCATTTGGCCGGTTGGATCTGTTGTTCAATAACGCCGGTGCCGGCGCGCCGCCCGTGAACATCGAGGATTTGCCGTTCGAACAATGGCAGATGGTGGTCAACGTCAATCTGACCGGCGTCTTTCTGTGCACGCAGGAAGCCTTCAAAGTGATGAAGGCCCAGGACCCCATGGGCGGGCGCATCATCAACAACGGCTCCATCTCGGCCCACGCGCCAAGGCCGAATTCCGCGCCCTATACATCCACCAAGCACGCGGTGACCGGCCTGACCAAATCCACCTCGCTTGATGGCCGCAAATACAACATCGCCTGCGGCCAGATCGATATTGGCAATGCCCTGACACCCATGGCTGCCCGCATGGCCGACGGTGTCCCGCAAGCGGACGGCTCCGTGAAGCCGGAGCCTTTGATGCATGTGGACAACGTCTCCCAGGCCATCGTTTACATGGCCAGCCTGCCCCTGGACGCCAACGTGCAGACCCTGACGGTGATGGCGACACAAATGCCGTTCGTGGGCCGTGGCTGAGGCCTTCGACGCACCGCTGGTAGTTAGCGGCCCCTTGCGGGCACCCAAACAGATGCTGGCCAATCAGACCTATGATGGTCATGACTCCCTGCATGACGACGCCATGGCACGGGACCTAGGCTTCAAGGCCGCGCCGATCGAGGGCCCGACCCACTTCAGCCAGTTCGAGCCCTTGGCGCACCGGTTGTGGGGCAATGCCTGGTTTGAACGGGGCTGCCTGTCAGTTCATTTCCGCAATATGGTGGTTGAGGGGGAGGAGGTCCGCGCCTTTGCCGAAGTCTCCACGCCGGATGCTACCCGGACTCATATTGGCGCCGACTTGGCGGACGGCCGGGAAGTCCTGCGGGGCACCGCATCCCTGGGCCCCGACCATGGCGAAACCGAGTTGGAGCGACGCCTGGCTAATCTGCGCCCGGTACATACCCTGGTGATCCTGGAACATCTAGCAGTCGGGCAAACAGGCGCGGCGCCGGAACCGGTACGCATGGATATGGATCAACACATGGGCGATCTTTATCCTTTTTCGCTGGCGGACAAACTCAAGGTCATTACCGAAACATCACCCTGGTACAGCGGGCCATCGCCGTGGGGCGGCGCCATCATCCCGTTGGAAATGGTCAGCGTGCTAGCACAGTACACGTCCCACCAGGCCGGCATGCGTGGCAAGGGCCCGGCCGTCGGCCTGTTCGCGGATTTGGAGATTCGCATGCTCAACGGACCATTGATGGTGGGCCGGGATTATCTGATCGAACGCAAGATCGTCGCCCTGTCGGAAAGCCGGCGCACGGAATCTTACTGGGTTCAAAGCCGGATCATCGACCCGGACAATAAAGACGTTTTGGCGGTCATGCTCTTGAACCACGCGGTCCTGAAAGACTCCTATGCCGCCTATCCCGAGGAATACGCCCGGATTTCAGCCGCCGGTTGAGCCCTATTCCGACGCACCTTCGACGATGGCCGCAACGTTCGCCGCGCCGTCGCGGCCGTAGCGGGAGGCCTGGCCCCGGCCTTCCGATGCCAGATAAGCCCGGTTGAAGACCGCATAGGCGCCGCAGCCTCGGCAGTCCACGTCGTTGCCGTAGCAGCAGAATGGTTTCTCGAACTGCCCACCGTCGCCCATATAAAGCGGCAGGGTATCGCGGCGGAGGATGCATTTTTCGCCGTGTTCGCCGGTGAAGTTGATGGCCACGTCCGACTTCATCATTTCCAGGGTGGGGATGTGGGATTTGACCACGTGGGGATATTTCTTCTTCAGGGCAATAACGCGGTCCAGCACCTTGTCCCGTTCCTTCAGGTCCTTCCAGTCCAGACCGGTTTCATCGTTCTGGACCGGCACATAAAAGCTGAAGGCGACGCCGTTAATGGGCCATTCCGAGACCTCGGCCAGGAATTCCTCCAGCCCCGGCGCGTTTTCCCGGGTCACGGCCATTTGCAGCATCACCGTGGTGCCGTCCGTGGGGTCTCGGTCGTAAACTGCTTTTTTCACCTTTTCAAAGACGCCGTCGCCCCTGATGGGATCGTTCAATGCCATGGGGCCATCCAGGGATACCGTGACCAGATGGCCAGGCACGGAGGGAATGCCGTAGGTGCCGTTAGTGACGATGGCGGATTCGGGAAACAGTTTCGTGGCTTCGAGCACCATATCCTTGCGGATCATCGGCTCCCCACCCATGAACAGCATGGAGCGGATACCGTGTTTGTCGCGCAGAATTTCCAGCTGATGCAGCATAGTGGCATCATTCATCTTGTCCCGGGGCGACTGCGGGTTGTCGGCCCGGAAGACGAAACAATGGCGGCAATCCAGATTGCAGACATTGGTGACGTTGACCAGGGCGTGGGGATACTGCCCCTCGCCAAAATCCGTCGGCTCGGATATGGCTTGTTGATGGCGCGGTTTACTCATGGCGAATCCTCGATGGACTGTTGCAGCCGCCTGTATAGCAAACGGCGGAAAGGGATGTCGTTGATCTTAATCAGTCATATTAATCAGCCTAATCAGCGCGGCGCCAATCGACCCAGACACTGATTTCCTCGCCATTGGGCCAAACGCGGGTGACGATCAGGCGCATTTTACCGCCATCCAGCATTTCCACGCCGCGCACCTGTTCGCCGCCGACCCAGCTTGGGTTCAGGGCAAACGCGACTTTTGTCACCAGGCGCCCGTCTTCGATCCGCCAACGGCCGGCATAGGAAACAAAGGTGTCAAAGGCCGCCAGACGCGCCGCATCGGGCGCATCGGTGTGCCATTCGGGATTGCCCGGCAAGGGCGGCCGTCCGGAATGGCCCAGGGCGGCGCACATCCAGCCGTCGGGCGAGAGGATCACCGCGCCCTCCGATTTATGATCACCGTAACGTTCCCGCAGGGCGGCGCGCTGGCTTTCCGATGCGCCGCGCTCCACCAACAGCCATGATCCCGTGATGTCCTCTGCCCTAATCATGCCGGCACCCCCAACAATTCAGTGATCGCGTTGGCCCAATTCTCGGGCTTGAAACCCATGGACCCGGCCACGGTCTTGAAACGTACGATACCCGCCTCGTCGATCAGGTACAGACGTTCGGGCAAAGCGTTGTACAGCCCATCGGCCTGATCCGTCATATCGTCCAGCAGCATGGGCATTTCCATATTCAGGCGCAGGACGCAAACCTCGGCGATTTCGGCCCGTTCCTCGATCGTGGTGGGCGCGTTCAGGACGATATCGTCATCCAGGTTATGCTGTACCTGCCAGCCGTCTTCGGGATGGGCTTCCTGGATATAGATGCAATAGAAATCCATCCGATCCTTGTGCTGTGCCGCGATTTCGTTCAGGCGCACGGCTTGTTTTGAATTTGTTAACATGTTGATTTTAATATTAAATTTCAGTCTTATTGACATAAACGTATACTAAACGTTACTGTCTGAATACCGCAATTTAAACGCGAAATAAACGTGAGAAATACCATCATGAATGTGATAATTGACAAACAGGAGTTTGAAGATGGTGCATTCATTATCCACAAAAGAGGAGACGTTAGCACAGATTATTGGCACTGCCGTGTGAAGGTGCCAGGCCAAAACCGCTACAAAACTAAATGTCTAAAAACGAGTGATTTGAAGGAAGCTCGCAAGACCGCCTATAGGTTTTATTTGGACATTGAAAACAAAGTTGAAAACAAAATTCCTATTTACAGCAAAACATTCAAAGAGGTGACCAAAGAGTATTGCGAGATACAGGATCGCCGCGCCGCAGTGAATGAGATAACACAAAAGAGCGCAAACGTTAATAAGGATCATGTCAAAAGCTGGATCAATCAATACATTGGCAAAAAGCAAGTTTCAAGTTTCAAAGAGGAACATTTCTTTGAGTATGTTGAGTGGCGCAAATTGCAGAAGCCAACGCATTCATCCAGCCAAGGC
>JABIRL010000096.1 GCA_018667855.1 Rhodospirillaceae bacterium
CTGGAGACTGGTGTGGACAGTGATGGTCTCACCCTATATAAGTCGATGAGAGGCTCAAACAAAACAGAGTCCTATCACCAGAAGCTCATTCGCATGCTGGGCGCGTACAACATGTCGGTGCCATTGGCAGACGCCATCATTTCAGAGTTCAACTTTCGTTACTCTGTGAAGGCTGGAGTGCGGCATCGCTTACTTCCCGACATTGGGCATTATGACCACAAGCTGGTCTATTTGATCCAGGACCGCTGGCGCAAAACACAGATCAAGATCATCCGCATGCTGCCGGAAAGTCTTCGCGACAAGGTCATTTTGAACCGCTATCTGGCCAGCCCGGGCGGCAAGGTGCGGAAGATCTCTCCGGGTAGCGCGGAAGGCGCCGTGGCGGAGGCGGCAAAATCATGAAGGTGGATATCGTCACCTGCCGCGATGGCGAGGAGACTGTGGTCAAATTTGACTATCAACCGCGCCATGCGGATGAAAAACCCATGGTTCTGGATGTTCTGTTACAGGCGCAATCGACAAGCCTGCCGGATCTGGCCTTCCGCTATGGCTGCAGGGCCCGAAATTGCGGCGTTTGCACCATCGATATCAACGGCCGACCGCGCATCGCCTGCCGCGCCCGGGCCCGCGAAGGTGACCGCATCAGTGCCATGTCCACGCTTCCCGTGCTGGCCGATCTGGTCGTCCAGCGAGACGGCATTGCCCGGCAAATGCGTGGACGCCTGCCCAACGGCGTGCATGGCAATGATTTGGACGTGGCCGCACCTGACGATTATCACGCCCTGACAGCCTGCATCGATTGCTATGCCTGTCTTACGAACTGTCCCTTGCACGAACGTAATTTAACGGAGCGGACCGACCCGGGCGCGGGCTATCGCTGGGGCAATCCATTTTCCTTGCTGAAGCTGCAGCTCCTTCGCCTGGATCCGGTCACCACGGACTTCGAAAAGAATTCGGCGCTGGACAATGCCTTCGACCTTGGGCTCGATGCCTGTACCGATTGCAGGGGTTGCAAATGCGGGATCGGCATTGATCTGAAAGGCAAGGTCATCAAACCATTGCTCGCTGCGGCACCAAACCGCGCGCCGGCCACCACTGGATGAGGGTTGAGAGTTGAGGCTTGAACCATGGATATGAAACTTTCCGCGGCGGACGAAGAGTTCCGCGTCATGATACGTGAATTCCTGGACGAATCCCTGACGGACGCCCTGCGCGACGGCGCCCGCAAACGCACAAGCTTATGGCAGGATCTGGAGACCGCCATGACCTGGCAACGCATCCTGCATGCCAAGGGCTGGGCCGCGCCCGATTGGCCTCAAGAATACGGCGGTACCGATTGGTCCCTGGTACAGCGCTATATCTTCGCCCAGGAATGCGTTCGGGCCGGGGCGCCATCGTTGATCCCCATGAGTTTAAAGATGTGCGGGCCGATGTTGATCGGCTACGGTACGGACGAGCAGAAGGCCCAATATCTGCCCCGTATTCCGAGCCGGGCTCCGGCTCCGACCTGGCTGCGTTAAGTATGGCGGCCGTCAGCGATGGCGACGACTACATCGTCAACGGCACCAAGATCTGGACCAGTTATGCCCAGCATGCGGACATGATGTTCGCGCTTGTCCGCACCTCGACCGAGGGAAAGCGCCAGGAAGGCATATCCTTCCTGCTGATCGACATGACGGCGCCGGGCATCACAGTCAAGCCGATTATCAATCTGGAAGGCGTCCACGAGCTGAACCAGGTCTTTTTCGATGATGTCCGGGTGCCGAAGAAAAACCGCGTTGGAGAGGAGAATGACGGCTGGTCGGTCGCCAAATATCTGTTGGAATTCGAACGGTTTTCCATGAGTTCGGTGGAGATAAGGCGCGTCCTGGGTCGTGTGGAGGAGCTGGCCCGCCAGACCCGCAACGACGGCGCCACGCTGGCCCGGGAACCGGCCTTCATGCAAAAGCTGGCAAAGCTGAATGTTGATGCCACGGCGTTGGAAATTTCCGAACAGCGGGTGTTGAGCAATCTCAGCGCCGGGAATCCGCCTGGCGCGGCGTCATCAATACAAAAAGCCCGCGGGTCCGAAGTTCAGCAGCAGGCGGATATCCTAGGCGTTGAAGCGGCCGCCTATTATGCCAATCCTTTGCAACCCGAAGCCCTGGAATTAGGTACCAACCGGCCACCTGTCGGCCCGGAATTGGCGATCACCCTGGTGCCCATGTATTTGAGCAACCGCATGCGCACCATCGCCGGTGGATCATCGGAAATTCAACGCAACATTGTCGCCAAGGCCGTCCTAGGCCTTTGATGCTACCGCAAAGTTGACAGGGCCTTTTCGGCGCGATCCAGGGCCTGCCCCACGCGCGTGCGCAGGTCGTCGAGGTCGACGCCCTCGGCGCTTTTCTTCCCCGCGCAGTAGCGGGCATAGACGCCATGGACGATGCAGGCGGTTTTCCACCAATTGAAGCCGATGTAATAGTCCAGCATGGACAGATCGCGCCCGGATTTCTCGCCATAGCGGGCCGCCAGATCCGCTCTTTTCGGGAAACCGGGCAGCGCCGTGGCGGCTCCCTCGCGGCCCTCGTTTGGCTCGGCCCATTGGTTCAGGGCATAGGCCAGATCGGCCAGCGGGTCCCCAAGAGTGGAAATTTCCCAATCGACCACGGCGACCACCGTACCCTCGCCGCCGATCAGACAATTATGCAGGCCGTAGTCACCGTGAACGACCTTGGCCGGTCCCTGATCGGGGATGTTCCCGGCCAGGTAATCCCGCATCTCATGGGCCCTGGGATCATCATATTCCGCGTCATCCACCGACGAGGTCCAGGACCGGAACCAGGTGCGCAGTTGGCGGCCCACATAATCCTCTTTCTTGCCCAGATCACCGAGGCCGATTTCATCGGGATCCAGAGTGTGGAGGTCGGCCAGCACATCGACGAAGGACCAGGCCAGTGTCTGGCGCTTGTCCATGGGAACCATGGCCTCCGTTTCATCCGAATTATACAGCGGGCGGCCGTCTATCAGACCCATGACGTAAAACCAGGCGCCGGTAACATCCGGGCTCTCGCAAAATCCCATGGCCGGCGCGACCGGTACCGAGGTTGGGCCCAGCGCCGAGATCAAAGCCCATTCCCGGCCCATGTCATGGGCTTTCGGCAGCAATTCGCCCTGGGGCGGCCGGCGGATCACGGCGGCGCGCCCCGCGCTGTCATCGATGCGGTAGGTAAGGTTTGAATGACCGCCCTGCAGGCGGGTCCATGTCAATGGTGGCGTCAAGCCCCGCACATTGTCGGCGATCCACCCTTCGACGGCGGAGACATCATAGCCTTCGGGCTCAGTCGTATGCGGATCCATCGTTTAACCGCTCCCATTTCGAAACCGCGGTCGGAGCGGTCAAAAAATACATTGTGGGAGATTTTGGCGCGCCGCGCTATCGGCTATTTGCTGCGGCTCCAAATACAAGCCGCACCGCCTATAACGGTCTTGTCTACGCTGACCCGGGTTTCCGTTGCAGGCAGTCGTCAACGCAGCCGGCTAACTCTTCCGGCTCAAACGGTTTTGCCAGGGTTTCCATGGCGCCAAATTTGCGGGCCGCTTCAAGGTAGCCCTCCTTGTAGGCGGAAATCGCCAATATTCTGACGTCGGGGTAAAGGCGGACCAATTCGCGCACGGTTTCGATACCTTCCTTGCCCGGCATCAAAATATCCGTGACGATAAGGTCAAAGCCATGGTCCTGCTGTAGACGAATGCCCATATCTCCGTCTTCGGCATCCGTCACATCATGGCTGTAGGCGTTCAGAATTTCCCGAATTATTCGTCGGTGGGTACTGTCATCTTCAATTACAAGAATCCGCGCCATATGCAACTTTACCTCGAACAAACATATTTTGTGAACCCAATTGTATAAAAATGTCCCGTTACGGTTCACCCTTCAACAACGCATTGAAGTGAGTCTTCAACTCATCCGGCGGCAGATCCTTTCGGATGTAACCTTTGGCACCGGCGGCAAGACAGGCCTCCACGACATCGCCGCGCCCTTCCGCCGTTAGCATGACCACATGCGTGTCGGGATTCTCTCCTAACATGATTTCCAAGGCGTCATGCCCCCCCATCACAGGCATATTGACGTCCAGCAGTGTCAGGTCCGGCTTCTCCTGTCTGAATATCTCAACCGCCCGCGCGCCATTCTCTGCTTCGTAGATTATTTCCACGCCGAGCGATTGCAGCAGTATCCGCAACATCAATCTTGTGATCTCCGCGTCATCGACAACTAAAACGCTCTGCTTTCGACCGGGGTTCATGGCAAGATAGCTCCGCACCTCGTAAACACGGCAAATTTTGGGATCAAAGTTGCCGCTCGTCCATATTACAGTATGGCCGAAATATTAAGGCTTCCGTCACTATACTCGCCGTCCAGCACCTCAGCCAGGTACTGATACAGGCCACATCTTCCAGGGGGCCAGATCGGAGACCATGAGCAAAGACAAGCATGAGCAAAGCGCCCTGTTCCCGAATGAGGACGTTGCCACCTTGGCGCAAATTATCCATACGATCGCGAAGGGTGATTTCAGCGCCACGGACAAATTGTATGAACTGCCCGGCCAGGCCGGTATCAGCCCCGAGGTCGCTAATCTGGCGGAATCGTTCGGTATGTTGCTTGTCCGCATGGAAGCGGGGGACTTTCATATAGAACGGGCGGCGGAGGTGGAGGAACGCCTGAAGGAACTTAACGAGCTAAAAAACGAGCATCTGGCTATTGCCGCCCATGACCTCCGAAACCCGCTTAGCGCAATCCGCAACATGGCCCAAATGCTGGTTGAGATGGAGTTGACCGAGAAAACCAAGGAAGAATTCCTGCACTCGATCTATCGGGTCAGTAATCAGATGCTGACCCTGGTCAATAATCTGCTCGATGTGGCGGTTATTGAAAGCGGGAATCTTGAGCTGACGTTGAAGCAAGGCAACCTATCCGCCCTGGCGGCGGAACGGGCCGAAATTATCAAGCCTGTTGCCCTCAAGAAAGGCTTGGCGGTGAATACCTCGTTGGGGGTGGTTCCCGACAGTATTTTCGATGCGGATCGGTTGGGTCAGGTTATCGATAACCTTTTGTCGAACGCGGTAAAATTTTCTCAGCCCGAAACAACCGTGCTTATTTCCAGCCGATTGGTTGACATAAATTTCGAGATTACGGTCGCCGACCAAGGCCCGGGCATACCGGAATCCGAATTGGACAACCTGTTCGCGAAATTTGAAAAACTCAGCGTACAACCCACCGCGGGGGAGCGCGGCGCGGGTCTGGGGCTATCTATTGTCATGGATGTTGTCGCCGCCCACGGCGGGCGGGTTGATGTTCAAAGCACGGTGGGCAAGGGTACAGCGTTCACCATCACCTTGCCGGTCGACGCTAGCGCATGACGCGGTTCGGTTTCGGCGCTTCCGTCATTTCCCACCGCGATGGGTTTCAGGCGCATACTTCAGAAACAAAAAGCCAATGACGACGCTGATCGCGGCCGTCAGCAACAGAGCGTCCTGCGGTCCCCGCAGATCAACGACCAGGCCCAGGGCGATGGGGCCGATCACATAACCCAGATCCCCAACCATCCGGAACGTGCTCATGGCGGCGGCATTCATGCCTGGCGGGGCGCTGTCCGCGGCATAAGCCGCCGGCGCGCTGCCGCCGACGGAGGCGGAAATACCCCAGATCGTGCAACTGATCACGAACCACAGGAAATCGGGCGCCACCATGAACAACAACATCGACGCACCGGTGATCAGCGTCGCGGGCACGATTACCGACTTGCGCCCGAACCGGTCCACCAAAACGCCCGCAGGATAGGCCGCGAACACTCCAGCCACGGTGCCCAGGGCCATGCCGAAGCCAATCTCGGCGACGGACAATCCCAGCCGCATGGAAACAAAGACCGGGATAATGGTGAACAGGCCGCCCGTGCGGGTGATCGCATTGGTCAGCGAGACGATGCTGACCAGCACAAACCCGACCTGCCCCATCAACAGGCGCACTTGCCGCATATAGGAAAACGCCTGCCCGCCGCCATGGCCGCTCGATGACAGACCGAGGTCTTTGGTTTCCTTCACCATGGACCAGGCCACCAGCGCCGCCAGCAGGGATGCCGTGCCATAGGCCTGGAAGGGCGTGGCCAGACCGAAATGGGTCGCCAATAATCCGCCCGGCAAGGGACCGATGCCGACCGCGAATAGAAAACAGCCTTGATAAATGGAAATGATCCGGCCGCGGCGTTCCGGCGTCGAGATGTCCGCCAACACCACCTGTCCCGTGGTCAGGATGATCCCCGCGCCGGCGCCCGAGATAAACCGCGCGACAATGAATTCCGGATACCCGGTCGCGGCCGCGCACCAGAAACTGCCGGCGGCGGAAATCACGCCCCCAATGGCCAGCGTCGGGCGCCGGCCCAGACGGTCGGACAGATGACCCGAGGGCATGGCGACGAAGAACCGCGCCAGGCCATAAATCGCCACCGCCATGCCGATGGCAGAGGCGGGAACACCGAAGGATTGCGCATAAAGCGGCAGCACGGGGATCACGCTGCCGAAACCAAGCTGGTTAATGGTGATCAACCCGCACATGGCGAGCAGAACCCGGCGTTCAACTGTCATAACGAAAAATATTCCAAGCCGGAGCCGCCACGGAGTGAGATTATTTGATGAGGATCGTCTTGCTGCGTAAATATATCATACCCATACCACCACGATGACCGAAATTGATACGTCATGAAAACAGGCAGCCAAAAATTTCCCACGGATCCCCACGGCTGGGCCGAGCTGTTACCGGCCCGCGAGGCAGCGCCGTCGTTGCACGGGCGCCATGGCGCGGCCTGGGCCGTGGTCGGCGGCGGCATGACCGGTCTGGCCTGCGCCCGCCGTCTGGCCGCACTGCATCCCGATCAGGACATTCTGCTGCTGGAGGCGCGATTGGTCGGACAAGGCGCCTCCGGGCGCAATTCGGGCTTCGCGGTCGCCGTCAGTCATTTCAATGGTGGTTTCGCGGCCGGGCAAATGCCGGAATATCGCCGCGTCAACCGTATCAACCGTGCGGGCCTGGATCTGTTGCGGGCCCAGGTGGCCGAGTTCGCCATTTCCTGCCAATGGCACGAAGGCGGCTTTCATCACACAGCGGCCGACAAAATGGCGATCCGGGAACTGACCCATTTCAGGCAATATCTCGAGGCGATGGAGATTGCCCATACACCGCTGGATCGGACAGCCTTGCAGGGCCGTCTGGGCACCGCCTACTATCAGCATGGTGTCCATGTCCACCAAGGCGCCTTGCTGCAGCCGGCGGCCCTGGTGCGCGGACTGGCCGATACCCTGCCGGCCAACGTCAAACTGTATGAACAATCGCCCGTCCTGGGCATGGAAGGGGGCAATCGGCTGATACTCCGATTGGCGAAGGGCACGGTCGAGTGTGATAAGGTTATTCTGGCAACCAACTATGAAGCCGGGAAACTCGGCCTGTTGCGCCGCCGCCTGACCGCCAGCACTTTGTCGGGCAGTTTCACGCGGGTCTTGACGGAAGAGGAACTAGCTGGTCTTGGTGAGCAGCGGCAATGGGGCGTGCTGTCGTTGCATGGCGGCGGCGCCACCGTCCGCCTGGCCGCCGATGGACGCTTGTGTTTGCGCAATATGGCGGAATATCACGGTGGGGAATTGCTCTCGCAGGGAAAATTATTGCAACGGCAGACGGTCCACAGAGCCGCGTTCGAGGCGCGGTTTCCCGACCTGAAAGACGTACCATTTGAATACGCCTGGTCCGGCGTGGAGGGGATAAGCCGCAACGGCACGAACTTTTTCGGTCCGCTTGGAAACAACATCTATTTTGCCGGCGGCTACAACGGCTCCGGCGTCAGCAGGGGCACGGCCTTCGGCACCGCCCTGGCCGAATATGCCAGCGGTGGACACACGGCTTTGATCGACGACTGCCTGGCCTCGGCACCCGCCGCCTGGATCCCGCCCCGGCCGTTCCTGGATCTGGCCGCCGCCTTTTCCGTACGATCCCGTTTCAAAGGCGTTGGCCGGGATCAATGAACGCTAAGGACGAACGCTATCGATGACGGCTATGGCGCACGATGGCGGGCTGGGCTATTTTCCCTGGCAAAATAACCGAGTTCCAAGATGACAGATTCCGAAACAAACCTAAATCAAGCTCGTGAGTGGCACCGGCAAGGTGACATTGCCCGGGCCAAAGCCGCCTATGAAGCGATCCTTCAGGCGGAGCCCGACAATGCCCAGGCCCGCCACCTTTTGGGCGTCGCTGCGCTGCAGACCGGCGATCCGCGACAGGCCATCACCATGATCAGCGGGGCCATCGAAATCGATGGCGGCGACCCACAGTTTCACAACAATCTGGGCGAGGCCCTGCGCGCCCTGGGGCGTCATGACGAGGCCCTGGCGAGTTACCGCCAGGCTCGCGTACTCAAGGCGG
Organism: Rhodospirillaceae bacterium; assembly: GCA_018667855.1. Lineage (GTDB taxonomy): Bacteria > Pseudomonadota > Alphaproteobacteria. Next base: position 8,447 of record JABIRL010000096.1, read on the forward strand.
ACTTTGCCATCGCCATCAATAACGAAGGTGCGACCTGCCTCGCCCTGGGCCGGGGCGCGGACGCCATCCAGTGTTTCCGCGATGCCATGGCCGCGGATGCGGCATTCCTGCCGGCCCAGGTTAATCTTGGCCTGGCCTTGTTGGGCGCGGGCGACGGGGGCGGCGCCTTGGCAGCCCTGACGGCGCCGCTTGCGGTGCAAGCCAACAACACCGAATTGCAGCGCTATTTCAGTCTTGCCGCCGTGCAAGCGCCGGCGGAAGCTTTCGACGACAACGCGGCGGCCCGGGTCGAAGCCCTGTTCCAGAATTCAGGCATCGAGTTGCAAAGGTTATTACGGCCGGCACTGCTGCTGTTGGAACAACGGGGCCTTCTGGAACGGTTGGCCCTGGCCACCGATGAAGACATCCAGGGCGGCGACCACGACGGGGACTTGAACGATAACTTGTTGCACGCCGTGTTGATCCGCACCGTTGTCGCCAATGCCCCGGCGGAAAATTTTATGACCC
>JABIRL010000034.1 GCA_018667855.1 Rhodospirillaceae bacterium
CCCGGACCGCCCGCCCGTGATGCCGCCTCTGGCATTGGCCGACATGGTTGCGGGCATGTATGGCGGCATGGCGACCCTGGTTGCCTTGCGCGAGGTCGAGGTGCGCGGCGGCAAGGGCCAGGTTCTCGATCTGCCGCTGTTCGACCCCTTGCTCTCCATCCTTGGCCCCCAGGCCGCCGCCTATCAATTGACCGGCGAAGTCGGCGCGCGTTCGGGTAGCCGCTCCGCCACCACGGCACCGCGCAATACTTACTGCTGCAAGGACGGGCGTTATGTAGCGCTATCGGCCTCCATGCAATCCATGGCCGAGCGGTTGTTCAGGACCATGGGCCGGGAAGACCTGATCGATGACCCGCGCTTCAAAACCAATGCGGATCGGGTCCACAACAACGATATTCTGGACCCCATCGTGGGTGACTTCATGGCACAGCACGATCAGGCGGAGTTATTGGAAATTTTTCAGTCCGCCGGCGTCACCGTCGGCCCGGTGCATGACACAGCCGGCATGCTGGACGACGAGATGGTGCGGGAGCGCGAGATCATGCTGCGCTTCCCCGATGACGAGATGGGCGAGTTGCCCATGCACAACGTGGCGGCCCATCTATCGGCCACGCCCGGCCAGATCCGCCAGCCGGCGCCGGACCTGGGCCAACATAATCACGAAATATTCGGCGCCCTGGGCTTAAGCCCGGCGGACATCGCCAAATTGGAACAAGAGGACGTAATTTAATGCCCTTCGAGCAGAGCGACACCCAACCCTTGTGGCGCAGCATGCTGTTTGTCCCCACCAACGTGCAGAAATTCGTCGATAGCGCACCGAGCCGGGGGGCCGATGCCTATATTCTGGATCTGGAAGACAGCATTCCCGTGGCGGAAAAGACCAATGCAAGGAATATGGTGCGAGAGGCTGCCGCCTCCATCGCCAGGGGCGGCGCGGATGTTCTGGTGCGCATCAACCGGCCCTGGCGATTGATGGTGCGGGATATCGAAGCCTCGGTCGATGCCAATGTCTGCGCCTTCATGGTGCCGAAAGCGGCTGATGCGGGGCATATCCGGGCCATCGCCGAAATGCTGGATGAGTTGGAAGCGGAACGCGGCCTGACCATCGGCCATACCCGGCTGGTGGCCATGATCGAAACCACGGAAGCTTATTTTCAGGCCGTGGAGATCGCCCAGGCCCATACCCGGGTGGTGGCGATGAACCTCGGATCGGAAGATTTCGCCCTGTCCGCCGGCATGCTGCCGGAAGAGGAAGGGCTGTTTCAACCTACCCTGCATATCATGTTGGCGGCCCGCGCGGCGGGGGTCCTACCCCTTGGGTTTGTTGGCACCATCGCGGAATACCGCGACACGGAGCTGTTTCAAACCAGAGCGGAACAGGCGGCCCGCCTGGGCTTTCTGGGTGCCGCATGCATCCACCCCTTGCAGGTAGATATTCTGAACCAGGCATTTACACCGTCGGAGGAGGCGGTAAGCAGGGCGCGCGGCGTCATCGCCGCCTATGACGCGGCCAAGGCGGAAGGCCGTGGCTCCATCGAATTCGAAGGCAAGATGATCGACGAACCGATCATCCAGCGGGCTGAAAATACCCTGGCGCGGGCAGCCAAAATAGCCGCCCGGCATTAACCGCTTGGAAACCACATCCAGCTAATGTAGATGGCAAAATTGTTGCGAGTCCATCATGCAAAACGCCATCTATTCCTCGCTGAAAGCGATGCACTATCACCATTCACTGGACGCCATGCAGGCAGGTGATCTGCCTGCTCCCGTGCATGTCCGCATCAAGCCGACCAATGTTTGCAACCATAATTGCTATTTCTGCGCCTATCGCACGGACGATGTCTCGTTGGGCGAGGACATGGTTGTGCGTGACCGCATACCGCGGGAAAAAATGCTGGAAATCGTTGATGACCTGATTGCCATGAACGTGCGGGCGGTTACGTTTTCGGGCGGTGGGGAACCGCTGCTCTACCCCTATTTCGTGGAGACGGTGGAGCGCCTGGCGGCCGGTGGTATCAAAATGGCGTCCCTAACCAATGGCTCCCGCCTGAAAGGTAAGGTCGCCGACGCCCTGGCCGCGCACGGCACCTGGATCCGGGTTTCCATCGATGGCTGGGACGGGCCGTCATATGGCGAATACCGCTCCGTGGATGAAGGCGTATTCGAGGCGGTCATGACCAATCTGACCGAATTTTCCGCCCGACGATCGGAATGTGTACTGGGCGCCTCGATCATCGTGGATCACCGGAACGCGCCGCATATTTACGAGCTGACGAAACGTCTGAAAGAAACAGGCGTGGCCCATGCCAAGGTGTCACCTTGCATCATTGCCAACAGCGGGGCCGAAAACAACGCCTATCACGACGATTTCAAGGATGTTGTGAAGGCGCAAATCCAAAAGGCAAAGGATTTGGACGACAGCGATTTTCATGTGGTTGACCATTATCACGGCATGGAAATCGATTTCTCCAAACCCTATCAGAACTGCGCCTTTGCCCAGATGCTGACCGTGATCGGCGCCGATTGCAAAGTCTATACCTGTCAGGACAAGGCCTATACGGAAAGCGGTACCCTGGGCGATATTTCCAACCGCGGATTTCGTGAATTCTGGTTCTCGGACGAGAATAGAGACCGATTGGCGGCCATCGACCCCAATAGATCCTGCCAGCATCACTGTGTGGCCGACGCCAAGAATCGTCTGTTGGACGATTATCTGTCCCTGGCGCCAGATCACTTGGCTTTTATTTAGCGCTTAGCTCTTAATCTAAGGCTTGGCCTTAATCTCCGTGAACATACCCTTGGTATGTGCGACGACCGGTTGGAACACGCCCAAATGATAGTTGTGACACGTCAGGCAGTTATCACCTGCCTTGGCCGAGGTGTGGCATTCAGCGCAGATCTTGCGGGCCAATGGCTTGAAATTCGAACTGAATGTTTTCGGATTGCGGTCCTTGTATCCCCCGGCGAAATCCGCCTCTCCATCCCGCATGTGGCAGGTCAAACAGCCTTCTTCGCCCAATAGACTGAAATGCGCCGTATGTGAAAAGCGAACTGACTTCTTCTGACCCTGTTTGGGCCGGTAATCGAGCCAATTGACCTTGAAGCCTCCAGCCTGTGCTTGATCCACGGAATGGCATTTGCCGCATAGACCCGGCGCTTTGGGACTGATCAGACCTTCGAAAATCAAGCCACTCGCCGGCAACTTGGCAACCAATTCACCGGTAAGATTTAGCCAGGCAAAAATGAAACCGTCACCATGGCCCGTAGGTCGGTAGCGCAAGGTGAACTCGTCAAGGTACCAGCCGCCGGTCGCGTTCCAGTCCTCGCCACTGGCCGTTTCGATCGTAACCAGCTTGGCCACTGTAATCCGCTCTGACTTGGTATCGTCGTTGTCGTCATCATCTTTACCGGTGGCTATCTCATCGTCATCGTCGTCATCGTCCTTGCCGGTGGCGATTTCGTCGTCATCATCGTCGTCATCGTCTTTGCCGGTCGCGATCTCATCGTCATCATCGTCGTCGTCGTCTTTGCCAGTCGCGATCTCATCGTCATCATCGTCGTCGTCGTCTTTGCC
>JABIRL010000044.1 GCA_018667855.1 Rhodospirillaceae bacterium
ATCGACACCAACGAAATTCGTCGGCGGCAGGGCCGTGCCGTCAATTTCCACCAACAAAGGGCTCAATTCGCCGCTTTGCGTCAGGCGCCAGGCGCCGCCGCCGTCACCATGCAGGTCCGCCAACAGAAAGTCGCCCTCCCTGGTCAGGGCAAAGCCGTTGGTGGCCACGGGAGCCATACCATCACGCTGGCCCAAAATGTCCCGATGGCGGCCATCCGGATTGATCACGCTGACCCCGCCCCCGGAATGGGAAGTGACGACCGTGCCGTCCGCCAGGCAAACCACGCATTCAGGCCGGGACAGACCATCGCCAAAGTTGCCAAGTTGATTGGGTTTTAATTGAAAATTATCGGCGCTCATAATGCCTGTTCCTCCACTCATTCGGGGCTATTATACCCGTTCGCCTCGACCGGCCCAGCCTCTTCCCCATATAAGGTCACCGGCGCCATGCGTGATGTAATTTGGCCCCTTACCGCCACCACCTGGATGCAGACCGTTACCTCGGTGATGTTCCTGACGGTGCCCGTGTTGGCGCCGGCGCTACTGGCGGATGTCGGTTTCCAGCCCTCTCATGTGGGTCTTTATACGGCCTTGGTCTTTCTGGGCGCCATGCCGGTTTCTCTGGTCATGGGCGCGTTGGCGTCCCGATTTGGCGCCCTGAGGGTAATGCAGGTCGGCATCCTCGCCTCGGCCGTGGCGCTTTTACTGTCAACGGCGGCCTCTTTGCCGATCATCATGGCCTGCGGCATTCTGCTTGGTGCCGGATACGGCCCCAATACCCCCGGCGCGGCCCATATTCTGGCTCGTGTCACCAAACCCAGGGACCGGCCCCTAGTCTTTTCCATCAAGCAAAGCGGCGCGCCGTTGGGCGGGTTCGTGGCCGGGTTGTTGATCCCCCTGGTCGTGGTCAGCGCCGGCTGGCGCGAGGCCTTGATGGTTTCGGCCGCCCTGGGTCTTGTGACCATTGTCCTGGTGCAGCCGTTGCGGGCCAAGGCGGATGACGACCGCCAGCCCGGCCGCGCCATCTCGGTCAGCGGCGTGTGGGCCCAACTGCGCCTGCTGGCCGGGCACGGGGGATTGCGGCGTCTGACCGTGGCCAGTTTTGTCTTCGCCGGCGTGCAGGCTTGTACGTTTGCGTTTCTGGTTATTTATCTTGTGGATCATGTTGGCCTGGATCTGGTGGCCGCCGGGTTTGCCTATTCCTGCATGCATCTCATTGGCGTTGGGGCCCGCATCACCTGGGGTTGGCTGGCCGGGCGGTTTGTCAGGGCGGCGGTGGTGTTGGCTATGCTGGGCGTTGCCTCGGCCACTTTCGTGGTCGTAATGGCGCAGTTCGACGACAGTTGGCCATTTTGGGTGATCGTGGTGATTTCGGCGGCGACGGGCGCCACGGCATCCGGTTGGAATGGCGTCTTCATGGCGGAGATTGCCCGCGTCGCGCCCCAGGACCAGATCAGCGCCGCGACGGGCGGCAGCGTCTTTTTCACTTATTTTGGTCTGGTCGTGGGGCCGACGATCTTTGCCGCCCTGGTGGCGCTGACGGGCGGTTACGATCTGGCCTTCTACGTGATCGCGGGCGCGATCTTCCTCGCCGCCGTGTTGATCTGGCCGCGCCGCGACAAAGTGTCCCGGAAGCCCAATTCTTCATAGACCGCTAAGATTTCCCTGCTATAAGGCGGCCATGTCAGCACTTGCACAATATATGCCCGACCGGGATTTCGATCAGGAAAATCAGCCCTTGTTCATGGTCATGGGCGGTGAAGTTCATGACCCGCGCGGGGCCGAATTCGTCGATCTGTCGGCAATGGATATTCGCGGCGTCTATCCCACTTATGAAGACGCCTTCCAGGTCTGGCGCGGTGCCGCCCAGGCCACGGTGGACCGGGCCTTTACCAAATACATGATCATCCGTCTGCGGTAGAGCGCGCTCCATCGAGCGCCTAGTCAAACAGCGCCAGATCGATTTCATCGCCCATCTTGCAATAGCCCAGATCGCTGGGGTGAAGTCCGTCGCCGCAATCGTAGATCGGCAGCATCTGTGTCGGGCATTCGGGGTCGCGTAAAGCCTTGTCGAAATCCGCTATGCCGTCCAAATCACCACCCGACGCGGCATTTTCCCGCATCCAATCGTTGACCGCGACCCGGTGGCGCTCGCGCACCGGGTTCCAGGCACCGGGCAGGAACGTCTCATTCCCGAAGGGGGTCAGGGTCGCGCCGATCAGTTTGATCCCGCGGGTTCGCGCCCGTAGCGCCATTTGCCGCAGGCCGGCGATCATTCGCTCGGCGGTGGCTTCCTGTTCGGGCAAGGCGATGCGGTTGCGCAAATCGTTGGTGCCCAGCATGACAATGGCGTGGGTTACGCCGGGTTGCGCCAGTACGTCACGATCGAACCGCCGCAAACCGCTATCGCCCCGTAGATCGTGCAGGATTCGATTGCCGCCAAGGCCCTGGTTCATGACACCCAGGGGCCGGCCGCCCTGGCGCGCGGCTAGACGCCGGGCAAGCTGGTCGGGCCAGCGGTTAAACGTGTCATGGGTCGAGATATTGCCGTCGGTCAGCGAGTCACCAAGGGCGACGACACCGCCGGTTTCCGGCGCGGCAAGGACGTCGATGCCGCTGATGAAATACCATTCATCCGTGATCGTACCCACCGGCATTTCGACGGTATCGGTAAAATCTCCCACCGGAGAGATATAGTTGATCTGCCGTGCATAGCGTCCGTTGATCTGGAAATCAGCCGGCACCGCGCCCGGCAGATAGAAACTGACCGCCAGGTCGGCCAATGGTTCCACGTCGAGTTCGACCGCATCGCTGATCAACAGAGAGCCCGCGGCCACCGTCGCCGAAGGTTCGCCGCCAAAGGTGAGTTTACGGGCCGAGCCGGGCACGATCGCCGATCCCGTGTCCCGTATCCCAACATAAGCGCTGCCGATTTCCAAATTGCCGCTGCCACAGGCGTTCGACAGCCGCACCCTTATGGTGTCGCCGCCGATACTGACGCGCGGGTTCATTCGCAGCGTAACGTTACTGAAGCCGACGCCGTTGTCGCTCGGTGCCGGCGAAGAGGCCCAGGTCCCGACCCAATGACTGTTGTTCTCCATCAGTCTTTTGCCTTTCCGCCCACCGGGAAATTATCGTAGACGCCCACGCCCTGGATGAGCAGAAACTTGACTGGCCCGTCATCCAGGCCATGAACATAATGGGCAACCAT
>JABIRL010000033.1 GCA_018667855.1 Rhodospirillaceae bacterium
CATCGGTCATATCGGTGAACAGAATGGGATCGTAACGCCAGACGACCGCACGCGGTCCATATTGCCGGGCCAGGCCCACCATGTCAGCGGTCGCTTGCGCGGCGCTGACGACCGATGGCTCCAAAGCGCGTGGATAGCCGGTCGCCGTATATTGCACCATGAAGGGGAGGCTTAGGGCGCTCAGGCTGGCCAGATTGTCCCGGAACGGTGCCATGTTGCGGCTCCAGAAAACATAGCCGTCCACATCGTCGCCGCGCAGAGCCACACGATAGGGTTTGCCGCCGTAGGGGTTGGCGACCATGGCGTAACCGGCGGCCAAACGGATGGCGAACCAGCCGCTGTAAAAGGCGGGAATATCCGTGCGATAGGAAGCCGAAACGATCATCGTTAACCTTGTAAGCCAGAGCGGCCGGGCGCAATATCCTAATATTGCGGTGCATATGTTGGAAATAAGCCACGTATTGTGCCTTTTTAGGCCATTTCCATGGTTGCGCACTGTTTATGTCGGACCTATATACTTCGCATACGCGAAACATTTCATGATCGCGTCAGAATTCATTGACAACTGGGGATCCGGGCGGTGCCTTAGGGGCCGCCATCGGTCTGCCAACGGAGGATAGTTAACATGGGTAAGGTAATCGGCATTGATCTTGGAACCACCAATTCCTGCGTCGCATTGATGGAGGGTGGTGACAGCAAGGTCGTCGAGAATGCGGAAGGTACACGGACCACGCCGTCCATGGTGGCCTTTACGGAAGGCGATGACGGCGAAATGCTGGTCGGACAGCCGGCCAAGCGCCAGGGGGTGACCAACCCGGATGGTACACTGTTTGCCATCAAGCGCTTGATTGGCCGCAATTTCGATGGCAAGGCGGTCACCGAAATGCGCAAGAACGTACCATTCGAGATTTCCAAGGCCGATAACGGCGATGCCTGGGTGACTGTAAAGGGCGAAAAATACGCCCCCAGCCAGATTAGCGCCTTCGTACTGCAAAAGATGAAGGAAACCGCCGAGACCTATCTTGGCGAGACGGTCGATCAGGCGGTTATCACCGTGCCGGCCTATTTCAACGATTCTCAACGCCAGGCCACCAAGGACGCGGGCAAGATTGCCGGGCTTGAAGTTTTGCGCATTATCAACGAGCCCACGGCGGCTGCGCTGGCCTATGGCCTGGATAAACAGAGCGACGGTCAGACGATCGCGGTTTATGACCTGGGCGGCGGTACCTTCGATATATCCATCCTCGAAATCGGCGATGGCGTATTTGAAGTGAAGGCCACCAACGGCGACACCTTCCTTGGTGGCGAGGATTTTGATCTTGTTGTCGTCAATTATTTGGCCGACGAGTTCAAAAAAGAGAATGGCATCGACCTGCGCGAAGACAAGTTGGCCCTGCAGCGTCTGAAAGAGGCGGCCGAGAAAGCCAAGATCGAGCTGTCCTCGGCGGTACAGACGGAAGTCAACCTGCCCTTTATCACCGCTGATCAAAGCGGACCGAAACATCTGACCATGAAATTGACCCGGGCCAAATTGGAAGCCCTGGTGGATGACCTGATCCAGCGTACCCTGCCGCCCCTGAAAGCCGCCCTCAAGGACGCCTCCATGTCCGCCGGCGAGATCGACGAAGTGGTGCTGGTGGGCGGCATGACCCGCATGCCCAAGGTTATTGAATCCGTCAAAACATTCTTTGGCCGCGAGCCCCACAAGGGCGTCAACCCGGATGAAGTCGTGGCCCTGGGTGCCGCCATTCAAGCCGGCGTCCTGCAGGGCGATGTCAAGGACGTGCTGTTGCTGGATGTGACGCCGCTATCCCTGGGCATTGAAACCCTGGGCGGGGTGTTCTCGAAACTGATCGAGCGCAATACCACCATTCCCACGAAGAAAAGCCAGACCTTTTCCACCGCCGAGGATGGCCAATCCGCGGTGACCATCCGGGTTTTCCAGGGCGAGCGGGAAATGGCCGCTGATAACAAATTGCTGGGTCAATTCGATCTGGTCGGTTTGCCGACCGCACCACGCGGTGTGCCGCAGATCGAGGTCACCTTCGATATTGATGCCAACGGCATCGTCAATGTCTCCGCCAAGGACAAGGCCACGGGCAAGGAACAGCAAATTCGCATCCAGGCATCCGGTGGATTGTCCGATGGCGAGATCGAGACCATGGTGCAGGATGCCGAGGCCCACGCCGAGGACGATCAAAAGCGCCGGGAAGAGGCCGAGACCAAGAACCAGGCCGATGCCCTGATCCACGCCACCGAAAAGAGCCTCGTCGACCTGGGCGACAAAGTGCCCGAGGAAGAAAAGAGCAATATCGAGGCCGCCGTGGCCGAGTTGCGTACGGCCCTCGAGGGCGAGGATCTCGAAGACATCAAGGCTAAGAGCGAGACTTTGATGCAAGCCTCCATGAAACTGGGCGAGATGGCCTATCAGGCGCAACAGGACGCCGAAGGCGATGACGACGGCCCGGCGGACGCCGAAGCGGATGGTGGAGATGACGTCGTCGATGCGGACTTCGAGGAAGTCGACGACGATGACAAGAAAAGCACTTCCGCCTGATCAGGCGCGACAATGTCAGCCTGGTCGGTGAACCAAAAGGCGCGGCTCCAGCAATGGGGCCGCGTTTGGCTGTTTTCGGATACGTCAGGTAAAGGACCGGTTGACGGGTCGGGTGGCGAATTTGCTGTAAGCGTGGGGAGCTAGTCGGGTGGCGGAACAGGATTTTTATGAACTTCTTGGCGTTAACCGCGATGCCAGTCAGGACGATTTGAAGAAAGCTTATCGCAAGCTGGCCATGCGGTATCACCCGGATCGAAACCAGGGTGATGTCGAGGCGGAAGCCAAGTTCAAGGAAGTATCCGAAGCCTACGATATTCTTTCCGACGACGAAAAACGCGATGCCTACGACCGCTTTGGCCATGCCGCGTTTCAGGGCGGCGGCGGGGCCGGCTTTGACGGCAATTTCGGTTCCTCCTTCGCCGATGTTTTCGATGATCTGTTCGGCGAATTCATGGGCGGCGGCCGCCAGCGCCGGGGCGGCAACAACCGTGGCGCGGACCTGCGTTACAACATGGATATCACCTTGGAGGAAGCCTTCAACGGGAAGGCAGCCAAGATCACTATTCCCACCACCTCTCCCTGCGATGGCTGCGGTGGAACCGGCGCGGAAGCCGGCTCTCAGCCATCCACCTGCGCCACTTGTCAGGGCCACGGCAAGGTGCGGGCCCAATCGGGCTTCTTCACCGTGGAACGGACCTGCCCCAATTGCGGCGGTGTGGGGCGGGTCATCGCCCATCCGTGCGGCAAATGCGCCGGCGCCGGCCGCGTGGAAAAAGACAAGACCCTGTCGGTCAATATCCCCGAGGGCGTTGAAGACGGCACCCGGATCCGCCTTAGCGGCGAGGGTGAGGCCGGTCTGCGCGGCGGGCCATCGGGGGATCTGTATATATTCCTCTCCCTCCTGGCCCACGAAGTGTTCCAGCGGGACGGCGCCAACATCTATTGCCGCGTACCCATCGCCATGACCACGGCCGCCCTGGGCGGCGATATCGATGTGCCCACCCTGGACGGCGGCCGCGTTGCCGTGACACTGCCCGAAGGCACTCAGACCGGCCGCCAGTTCCGCCTGCGCGGCAAGGGCATGCCCCATATGCGCGGCCGGGGCCAGGGCGATATGTACGTCCAGACCATGGTCGAGACCCCGGTCAATCTGTCCAAGGAGCAAAAGGCCCTGCTGGCCCAATTCCAGGACTCGCTAGGCGACGGCGGCACCAGCCCCGAAAGCGAAGGCTTTTTCAAGAAAGCCAAGGAACTCTGGAACGACATTACTGAGTAGCGCTGTTCCAATTTTATCGCTCTGTCGTCAACCGTGCTTCCAGTTCATGGCGTTGGATCTTTCCCGTCGTCGAGCGTGGAAAGTCGTCGAAATCTATGAAATGGACTTCCTTGGGCAGTTTGTAGCGGGCCAGTTTGCCGGCGCAGGCGGCGATCAGGTCATCGCCGGTCAGGGCGCCGTCGGTGCGGGCGGCGAAGACGACAGGGACTTCGCCCCAACGGTCATCGGGCTTGCGGACCACGGCGGCATCGGAAACGCCCGGATGGGCCAGGATATGTTGTTCGATCTCGGCCGGGTAGATGTTCTCGCCGCCCGATTTGATCATGTATTTGACCCGGTCGACAAAATCCAGAGTGCCGTCCGGGTTGCGGCGGAAGACATCCCCCATGTGGAACCAGCCGCCGCGAAAGGCCTCGGCATTGGCCGCGTCATTGTTCCAATAGCCGGAAAACAACGATGGTCCGCGAATGGCCAATTCGCCCGGGTCACCGTCCGGCACGTCGTTGTCGTCGCCGTCGACCAGGCGGATTTCGCAGAAATCGTTTTGCCGCTTCGACAGCGACGTCGGCGCCGTGCCGACCGGAACATAGTTGGCGGTGGCGGGCGGCATGCCGGTTTCGGTAGAGCCGAAGGTGTTGAGATAAGGCGCGTTCAATAATGTGGTGATTTCGGCCAGTTGCTGCCGCGGCACCAGGTCCGCCATGGCGCCGATCATCCCGATAGGCTTTGGTTTTACCGCGCGGTCTTTCAGCACGCCGATGAAATCCATGATCATGCCGGGGATCACGGTCAGGTAATGCACCGCCTCCCGCTCGATAATGTCTGCCAAAAGCTGGGGTTGATAGCCGTCCACCACGATGACCTTGCCGCCCCGCAGCAGGGTGGCATAGGTGAAATCGTTCGACCCCATGTGAAACAGCGGCGTCCAGGCCACGAAGGTGTCCTTGGCCGGTGCGCCGGTCTCGGCGCCGAAAATGGCGGTGCGGGCGATGATGGCGCGATGGCTGATCAGGGCGCCTTTCGGCAGTCCCGTGGTGCCGGAGGTGAAGATGATTACCAGACCGTCCTCTCCACCCGCCGCCGAATGAGGTTCGGAATTCGCGGCGCCGGCGAGAGCGGCTTCATAGGCGGGGCCGAAATCCAGGCTGTCCCGATCTTCAAGAAAACCTGGTTGGGTCAACAGCAGATCCGGCGTTGTAAGAGCGAGGCAGTGGTCCAGTTCGCCCGGTGAAAGGCGCCAGTTCAGGGCAACCGTGATAGCGCCAATTTTCGCCGCCGCCAGTTCCACCTCAATATATTCCGCGCAATTATGAGCCAGCAGCCCGACCCGGTCGCCGTGCTTCACGCCGCGTTCCCCCATGACATGGGCCAGACGGTTCACGCGATCATTCAACTGACTGTAGGTCAGCTGGTCGTCGCAGCAGACCAGGGCAATGTCGTCGGGCCAACGCTGGGCCTGGGTGGCGAACATGCGGCCCACGTTACCGCCGCCGGCCTGTGTGATTTGACCCATCCCTCAGGAACCTTCGACAAGGGCGAGGACGCGGGCGGGACTGCCCGAACCCTGACGGATCTTCAACGGCGGTGTGATCAATACCGCGCCCTGGGGCGGCAGGGCATCCAGATTGGTTAGGGCCGGCAGGCCGAAACGGTTGTTACCGTGCATGTGGTAATGACAGGGGTAGGGGACATTGAAATGTCCCGCCTGTCCGGCATCTGTGCCCACCGCCTCGCAACCGAAGCCGATGACGTCCCGCTCCTCGATCAGCCAGGGGATCAGATCCTCGTGCGGGCCCGGCGTATGGGCGCCATCCGCATCCATGTTCATATAGGCGGCCGGGTCCCGCTTCAGGGACCAGTCCGTGCGCATCAACAGCCAGGACCGGGGCGGGATCTTGCCATTATTGGCCTCCCAATCCTCGATCGCATTCTGGGTCAGCAGAAAATCGGGGTCCTTGTCGGCCTGGGTAGAGCAATCCACCACACAGGCGTGAGCGAGGAATTTCTCTACCGGAATGGTGTCCGTGGCGTTTTCCGGCAGATCCTTGCCCGAAACCCAATGGATCGGCGCATCGAAGTGGGTACCCGTATGCTCGCCGCAGGACAGATTGTTCCAATAACAGAACGGCCCCCGGTGATCGTAGCGGGAAATCTCCTCCATGCGGAAGGGCCAGGACTGGCCGAATTCAGGGGGCATGACAATGGTCGGCACGTCCGGCTGCAAGGTCATGGTCAGGTCCACCACACGGATGCCGCCACCCAGAATGCCGCCCATCAGTTGGCTTAACAAACCACCTTCACTCATGTCTCCACGCCCCCATCACAGCTTGATCTCACGTTCGATTTCCTTTGGGTTTTCGGCCAGACGTTCGGCGATTTCCTCCGCCACGGCGCCGATGGCCAGATCCTCATGTCCATTTTGCAGGGCCGATATTATGCGCCCCGCGACCATGTCCGGGGCCAGTTTGGGCGGCGGCACCATCTGGTGCCACTCATCATCCAAAGGACCGGTATAGGCGTTGAGCACCCGCACGCCACCCGCCGCCATCTCGGCGCGCAGGCATTGCGCCAGGGATCGCGCCGCCGCCTGACTGGCCGAGTATGTGCCGAATGCCGGGTTGTTGATCTGGGCATAGGCAGACAGCACATTGACCCAGGCGCAGGCGCCATGCGCACTGTCCGCGCCACGGCCCCGCATTGCTGGCCCGAAGGTACCGGCCAGACGCAGCAGGCCGAAGTAATGAATATCCATTTCCTCGCGGCTGACGTTCATGTCCATGCGGTCCACGGCGCCGCCCGGGCGCAGGTGATAGCTGTTGTTGACCAGGATCTCCACCTTGCCGCCCAACACGGACGCCAGCTCCTCGACACTGTCCGTATCGGTCACATCAAGGGGGAAAAGGGTCACGCCGTCCATGGCCCGGATCGCTTCCAACGAGGCGGAAGCCTTCCACGGCTCCCCATGGCCAACGAAAATTTCCCGGGCGCCGGCGGTCTGGAAGGCCCGCGCCAGAGCCAGGCCCAGCTCTGTCTTGCCGTTGACGATCAGGACCCGGCGATCCTTGGGATCCATGCTCAGTTCGCGCAATTGCATATCATCCTCTTGGTTGGGCCCCGGCTTTTCGGGCCGGGCATTCATTACCGCATGTCCGCTGCGATCCAGGTTCAGGGATAGTTTGACCCTATCGCCCTGCCGGCAATCCTCGGCCAGATGGGCCACCACCGAGGGGCCCGCATCCATACCCACGACGCCCAGGCGCCAGGGCACCCGGTCCCGGAAAAACAAATCGTTGGCGTGATGCAGTTTGGTTTCCGCCAAAAGAACGCCGTTTGGGTCCACGTCCTGCCACGGCAGATCGTCGCCCAGGCATTGGCCGCAGACCTGGCGGGGCGGATACTGCACCTGGCCGCAGGCGGCGCAGGTTTGCAGGGCAAAGCGGCCCACCGCAGCCATGGCGGTCAGGCCCTGTGCCTCGCGGGAGCGGTTGCCGGGCGGCTGCGTCGGCTGCCGGGTACGTTCAACCGGGTCTTTCTTCTTTGGCGGCGGCAGGGGCGTGGTCATCGATCGCCCCGCGCCAGAATGGCGGCCGAGGTACACAGGCCCCGGTCATAGTTGATCATCCCGAAACAGGACGCCAGGCCATGACGGGCATTGTCCACCACCCGGCCCAGGCATTGATCCGTCAGCTGCCGGATGGTTTCCACCAGTCCCAGGGAGCCGCCCGCCGCGCCCGCCTGGCCCACGGATAGCTGCCCGCCGGAGGTATTGAAGGGGAAATCGCCCGCCGCCGTCAGATCGTGGGCGCGGACGAATTCCGCCGCGCCGCCCTTGCCGCAAAAGCCCAGATCCTCAATCTGCATGAAACAGATCACCGGATAATCGTCATAGGCCTGAACCAAATCCATTTCCTCGGGCCCGACGCCGGCATGATCATAGAAGTCATCCACGTCCATGGCCCAGCCGGCCCTGATCTGGATGGGGTCGTCGGGAAAGGCATTGTGCCGCTCGATGGTGGAAAGGATCCGCGCGAAGGGTAGCTCAAGAGATTTGGCGCGATCCGCGGACATCACCAGGAATGCCTCGGCGCCCGCGCAGGGCATGACGCAGTCGAACAGGCCCAGGGGATCGGCGATGGGGCGGGCATTCAGGTAGTCATCCAGGCTCAGGGGCCGCTTCATCATCGCATGGGGCGTGGCCAGGGCGTTGTCCCGCTGGGCGACGCACAGTTTACCAAAATCCGCCTTGGTGGCGCCAAATTCGCGCATGTAATGATCGGTCAAGAATGCGAACGAAGCATTCGGGCCGCCGGAGCCATAGGGATAGACCGCGTCGTTGGCGAATTGCGAGAACGAGGCGATGGTGTTGCGAAAACTGTCCACGTGATTGGTATCGCCGGCGATGCAGGCGACAATGTCGGCATCGCCCGCTTGCACGGCGCGGGCGGCCCGGCGCAAGGCAACGGCGCCCGAGGCCCCGCCCATGGGGATATGGTCCAGCCAACGGGGTGAGACGCCCAAGTGCTGGGTCAGGCCAACGGCGCTGTCGGGCGCCAGGGTGAATGAGGCGATGCAGAAACCATCCACGTCGTTCTTGGCCAAACCCGCGCCCTTGATCAACTCCGCCAGGGCCCGGCCGCAAAACCAATGGGCGCTGCGCAGGGAATAGCGGCTGTAGGGTATGGTCACCGGCACACAGACCGCGACACCTTCATAGCCTAGTCGGGCTGAGCCGGTTCTCGCCATGGCGGAACTAAAGCCCCTTGGGATGGGTCAGGAATTCCTCGATCACCTCGGGTGGCGGCCGGATATAGTCCGATGTCCGGCTGACATGCAGGCCGGTCAGGCGGCGCAGCTTTACGGCCATTTCAGCCATCTTGGTGACGATGGGAATGCCGTTGATGATGGGCGCGCCGTCCACATTGTGGTTGTGCTCCTTGGCGAACAGCAGCATGGGAATACCGCCGCCCGGTATCAGCACGTCGCAACCCTGGGCGACCAGGGGCTTTG
Organism: Rhodospirillaceae bacterium; assembly: GCA_018667855.1. GTDB lineage: Bacteria > Pseudomonadota > Alphaproteobacteria. Next base: position 8,841 of record JABIRL010000033.1, read on the forward strand.
ACTGCTCCGCGAACAGACGTTTGACCTCCTGAAAATTCTCCTCAGAATCAAACCCTTCCAGGATCTGCCCCGGCTCGAACGTCATGGCATGCACCCCGGTGACCCGTTCGCGCAGGCCGTATTTGCCGATCTGATGATGAAACCAGGGAATGAAGCGCGGATTGATGGTGACGATGCCGCTTTGCTGGCCCAGTTGGCAGCTATACAGCATGGAGGCTTCGCCCAAGGCGACGACCGGGATATCCACCGCCGATCGGGCTTCGTACAACCCGGCGTCCTGAAAGTGCCCGACGATGAAGGCATCGAAGCCGTCCCGTTCGGCCTGGATGGCCTGGGCGATCATTTCACGAGCGCAACGAAACTCCACCAGGGGATGTGCATAGGAATCAAAGGGCGTGATGCCGATAACCTCGACCTCCGTCCCCTCGTCGACGATATCGGCCAAATGGGCGCGCAGATTGTCCCAATAGGTCGCGCCGTTTTCATAGTCCACATAGCTTTGATAACAGATACGGATCGGCGCCACTGTTCCCTCCCAGTTCTGATTTGATGCTCAGGCTAGCACACTCTGCTATCATATCAGCCCCGCCATCTTACCGCCCCCGGCTTGAGGTCTAACAGTGCGCGTACCTAATTTGTTGCCCATGATGGCGGCGCTTTATGGCCTTGGCCTGGCCAATATTTTCATCCGTTCCTCCATGGGGGTCCTGGCGCCGGAACTGGCGGCCGATCTGGCCCTGACGCCGGCCATGCTGGGGGCTATCGCCTCCGCCTTCTTCCTCAGTTACGCGGTCATGCAAATTCCCACGGGCTTGCTATTGGACCGTTTCGGGCCCCGGCTGGTGGTGATCGGGTTGTTTTTGCTGACCGTCATCGGCACGCTGCTGTTTGCCCTCTCGCCGTCGGGCTCGGTGATGTTGGTGGCGCGGATCATGATGGGGGCGGGCTGTGCCGGTGTCTTCGCCGGCGCCTTTCTGATCATCGCGCGGTTCTATCCGCCGGCACGTTTTACGCCCATCGGTGCGACCCTGAACAGTTTCGCCATGCTGGGAACCTTCTTGGCCACCATTCCCCTGGCCTATCTGGTCACTACATTGGGCTGGCGGGACAGTTTCCTGTGGATCGGCATCCTCATGGCCATGGTCGCCCTGCTGGCTGTTCTGACCCTGCGCGATCACCCCCCCGGCGTGGATGCCCAGGCCACGCGGGAGCGCCAGGAAAATCTAGCGGACGTCCTGGCAGGGTCCTGGGCCGTGATGCGGACGCCAGGAATTTTGAGCATTACCTCCGGCGGCATGGCGCTGTCCGCCGGCAACACCATTCTGGGCATTTGGGGCGGCCCCTACCTGAACGACGTTCATGGCCTCAACGAAACAGAACGTGGCGGCGTGCTGATCTTCATGGCCATGTCCGGTGTCGCGGGGCATTTCCTTTATGGTCAGGCGGCACGTATTTTTAACACCCTGAAGGGCCTGGTTCTGGCCGGCACCACGGCCATCGCCGCGATCCTGGGTACCCTGGCCCTGTTGCCATCACCAAGCCTGGTCACCGTCACGATACTGTTGGCCCTGCTGGGTCTGGCCTGCGGCTTCCCCACCATCCTGCTGGCCCATGGCCGCGCCCTGGTCCCCGACCATCTGATCGGCCGCGGCCTGACCACGGTCAACACCGGCATCATGGTCGCCATCGCGATCATGCAAATGGCCGTCGGCGCCCTGATCGGCACGGTGGCGGTAAAAGCCACCGGCCAGGCCAGCCCGATGGGCTATCGCGCCGCCTTCGGCTTCATCGCCGTGATGGCCATGGTGACATTTGTAATCTATTCGCGGGTCGATGATCATAAACCACGCTAGACTGTCCGTTCGTTGTTGGCGGGAGGAGACGGGTTCATGGGTTGTCGGGTCGGCGTGGATATTGGCGGGACGTTTACGGATTTCTGTGTCTTCGATGAAGACAGCGGCGCCCTGCATACCCTGAAGGTGCTGTCCACGCCGGAGCGGCCGGGCGAGGAAGTATTGGCCGGCCTTCGCGAGATTGAGCGGCGTCACGGCGTCACGGCGGACCAGATCAGCTATTTCACCCACGGCACCACGGTTGGCGTCAACACGGTGATCCAGCGCAAGGGCATCAACCTGTGCCTGTTCGCGACGGAGAAGTTCGAGGACGTGCTGGAAGTCGCCCGCCTGAAAATGCCCGACCCGTATGATCTGTTCTCCCGCCGGCCGGTGCCGCTGGTGACCCGCGAGAAAGTATTTTCCATCCCCGGCCGTATGCTGTTCGACGGCAGCGAGGATATGCCGCTTGACGAAGATGCGGTGCGCGCGGCAATCGCGGGGGTCCGCGCTGTGGACGGCGAAGGCATCGTCGTATCTTTGCTGCATTCTTACCGCAATCCGGACCACGAGCGCCGGGTGGTGGAGATCGTGGAGCGGGAGGCGCCGGATCTGTTCGTTGTGTCCTCGCACCAGGTCTGGCCCATCATCCGGGAATACGAACGCACGGTGACGGCCACGGTGGCCGGCTATGTGCAGCCCCGGGTCGGCTATTATCTGACCTCGTTGCAAGGCGCGCTCATGGATGCCGGCGTAACGGCCGTGCCCATGATCACCAAATCGAATGGCGGCATCATGACGGCAGAGGCGGGCAAGACCCGCTGTGCTCAGATGCTGCTGTCGGGAACCGCATCCGGTGTGATCGGGGCCTGTCAGGTGGCCCGCATGGCGGATGTGGACAACGCGCTTAGTTTGGATGTCGGCGGCACCAGCGCCGATGTGGCCGTGGTGCGGGCGGGTGAACCACAGTATGGCGTGGGCGAGATGATCGGTGAATTCCCGATCCATATCCCCACCGTCTCCGTTACCTCGATCGGCGAGGGCGGCGGCTCCATCGCCTGGGTCGATCCCCACGGCGTACTGAAAGTAGGGCCGGAGAGCGCCGGCTCCAACCCCGGCCCGGCCTGCTACGGCCAGGGCGGTGAGCGGCCGACCATCACCGATGCCTTCGTTGTGTCCGGTTTCCTGGGCGCCATGGGGTTGGGATACGGCGAGGTGACCATGCGGGAGGATCTGGCCAGGGCCGCCGTGGGAGAGTTGGCGGCGGTGCTGTCCATGAGCATCGAGGATACGGCGGAGGCGATCATCAAGATCGCCGTGTCGGGTATGTATCTGGAAGTTTCTAAAATGGTCTCCCGCTACGGCATTGACCCGCGCGATATGTCCCTGGTGGCCTTCGGCGGGGCCGGGCCCATGCTGGCCTGCCATGTGGCGCGTGAGTTGAACATGCGCCGCATTGTCGTGCCCCTGACGCCGGGCGTGTTGAGCGCTTTCGGCGGCCTGATCGCAGACATCAAGAACGACTTTATCCAGACCGTCTATCTGGATCTAGATGACAAAACCGCCGCGCCGATCCGGGATGGTTTCGCCGCCATGAGCGTGGAGGCCATGACATGGTTACGGGAGGAGCAAGGTTATACGGGAGAGGCGACATTGCTCTATTCCGCCGACATGCGCTATCGCGGCCAATCGTTCGAGATTGATACCATGTTGCGGTTAAGCGATATCGAGGACGGCGATGTGGCGGCCCTGGCGGCGGCTTTTCACGCCGAACACGAACGCCTGTACGAACATGCCGATGCGGAGGCCCCCATTCAGGTAATCAACCTGCGTCTGGTCGTGGTGGGCGAACCACCGAAGCCCGAGCTGTTGCCCCTGGCGGAAGCAACGGGCGAGCCGGAGGCCTTGCACGGCATCGATATCTATGCGGATGGCGGTTGGCACGGGGCGGCCATCTATCGCCGTGATGCCCTACGTGCCGGACATCGTTTTCAGGGTCCGGCGGTCATCGCCCAGGATGATTGCACCACCTGCGTGCTGGGTGGTTTCACGGTGCAGGTTGATACCTACGGGAACCTTATTTTGGAAGCGGAGGATTAGGGATATGGCCATTGACAGCGTGACCCTGGAAATTCTGCGGAACCATTGCCGGGCGGCGGCGGAAAGCATGGCGTTTACCCTCTACCGCACGGCGCACTCAACCTTCGTCAAGGAGACCGAGGACTTCACCACCGGCCTGACCACACCGGACGGCGAAACCTTCGCCACGCCCACGGACCTGGGCGCCACCTGGTTCGTCGGCCTGAACTACAAGAACGTTATTGATTTGATCGATCATTACGAAGAGGGCGATATCTGCCTGACCAACGATCCGTATTCGGGCTACGTCTGCACCCATTCGCCCGACATGCATATCTGGAAGCCGGTGTTCCACGCGGGCGAGATTATCTGTTTCGTGGTCGGCCATATCCATAACACTGACGTGGGCGGCGCCGTGCCCGCCAGCCTGTCGCGCACCCTGGTTGAGGTGCACCAAGAGGGCATCCGCATTCCACCCGCCAAGATCATGGAAAAGGGCGAACTGAACGAGGATGTGATGTCCATCATGCTGGCCAACGTGCGCATGCCGGAGCAGAACTGGGGTGATCTGAAGGCTCAGATCGCGGCCATGAATACCGGCGAGCGGCGGGTGCATGAGATGATCGCCAAATTCGGCATCGAGACTTTCAAGGAAGGCACCGCCCAGTTGCTGGACTATGCCGAACGCCAGGCCCGCGCCATCGTCAAGGACCTGCCCGACGGGCGGTATTTTTTCGCCGATTACATGGACGAGGATGTGGTCGACGGCTATCCCTGCCGCATCGCCCTGGACGTCACCATCGAGGGCGAGGAAATGGTTTTCGATTTCACGGGCAGCGACCCCCAGATCGAAGGTTCGGTGAATATCCCAACGGGGGGCGAGGTGCGCCACGCCCTGATCATGGTGGGGTTGGTCTATGTGCTTTATTCACTGGATACCCGGTTATTCTTGAATTCCGGCGTCTCCCGCGTCTGTAGCTGTATCCTGCCGTCGGGCACCATCGTCAATCCGGAATTTCCCGCCGCCGTGGGGCTGCGTACCCTTTCGGTGACACGGCTTCAGGCGATTATTTTCGGCGCCTTCGTGCAGGCCGCGCCCGACCGTCTGCCGGCCAGCCCGGCCAGCGGCGGGCCGATCATGAACGTCAACGCCATCGACAACAAAACCGGCCGGCGGGTCGTCGCCTCCATCGATCCCATCATGGGCGGGGCGGGGGGCGATCCCTTCGCGGACGGCGCCGACGGTTCCGGGGCTAATTCTTCGTTCATGAAGAACACGCCGGTGGAAATCAACGAGGCCGAGGTACCGATCAGAATTCTGCGCTATGGCCTGCTTCCCGGCAGCGGTGGTCCCGGCCTGCACCGGGGCGGCCTGGCGACGGTTCTGGAGTTCCGTGCCGAGGCGCCCAATACCCGCGTGACGGCGCGCAACCGGGACCGCACCCGGTTCACTTCGTGGGGCGTACGCGGCGGGCGGGCCGGCACGCCCTCGACCTTCCTGCTCAATCCCGGCAAGGCGGGAGAGGTCAACCTGGGTAACACCGATATTCTGACCATCGGTCCCGGCGACGAAATACGGGTCGCATCGGGGGGCGCGGGCGGCTGGGGCAATCCGTTCGAGCGGGAGCGGGAGGCGGTTTTGTTGGATGTGCGGCGGGGTTTCGTCTCCCTGGCCTCGGCCAAAGATGACTATGGCGTTGTCATTGTCGATGGCGCCATTGACGATGCCGCGACGTCGAAACAGCGCGCTGGCCGCACCGGTGAAACCAGCAATCAATTCTATGATTACGGCGAAGGGCGGGAGGGGTTCGAGCGGCTTTGGACAACGGCGAACTATGCCGCGCTGACCGAATTGCTGCGGGCTCTGCCCGTGCATTGGCGCTTCTTCGTCAAACACAGGGTTTTCGAGGCCGTTGATGCCCTGGAGGACGCGGCGCGCAAGGGCGATGGTTCCGAGATCCGCGCCATTGTCGCCGACATCCTGGAAAACTATCCACAATTGCAGATCAGCGCCTAGAAGGACAAAGATAATGAAAACAACCACGCAGTTGCGGCACCTACTTGCCGCCGATGGCCCGCTTTTGGTACCGGGTGCCTATGACGGGGCCTCGGCCCGTGTCGTGGCGTCATTAGGCCACGAGGTGGTCTATCTGACCGGCTTTGGCATGGAGGCCTCAATCCTGGGCATGCCCGACATCGGGTTGGCCAGTCAGGCGGAAATCGTCGGCCACGCCGGCAACATCGCCGCCGCCGTGCCGATCCCCGTAATCTCGGATGCCGATACAGGCTATGGCGGCCTGACTAACATTCACCGCACGGTGCAGTCGTTCGAGCGGGCCGGCATCGCCGCCATTCATATCGAGGATCAATCCCTGCCCAAGCGCTGCGGCGGCATGGCCGGACGAAAGGTGGTGTCCACGGACGAAATGGTGGACCGCCTGCGGGCCGCACTTGCCGCGCGGCAGGATCCAGATTTCGTCATCATCGCCAGATCAGATGCCAAACTGGAACATGGCCTGGACGATGTGATCGCCCGTCTGAACGCCTATTTCGCCGCCGGGGCCGACATGGCGATGATCGCGGAGCCATTCGAAGTACCGGAACTACGCCGTCTGTGCGCCGAGCTGGACGGCCCCCTGGCCATGGTCGGCGGCGTACCGGAATGGCCCGAAAGCATGCTGTCCGGTGACGAGTTGGGCGAACTGGGCGTCAAGCTGGTGCTGTATGCCTGTACCGGTCTGGGCGCGGCCCTGCAGGCGCAAATGGCCGTCTATGGTGATTTGCTGAAGCATGGCCGCCTGGGCCCCGCCAGCGAAGCCGCGTGCATGTCCCTGGATGATCTGAGCGAATTGATGGGCTTGTCCCAATGGAATGGGATAGAGGCGGCGGCGCAAACCAAAAGCTAAACCGCCTGTGCCGCGCCCCAATAATTGAAGCAGTGGGTGCGGGGGCCGGGGATGTACATGGTATCCATGTCGTTGATGTGGAAACCGGCGTCGGTAATCAGCTCATCGATGGGGCGGTTCAGGTGGCAGCCGCCGGAAAATTTGCTCCAGACCCCATCGATGCGGTTCTGCCAGCGGCGCACGGCTTCGTCGGGCGCCATGCCATGTTCGCAAAATAATAGCATGCCTTCAGGCTTCAGAACGCGGCGCATTTGGATCAGGGCCCGGGCCGCATCGGGGATGGTACAAAGCGTATAGGTCACAAGCACCGTATCGACGCTGTGATCATCCAGGGGAATTTCCTCCCCCGGCAGGTCGAGGAATTCCACCGGCAGATCAACCTGACCGGCGACTTTTTTGGCCATGCGGCGCATCTCCGCGCTGGGCTCCAGACCCCAGACCTTGTCGACCTTCGCGGTGTCGTAGAACGGTAGATTGAGGCCGGAACCAATGCCGATCTCCAACACCTCGCCCGTCGCACGCGGCACGATCTTGGCCCGCTGCTTGGCGATAGGTTTGCCACCGCAGGCCAGATTGATGCCCCAGGGCAGGATAACTCGATCATAAAACGACATCGCTATGTTACCGCCCGATCAATGATAGCGTCGAAATCAACACTGGCCGGCAAAGCGCCGTAGGCGCCGGTCCAGCGCGGGCCCAGGCGGGAGGCGCAGAAGGCATCCGCCACCGCCGACGGTGCGTGGCGTACCAAAAGGGCGCCTTGCAGCGTAACGGCCATCAGTTCGGTGATGCCACGGGCGCGCAGCTCCAGGTTCTCGGGATCGGCCAATTCGTTTTTCAGGTTTTCGGCGGCGGTATCCAGCGCCCTATTGCCGCCACGGGCGGCTTCCAACTCCGCCAAGACGGCTGGCACGGCGGCCTTTTCCCGGCCCATGGCGCGCAGGACATCCAGGCACATGATATTGCCGGAGCCTTCCCAGATACTGTTGACCGGCGCTTCCCGGTACAGGCGCGGCATGATGCTTTCCTCGATATAGCCGGGTCCGCCGTGGCATTCCATGGCTTCATAGGTATGGCCCGGCGCCCGCTTGCAGATCCAGTATTTGCCCACCGCCGTGCCGATCCGGGCCAGGGCGGCGGCGCTTTCGTCTCCCGCCGCTTCATCCATGGCCCGGCCAATGCGCAGGGTCAGGGTCAGGGCGGCCTCCGACTCGATGGCCAGGTCCGCCAGTACGTTGCGCATCAAGGGCTGTTGGATCAGCTTTTTCTGAAAGGCCGTGCGGTGCGTGGTGTGATGGATCGCCTGCACCAATCCCTGGCGCATCAACGCGGCGGAGGAGAAACAGCAGTAATAGCGGTTGCCCTGAACCATATCGAGAATGGTGGCGACGCCGCGACCGTCCTCGCCCACCATTGTGCCCCAGGTGTCCTGGAACTCCATTTCCGAGGAGGCGTTGGAACGGTTGCCCAGTTTGTCCTTCAGGCGCTGGATCATCAGATTGTTGCGCTCCCCATCCGGTGTCCAGCGCGGCACCAGGAAACAGGACAGGCCCACGTCGGTGTAGGCCAGGGTCAGGAAAGCATCCGACATGGGCGCGGAACAGAAATATTTGTGCCCCGTCAGGCGGTAGGCATCGCCATCCGCGACCGCCCGGGTGGTGTTGGTGCGCACGTCGGACCCGCCCTGTTTCTCGGTCATGAACATACCCATGGTGGCGCCGGACTTCTGCTCCACCGGAATATCCCTGGCGTCATAGGAGGTGGACAGCAGCCTTGGGATCCATTCGTCACCCACACCTGGCGCCATGCGCAGGGGCGGAATGGCGGAATAGGTCATGGCCATGGGGCACAACACGCCGCCTTCGGGCTGATTGAACATATAGGTCAGGGCCGCATGCACCACCTGGGCGCCCGGTTGCGGGTGGTTCCAGGCGAAACTGGGGATTTCGTTCCCGATCGCCACCGCCATCAGTTCGTGATAGGCGGGGTGAAATTCGACCTGATTGATGCGCATGCCGTAGCGGTCGAAGGGTTGCAGCTCCGGCGTATGTCTATTGGCCAAATCTGCCTTTTCGAATATCTCCGCCCCGCCGGCGATCTTGCCGAACGCCGCCAGCTTGTCGGCGGCCCAGCCCCCACCTTCCCTCGCCACCCCCTCGCGCAGGGCGGTGTCGCTTTGCCACAGGTCCTGATCGCCCAGGTGGGGCGGCATGTTGGTAACCTCGTGGGTGGGCAGATTGGCGGGCGGCTTCAGCGGGATCATGGCGGCTAATCCTTCAAAAGGCAGCGAGAAACGAACTCAAACCGTATGTAGGTAGATTAACGCGAATGCCAAGCCCATCGCGTTACGCAATAAACACGCATTCAGGCAGGAATGCCGAAACCAGCCAGTTCGGTGCATCGACGATTTCGGATATTTTCAGATCCACCGCGACCGAGCACAGGACGTAGGATTCTTCCCAGCTCAAGCCCCGCTCGGTCATCAGGTGATCGATCATGTAACGGATCGCCTGCTGGCTGTTGGCGAACAGATCCGGTCCCTGGGCCGTGGTGGCGTAGTAGGAGCCGATGTTGGTTGACCGGCATAACGGGCCATGAGTCCGAAGTTGCGGTTCGGCGAAGTTCTTTTGCGATAGCAGATCAAATTTCATGGTGATTTTCGAACAGGTCTCCACCGCCGTGACACAGCATTCCCCGTCGCCTTGGGCGGCGTGGGCATCGCCAGTGGAAAACAAGGCGCCGGGGACCTGTACGGGCAAAAACAATGTCGAGCCCACGGTCAGATGCTTGTTGTCCATGTTGCCGCCCGTTTCCCGGGGCGGCATGGTGGAATGACCCCCGGGCAGGGCCAGGGCATTGCCCATGATGCCGGCGAACGGATCAACCGGAACGGCAATGTCGTCGCGCTGGCGCATGCGGGCATGGGTGCCGTCGGTAATATCCCAGATCTGCAGGTAGGTGCCGGGCACGTCTTCCTCGGGCAGCAAACCGCGACCCTTGCGTACGGCGGTCCAGCCGAACGGCGAGGCGAATTCCATATTCAGAACTTCGATGGCCAGCACATCGCCGGGTGCGGCGTCACGCACATAGACCGGCCCGGTCAAGGGGTGGCCGACGAACGGTCCCCGCTGGTCCACGTCCTCGGATACGGAGTCCGGATTATAATAAAGATCCGCCGCATCGCGGGTATCGAAGGTCACCGTATCGCCGGCATCGATGGTCAGGCGCGGTTCGATGCTGTTGTCCCAGGTTTTGTGGACCACGTCCGCGTTCAATTCGTAGTGCTGGCTCATGTCGTCTCCCTCATTTCCGGCCAAATAACAAAGCCCGTGCCCGATCGCCAGCTGTGCGATGGGGCATAGCCCAATACCTGCGCCGGACCTTGTGTGAAAGCCAGAGCAAAGGCCCAGGCCAGTAATTCCGCCGTGCCGCCCGAACCGGCCTCTTCCATTCTTTCGAGCGTACATTCGGCCAGCAGTTTTTCGTGATCGCCGTCGCATAAAAGATCCAGGAACCAAAGATCGAATTCTTCATCTATGAAGAAATACCGTGGCCCGCCCGGCTCGTGGGACAGACCTCCCGTTCCAATTACCGCGACGCGCTCATCGCCGTCGAACTCTTCAATCACCTGGCGCAAGATCAACCCCACCTCGTAGGCGCGGCGCATTTCGGGGATGGGCGGCACGGTGCAATTCAAGGTGATGGGTATTATCGGCCGGACCATATCGGGGTTCAGGTGGGCCACGGGCACGGAAACCGAGTCATCGAATTGCATGTCGCGCTTGTGTGACAGCGCCAGGCCGTGCCGTGCCGCCTGATTGACGATGAAACGCGCCAGGGCGCCATGGCCTTGCACCTGAAATTTCTCCAGCGCCAGCCATTCATCATACCAATCCGCTGGGCCGTTGTGGACGTCATCCACGCCCACCGTGTACTCTGGCGTATTGCTCAGGGGCCAGTTCAGCAAATGATCGTTACCAATGATCAACAACAGATCAATATCCCGCTCATCCAGGTGATCGCGCATGGTCTCGAAGGCGGACAGGGCCATGACCTGTTCTTCCTGGGGCGCGGCATCGAACCAACCGGTCAATCCCGGCGAATGTGTCATGGCCATGGCGGCGGCAACCTTGGCCATTCTATTCTTTCTCCCGGTCCCAGATGGTGCCGTCAAGGGCCGCCTGGGCTTCATCGGAAAAAGCATCCCGATAGGCGGTCAAGGCCGGGTGGTTGTTGGTCATGCCGGTGACGCCATAAAACAGACGCAGAATATGGGGGATCAGATATTGGTGGACGCCGATGTCCATCAGCCCGCGGATATCCACGGCTTTCAACGTCTCATACTCCCGTTCGGAACAGCCGAACTCCCGACACAGATTTTCCAGATCCGTCAGCCAGCGTTCGCGCAACACCGCATCCTTGCGCACGTAATAGATCATGTCGTTGAGCGGCAGGGTCTTATCGACCCGCTCCACATTACCCATTCGCCGCGCCCTCCATTGTCTTTCGCGGATTGGGCAGGCCCGGCCCTTTGGTGAAGACGACCACCAGGCGCCGCCCATCCAGGGTATTGACCCCGTGCTCGGTTCCCTTGGGCACGAAGACGACGCTGCCCTTCCGGATCGGCATGTCCTCCGCTTCGGCGAAGGTGATGACACCTTCGCCGTCCATGCAGAAGAAAATCTCATCCTGATTGGGATGAACATGAAACTTGGTGAACTGCCCCGGCTCGTAGCAGACCAATTCGCAGACAACGATGTCCGACTGGAACAGCTTCTTGCGCACCAGGCGCGCGTCCTTGTCGAATTCGATCAGGTCATCGAAATTCATCGCTGTAATCGCATCTGTCAACGCCATGGCCTTAACCGTCTCTGTCGAAGTCCACCGGTGAGAGTAGTTCTGAGTATTCTTTACAGCAATTTTGACTGGACCAGCGGGGAGAATTCAATAATTGCAGGACAAGATCCGCTTTTTCTGACGTCTAGTTTTTCTGAACGACCGCCAGCAACTGAATTCCGGAACTGTCCTGCAGGATTTCGACCGGCGTGTCATTGAATTTGGAGCGCCTGAACAAATCCCGAAGATCATCGGGAGAACGGTAGATCAGAACCCATTCCAACAGATGGTCCATGAAAGATCTATCCTTGCTGCCCTGGGCAAAGTTGCCGAACGCCGCCGTCCCACCCGGTTTTAAATTGTCGAAAGTCCAATCCAGCAACGCGACGACAAGGCGTTCCTCCAAATAGTCGATCAGTCCCATGCTGTAGATAATCTGTTGCGGCTTAACTCTGATCCGCCCGCGCCCGAGAGCCAGGCGCACGACATTCTCCTGCCCGAAGGTGAACCTGTCGCCGAGGCCGCTTTTCTGAGCAATCATGCTGGCAAACTCAATGGCCTCAGCGTCGATGTCGAGACAGGTCGCGTGTAAATTTGCGGGCGCGGCCGGGTCCAGTAAATCGAAGATCTCCCGCGCCGGGCCGCTGGCAATGCTACAGATCGGCATGGGGCTATCGCCATTCCAGTCCTCGCCGGAATTTCTGATCAATTTGCCTATCATGTCGCGGCGATTGCGAACCGCATCGCAAGACGCGCCGTCCAGTTCCCACCGATCAATGCAGGGGCCTAGCCGGCCATCGCCGATGGCCTCATTCGCATAAACTAATTCGATGGTTCCATAGTCTCCCGAGTAACCGCGTGGTTTGGTGTAGGCGCGATCATGGTAACTGCTGGTCATGAAGTGAGGGAACGTTTCTCTCAGTACATATGCGCCGATAGCCTTGTCCATGAGCGCTTCCTGCTCAATGTGCTTATTTAGGCTACTCTTCAGTTCTTCGCAGGCGCCCTCCACATTGCGTTGAATATGTTCACCCTCCGCCTGGTTTTGGATGATCATGTGTTCAGTGTGCAGCATTGCATCTTTAAACGACTCAACGTCCCGCACCAGGCCGGGCGGCAAATCCTTACCTTTCAGTTGGCCGGTGTGAGGCGGTGAGAACAATTGGACTTCGGCAATCTCTTCGACCATGAGTTTGGGGAACATCGCCGAGGTCTCGCGAAGCCGAGCAGACAGATTGACGGCAAGTGATTGGTAGAATCGAGTCGCTAGTCCAGGAACCGAGAATAAGAGCGCGTTGATGGTGTCCGATGAAATGATGAGAACTTCCACCGCTTCATCGGCGATGACAAAGGCGCTGGCGCCATTTCCTTCCAGAAAAGACATGTCGCCGAAGAACTCATTCATCCCAAGGCTGGCAATGACGATCCCCTTGCCGAGATGCCCGCGCTCGACCCGGCATGAACCGGACAAAATGACAAACAGCCTGCGACGGCGATCTCCTTCTTCCAGAATTACGTCGTCTTTTTTGAATTGTTGGATTTCGCCTTTTTCCATGAAAAGGGCACGGTCATCCGCCGTCAAGAACTCGAAGACGGTATCCAATACTACCTCCCCACCGTCGCCCGGCGCGCATTGAAGAATTGCAGAAATTGATCCGGACCGTCCGCAGTCACAATCGAAGCCCGATATGCGACGGCCCCGCAACCTTGGCATCAATTGTTATGTTAAACAATTTCCGCGTATTGGGAAGCCTTCGATTTGTTCCTTGCTGCTGGGCGTTACACCTTTATCCCGGCCCAGCCACGCCGGCGCCACAACTCGACAAAAACAGCGGCCTGAATGGTCCGGTAAAGGGCTTGCGTGGTCCAGACCGAGAACAGGCCAAGGCCAAGCTGCGGCCCGACCAACCAGGCCAGGGGCAGGCCGACCAGCCATTGGCTTCCTACCGACACCACCATGACCTGCTTTGCCGCTCCCGCGCCAAGCAGGGCGTGCAGTAGGACCAGGCCGATGCCGTCGATGAACATCGTACCGCCCATCAAGCGCAATGAAGGCCGGGTCATGGCGATGACATCGGGGTCATAAATAAAACCGGCCAGGATCAAATCCGGCACCAGCAATGCGGGAAGACCGATCAGGCCGAGGCTGACCACGGCAACCTTTGTCACATCCCAAGCCCAGCGGTAGGCTTCATCCGGTTCATTGCGGCCCAGGGCTTCGCTGACCAGGGTCAGGGCCGCCAGGCCCAGGCCGACGGCGGGAAGAATGGCCACCAATGCCATGGTTATCAGAACATTGGTGCCGGCGGTCTCGGCCGTGCCCATGCGGCCGACGATCCAGAAGATGGCGGTGAAGCCGGCGGCAAACAGGAATTCCTGGATCGCCGTGGGTATCGCCAATTGCAGCATGGTGGCCATGGTTTCGCGGCGGGGGATGCGTCTGAGGAAGCCGTTTTTCCGCGCCCGTTTCCAGGCAAGCACGAAATGGATCGCCGTGCCCAGAAACAATGCGATGGTGGTGCCGAGGCCGGCGCCCCGGGTGCCCAGTTCGGGCATTCCGAACTTTCCGAAAATCAGGGTGTAGCTGATGGCCGCGTTGGCTACATGGATGAACAGCAAAACATACATATAGACCCGGCTTTGCGAGGTACCGGTCCAGTAGCCCCGAAAGGCGAAGTTCATACCGACGGCGGTGATGCTGAGCAGAAGAGCGTCATAATAGGGCAGGCCCGCATTGACGACGCCCGGCGTCGAATTGATGAGGGGAAATATGCTCGCCGACAGTGCAAGCAGCACAATGGTCAAAGGCAGACCGACCAACAAGGCCAGGACCAAACCGCCGGTCAGCGGCACGGCCGACTCGTTTCCCCGCCCTTCACCCACGCGCCGGGCCGCCATAGCCTGCACGCCGGACGACAGCCCCATCACCAATGCCGTCGCCATGAAAGCGACGAATGAGCCGGTGCCGACGCCGGCCAGGGCATCCGTACCCAAAAAGCCGACCATGGCCGTATCGACCAGATTGAGCACGGTCTGTGACATCATGGCGCCCACCAGGGGCAACGCCAGATGGCCGATCCGATTAAGCCGCGAACGATCCATAAGCGATACCCGGTGAACAGACAGACGGCTGCACCATAGCCATTGCAGGGAGCCGGGAGAACCCGATAATGCCCCCATGTCGAAACCAAGATTGAGCGTCCTGGACCAATCACCCATCCGTACGGGCGGCAGCCCGGCCCAGGCCATAGGCGAGATGCTGGAACTGGCGCAACTGTGCGACCGCCTTGGCTATCACCGCTATTGGCTGGCCGAGCATCATGGCTCACCCGCCCTGGCCGGCTCCAGCCCGGAGATCCTGACAGCCCGCGTGGCGGGGCTGACGGAACGCATTCGTGTCGGTGCCGGCGGCGTCATGCTGACCCACTATGCGCCCCTGAAGGTGGCGGAGAATTTTCGTATGTTGGAGGCGCTGTTTCCGGGCCGCATCGACCTTGCCCTGGGCCGGGCGCCGGGCGGCGATCAACGGACCAACAAGGCTTTGACCGTAGGGCCGGTCGCCCTTGGGATCGAGCATTATTCGCAACAGATCCAGCGCCTGCTCGAATTCCTAGACCAACACGCGACCGGCGAGCGTGATCGCGGCATCCATGCCCAGCCCGTGGGTCCGGACCAGCCGGAGGTCTGGCTGCTGGGCTCATCCATTCAATCAGCATTGTATGCGGCCGAGCTGGGCTTGCCGTATTCCTTTGCCCATTTCATCAACCACCATGACGGCCGCGAGATTATGGAGGCATATCGTCGGCAATATTGTCCGTCCGAGACGGCCCCCCGACCGCAGGCCAGTATTGGTGTCTTCGTGATCTGCGCGGAAACCCAGGGCGAAGCCGATTTCCTGGCCCTCAGCCGGGAAGGCCTCTTGACCGACCAGCGGACTGGTTTCCCGGGTCCCGTACCGGAACCGGCGGCTGTCCGGGACCGGCGGTTTACCCCGCCGCAACAGCGCATGATCGACCATTTCCGCCAACAGGTCATAGCCGGTCCGCCCCTTGCGGTGCATCAACGCCTTCAGGAATTAGCCGAAACCCACGGCGCCGGGGAATTGGTCGTGGTCACCATCACTTATGATTTCGAGGCCCGGAAACGATCCTATGAACTGCTGGCGGACGCCTTCGAGCTGACCTCAGTGCGCGATATAACCGCCGTCCACGGCCATGGCGGTGCCAGTGACGAATGAGGCGGAATCGGAGCAGAGCCAAACGGCGGCGGCGGCAACTTCCTCCGGCACCCCAAGGCGCCCCACCGGGTGATCAGCGAGGATCTGCGCCTTGCGTTCGGGGTGGCGCTCCAGAATACCGGTGACCAGCGGTGTTTCGATATAGCCGGGGCAGACGGCGTTCACACGGATGCCGGCTTCGGCATAGGTCAGGGCGGCAGATTTGGTCAGCCCGACGACGCCATGCTTGGACGCGGTATAGGCGATGGGGTTGGAGGCGGAGCTGATCAGCCCCATGACGGAGGCCGTATTGACGATGGCGCCGCCGCCCTGTTTCAGCATTTCCGGGATTTGGTATTTCATGCAGAGCCAGACGCCCTTCAGGTTGATGCCGATGACCCGGTCCCACAACTCCTCGGAGTAATCCACCAACGGTACGATGTCGCCGGCGATGCCCGCATTGTTGTAAGCGAAATCCAAGCGGCCGTAAGTGGCGACGGTCTGCTTGACCAGCGCCTCCACCTCCCCGCCCTGGGATACGTCCGTGGTAACGCAGATCGCCTCACCCCCGCGCTGCTCGATCAAGGCCTTGGTATTGTCACTGCCCTCGGTATCCAGATCGGCGACAACGACCTTGGCGCCGCCTTCAGCGAATTTCAAGGCGGCGGCGCGGCCAATGCCCGACGCCGCCCCGGTGACAATGCCGGCACGGCCGGAAAAATCCTCTGCCATGGTTGTCCTCCTTATGTGCGCGGCAGATCGTCTTCCGCCATCAACATGCTAACCGCCTGTTCGAACGCGGCCACGGTCTGTTCCAGATCATTGTCGTCGTGGGTGGCCGAGATGACGCCGCCGCCGGCGCCGGAAATATCGACGCCGCCGATCAGCAAGGCCAGGCGCAACTTATTCATCAGGCCCGGCGGTTTGGACTTCAGATCCTGATAGGGAATGGCAAGGGGATCAAAATTCAGAGGATCGATTTTCAAACCGGTTCCATTCATGAAGACGAAAAAGCTGGCCTGCTGGCCATAGGCCGCCCAGCCCAGGCCGGCATCCGCGAAGACCTGGTTCAATCGTGGCCGCAAGGCGGCGCCAAAGGCGGCGGCCCGATCCGTGGCGTCTGTATCGGCGATGATCTCCAGCGTTTTGGCACCCGCCGCCGCCGACAGGGGGTTGGCATTAAAGGTGCCGGGATGATGGATCTTCTCGAAGCCCCGGTCCGCCGAGGCCTGGAAATCCAGATGATCGAGAATATCAGCCCGCCCCGCGACCGCACCGCCCGGCAGACCGCCGGCCAGGATCTTGGCCAGGCTGCTGAGATCGGGCGTTACACCCAGCAAACCCTGGGCGCCGCCCTGATGCACGCGAAAGCCGGTGACCACCTCGTCCATGATCAACAGAACGCCATGTTGTTCGGTAATTTCACGCAACTGCACAACAAACCCCGGCGCCAGGGGCGCCATGCCGCCGCCGGAGCCCGTGGGCTCCAGGATAACGGCGGCAATTTCCGGGTCTTTCTTCAAGGTCTCCGCCACGGCATCAATATCGTCGGGATCCAGCAGCACCACCTGCGCGGCAACTTCCGGCAACACGCCGGGAGTGGCGGTGCCGTCGAAATGACCGCTAACGCCAAAAGCCATGTGATCATGCCAGCCATGGAAATGGGTCCGGAAGCGGGCAATCTTGTTTCGCCCCGTGTAGGCACGCGCCAGGCGCATGGCCAGCAAGGTCGCCTCCGTCCCCGAGGCGGTGAAACGGATGCGCTCGGCCGAGGGCATGAGTTTCTGTACCGCCGCCGCCCAGGCCACCTCGAACTGGTGGGAAGAGCCGAAATGGGTGCCCGCCGCCAGGGCCTCCTGAATGCAGGCCTCCACCTCTTGATTGCGGTGGCCCAGCATCAAGGCCCCATGACCACCAAAATAATCCACATATTCATTGCCGTCGGCATCCCACTTGCGGGAGCCTTTGGCACGCTCCACATAGATGCCGTATGGCGTTGTATGCCGGGAATCATGCGTGATGGCGGAGGGGAAGTAGGCGCCGGCCTTTTCGGCCAGGGCCAGGGATGACGGCGTCCGCTGCATGTATTTGTTCTGGATCGGGGAATTGCTTAGCATTTTCGGGGCCCATTCGGTTCATCAAATTCCCAACAATGTTAGCATTCCCCAGCCAGGCATGAAATGCGGATCGAAATAATGCTGGTCAACAAGCTGGCGGAACTTTAGAGATTTGCCATGACCGACGATGCGACATTGGGCGAGGAGTTCCGCGATGACGGTCGCGGGGCCAAGACGTTGCCCCCGTCATTGATCAAGGCGTTGTCACGGCAGGATGATCGCAAGGCATGGCTTTCCGTGCTTTCATTGCTCGCCGTTCTGGCCGCCTGTATTGGCGCGGCCGTTGTGTGGTGGACACCCTGGGTGATCCTTCCCGCCATTTTTATCATCGCCTCGCGGCAGCAGGCCTGTTTCGTTCTGGCCCATGACGCAGCCCATTACCGCCTGTTCAAAAGCCGCCGTCTCAATGATTTTGTCGGGCGCGCCCTGGCCACGCCGGTCGGCATATCCATGCGCACCTATCGCGTTGTTCACCGGCTGCATCACAATCATCTGTACGGCGCCCAGGATCCGGACATCCCCCTGCATGGTGGCTACCCCCGCGGACGGCGTTATCTGATTCGGAAGTTACTGGGCGATCTGACCGGACGGACGGCACCCAAGACCTTCGCCTATTTCCTCGGTGCGCCTGCGATCAATGATGAAGCGCCTGGATCAAACCGACCGCTGCACGACACGACACCGGCCTTGCGCCGTGCGGCACGCCAGGACCGTTTGTTTGTGGTGGGCTTTCATCTGGGCGCGCCGCTTCTGGCTCTGGCAACGGGTCACTTCCTGACTTATCTGATTCTGTGGATCCTGCCGCTTTGCACCGTGCTTCAAGCCCTGCTGCGTTTTCGCGCCATTTGCGAACATGGCGCGGTAAAGGATCAGCAATCGCCCCTGCTGGCGGCGCGGACCAATCTGGGTCCGGCCTGGCTGCTGTGGTATCTGTTCCCCTACAAGGTGAACTATCACATTGAGCATCACCTTTATCCCGCCATTCCCCACTACAATCTGCCGGCCTGTCACCGGGAGTTGCAACTGCGCGGCTTGCTGGACGGGGCGGAGGTCCGGCATATTTTCTTCACGACCGAATTGGTCAGCGCCGATCCGGTGCCGGCCATCTGAATTCCGGCAATCAGAGCGGAGAGATCAAATGGACAAAATGCCAACGAGAAAATCGCTTATGACCGCGCTGATCCTTACCTGCATGGCCTGGGTGTCGGCACCTGAACAGGCCTGGGGCGAAGCCAGCCATTGGGGCTATTCCGGCAAGAACGGGCCCGCCCATTGGGGCGATCTATCAAAAGAACATGCCGTCTGCAAAACCGGTTTCCAGCAATCGCCCATCGATATCAGCCAAATACAGCAATCCGGGTTGGCGGCGCTGGAAATTGATTACCGCGCAACACCCCTGCGGGTGATCAACAACGGCCACACCATTCAAGTCAATTATGCCCCGGGCAGCACCATGACGCTGAGCCGTCGGCAATACGATCTGTTGCAATTCCATTTCCACAGCCCCAGCGAAAACACCCTGAATGGCAGGCATTTTGATATGGAAGTGCATTTTGTCCACAAGGATACGGAAGGCCGCCTTGGCGTCCTGGCCGTGTTCGTCGATACAGGCGACCCCAGCCCCGCGCTGGCCAAGATCTGGCAACACATGCCAAATCATGCCGACGGCAAGGCGGCGCCGGCTGATGTGGCCGTGCGGGGCGGCGATCTGTTGCCGTCATCACAAAGCTACTATCGATTTGTCGGCTCCCTCACCACGCCGCCCTGTAGTGAAGGTGTGCAATGGCATGTGATGAAACAGCCGATCACGGCCTCACCCGAACAGGTCGACCAATTCCTGGCTGTCATCGGCGCCAATAACCGGCCGGTGCAGAAATCGAACAATCGTCTGGTGATTGATTCGGAATAGAATTTCTTGACGTTGGCGTTGGCGTTGGCGTTATGGGATTGTTGCCCAGCCCAGCCCGGGCTGGCATAAACTTGATTTTTTCACTGTAGATTGCGTGTATTACCCATGTCTATTCCCACACCCCTCGATCAATTCAACGCCATCGTGAAGCCGGAGTGGATCGACCACAACGGGCATATGAACATGGGCTATTACATGGTGGTGTTTGATTTCGCCACGGATGAGTTCATGGACTTCGTGCATCTGACCCGGGCCCATCGCAAGGAATTTCAGGTCACGACGTTTTCCCTGGAAGGTCACATTACATATAACCGGGAAATCGGCGAAGGCGACCCCATGCGCTTCACCACGCAACTATTGGATTTCGATGCCAAGCGGTTCCACTATATCCACCACATGTATCATGGGACGGAAGGCTACCTGGCCGCGACCAACGAGTTGATGAGCTTGCACGTCTCCGAGACGACCCGGCGCTCCGCGCCCATGGAACCAGTGATTATGGAGCGACTGGCCGCCATTAAGGAAGCGCATGCCACGCTGCCGCCGAACCCCTACACAGGCCGCCTTATCGGGCTGCGTTCCAAGGCGACGACGAATACCTGATGGTCTTGGAAATTGATCAGGCCGGGTCGAAATAGTGAATTTCGAACAGGACGCAGCCATTGTTTGATTTGAATGGCCCGTGCGGCGCGCCGGGTGGGCGGCAGGCGTAGGTATTCGCCTCGAACGGTTCGCCGCCGTTGCCATTCTCGTCGTTGCCCACGGTTAGATCGCCAGAGACCAGATAGACCTCCTCCCAATGCTCATGCACAAAGGGGACGGTGGTGTGGACGCCGGGCTGAAAGCGCAGCAGCCGTGTGCGGCTGCCCCGGCCATTGGCTTCGTCCAGGGCGCCGGAGAGAATTTTTTCCTGAATGCCGTCGGGATACCCGGTCGGCGTCGCCCAGCCATCGTCAAAATCGACAGCGAAGAATTCCTTGTGCGCTTTTGTAACGGCCATGGGCGTGATCCTCTTTTATGTTTCGTCGTTCAGGTCGTAGCTGTCGAGAATGCTGTCCACCAGGTCCTTGCCGTGATCCCAATCGTAGGTGCGATAGCTGTGGTTCTTGGTCACGAAGGTGGCGCCGGCATAGAACATCTCGTACTGGGTATGGCGAGAGGCGAATTCCGAACCGACCGCATCCCAGGCCAGCTTGAAAAACTTCACGCGATCCTCGGAACCCAAAACAGGCGATTGCTGGGTAATCCCGATCAAATCGCGCAGCTCGGGGTTGGTAAAATCCGCCACCGATGACGGCAGCATGATCATGCCGCCGCCCGCCAGGTCCCGCAATGTGGCCATCACCTGAGGATAAAGCTGCTGGGTCAAAACCTGGGCGGCGTACAACGTATGCCGGTCGGGAACATAATAGTCGCCGAACATGGTGCCCTTCACCTCCATGGCCTGCACCATGGCCTCGACCATGGCGCCGTGGGCGGCCAATTGTCCCAGGGTCTCGCGCACCTGCGGGAAGTTCGTGGTGCCGTTCGTCTCGGTGATCTTGTGACCCAGGCCGATCAGGAATTTCATCTTCACCATCAGGCGGACCTGGGCCTGATAGTTCTGATAGACATGGGCCGGGGTGGCGTGGAACTGCTTCTGGCACATCTCCACGTCCTGATCGATGAAGACACGCTCCCACGGTACCTTGACGTTATCGAAAAACAGCACCGCGTCGTTTTCATCAAACCGGTGCGACAGCGGGTTGTCGAATTCGCTGGGTGCCTGGGCCTCGTAGGATTTGCGCGAGAGGATCTTCAGGCCCTTGGCGTTCATGGGTATGGCGAATGACAGCGCGAAGCGGGCATCGCCCGGCTGCAGGGGCTGAATGCAGGTAACGAAGACTTCGTTGGCCACGACACCGCCCGTGGCCAGCATCTTGGCGCCATGAATTGTCAGGCCCTCGCCATCCCGATCCACGACGCCGGCGGTTAGGGCCTCGTTCGATTGTTCGTGGGCTGCCTTGGAACGGTCAGCCTGTGGGTTGATGATTACGTAGGTCAGATACAATTCATTGTCGCGGGCATGGCGGTAATAGTCCGCCAATGCGGCAGCGCGATCCCCATCGTACGCGGCGAAGACATCCCGGCCGATGTACATGCCGGAGATGCAGGACGCCACATGGTCCGGCGCCCGGCCCAGAAAGCCGCCGTGCAGCTCGGTCCAGGCGACCAGCGCCCGGCGCCGGGTCACCAGGTCTTCATAGGTTTTCGGCAGCTGCCAGATACGGTTGGCACGACCCTCGCCGTCCGGAATTTCGAACGTCATCAGCTCGCGGTTTTCCGGCCGGCTTTGGAAGTCATAAAGCTTACCGACGGAGGCGACGACGTTGCGGAAGGCCGGATGGCTGGTGACATCGTCGACCACGCCGCCATCCAGATAAATCTGACGTCCATCCCGCAGTGATTGGGTATGCTGCTCGCCGGTCTTGATCATGCTCTCGCCTACTCCAATTTCCCGCCCTATAGTCCCAAGCCAGAGACAAACTTGGGAGAGTCACATGAGCCAACGGGACTGGGTCCTTGAGCATATCCGTAAATACCGGGAGAGCAATGGCGCCGAGGGTCATATCTGGAAAGGCGTGGACGGCAGCCTGAATTTGCCCTGCCTGCTGTTGACCACCACGGGGCGCAAATCCGGCACGGCGCAGACCACGCCCCTGATCTATGGTCGCAGCGGCGACGACGTCATTATCGTCGCGTCCCGCGGCGGCACGCCGACCGATCCTATCTGGTATCGTAACCTGCAGGCCGATCCGGCCGTGGAGTTGCAGGTGGGGTCCGACCGGTTCGCCGCCACGGCACAAACGGTCACGGGGGCTGAGCGGTCCCGGCTTTGGGATCTGATGGCCGAGATCTTTCCTTCCTATAACGACTATCATGAAAAGGCCAAGGCAACGCGGGAGATACCCGTGGTCGTTCTGAAACGGAGCTAGTAATGTTCCGATTTTGACCTAGTTTCACCAGTTATCCTTGTTTGAAGCCTACGATGGGGAGATGAAATCATGACCACGCGAAACATTGCGACTCGTGAAGAATGGTTGGCCGCCCGAAAGGAATTGCTGGACCGGGAGAAGGCTCTATCGAGGGAGCACGACGCCCTGGCCCAGGCGCGGCGCGCGCTGCCATGGGTGAAGATCGAACAAGACTATGTTTTCGAGACTGAATCCGGCAGCGCAAGCTTCGACGATCTGTTCGGCGGGTATCGCCAACTGATCGTGCAGCATTTCATGCTGGGGCCGGACTGGGAGAACGGCTGTGTCAGCTGCTCATTCTGGGCCGATAATTTCAACGGCACCATTCTGCACCTGAACGCCCGAAATATCTCATTTAAGGTAATATCCAGCGCACCCTTGGCGAAGATCCTGCCGTTCAAGCAGCGCATGGGCTGGACCTTCGACTGGGTCTCGTCCTTTGGCGGCTCCTTCAACGAAGACTTCAACGTCAGCTTCGGCCCGGACCACAAGGCGGAGGACACGGTATTTTATAACTTCCGCGAAACCAACTTCCCGGCTGACGAGGCGCCTGGCGCCTCGGCCTTCGCCAAGGGCGATGACGGCACGATCTATCACACCTATTCCACCTACGGCCGGGGTCTCGACGTCCTGAACGGCGCCTACGCCTATATGGACATCGCACCCTTCGGCCGGGACGAAGTGGCGGAAGGCCACAAAATGGGCTGGCTACGCCATCACGATAGTTATTAGGTGGTTTATTCTATTCCGCGGGCTCGTGAAGTATAGATAATGCCTGCACCACGGTTTCAGGCGTAACGGAGACGACCTTCAGGAAATTTTGAGCTGCCTTGTCCGGCTCTGTTCGATGTTGTTCCCAATCACGCAATGTGCCGATCGGTATCTGGAACTTTCGGGCAAAATCCTCCTGCGTCAGCCCCATGGACTGCCGGATTAATTTGGCGTCGGCTACGGGTTTGAATTCCGCCAACTCGGCGTCCGTTAACTCCCGATTATCAGGATCATCTTGCGCGGCGCGGCGAATTTCATCATCAGACATATTCTCCAGCCGCGCCCTTTCGTCTTTGGAAAGCCGCGGCCGCGCGTCAAAATTGACTACGGTTCCTGAAGTAGTGTTTTCGCTCATCGCCGGTTGCCCTTCTGGCCGATATTATTCGTGTCACCTCTTCGCCATCCCGCAGGTGCCGTTCGTGGGTGATGACGATATACACGCCGTCCTCGATTCGACCAATAATCTGCCAACGGTCCTCGCTGCCCCGCCGTTGATAGCGTTCAATTCGATTGACGTCGGCAAAGACATGACAGGCATATTCAAAAGGCACACCGTGGTTCGCCAAATCCAGCGTTGCCTTCGCATCATCCCACTCAAATCGCATTATACGGAAACCCCGTAGTTTTGCAATATGGGGCTGTTGAACTAGATCGGCCTTAAATGCTGAAGCCGCCGACCTTGGTTTCTAAATATTCGTGGATGCCTTCGCGGCTGCCTTCGCGGCCCAGGCCGCTGTCTTTCATGCCGCCGAAGGGTGCTGCGGCCGAGGCGGGGTTGATGTCGTTGATGCCGATGATGCCGAATTCCAGACCCTCGAACAGGCGCATGGCCTGGCTCAGGTTCTGGCTGTAGACATAAGCCGCCAGGCCGTAGTGAGTATCGTTGGCCATGGCCAGAACGTCGTCATCGTCATCGAACGGCACCACTGCCGCCACGGGGCCGAAGGTTTCCTCGCGATAAATCAGCATTTCGGGGGTGACGTCGGTCAGCACCGTGGGGGCAAAGAAATGCCCCTGGCCCAGGTCACCGTCCGTCAGGCGCGTCCCGCCGCAGAGCACCTCTGCGCCCTTGGCGACCGCGTCATTGACCTGGTTTTCCACCTTGGCCACCGCCGCCTCGTTCACCAAGGGCCCGATGGTGACGCCCTGTTCCATGCCGTTGCCCGCCTTCATGCCCCCGACGCGGCCCGACAAGGTATCGAGAAAGCCGTCCAGGACATCGCGATGCACGAAGATGCGATTGGGGCTGATGCAGGCCTGGCCGGTGTTGAGGAACTTGACCAGCTGCAGGCCCTTGGCCGCATGCACGGGATCGGCGTCCTTCAATACCAGGAACGGCGCATGGCCGCCCAACTCGCAACTGACCCGCTTCATATTGCCGGCCGCCTTGCCAGCTAGCAACTTGCCCACGGCGGTGGAGCCGGTAAACGTCAGCTTGGCCACCTTGGGGTTGGAAGTGAATTCCTCGCCCACCGGCTTGGGATCGCCGGCGGTGACCAGATTGACCACGCCTGGGGGAAACCCCGCATCCTCGAAGATTTTGAAGGTTTCGACCGCCGTCAGGGGCGTGGCTTCCGCCGGTTTCAGGACCACGGTACAGCCCGCCGCCAGGGCCGGCCCTAATTTTCTGGTGATCATCGAAATAGGGTAGTTCCACGGCGTAATCGCGGCCACCACGCCCACGGGTTGGTGCAGCACATGAAAGCGCTGATCGGCCCGGGCCGAGGGGATAATCTCGCCATAAACGCGTTTGCCTTCCTCGGCGAACCATTGCAGGAAGTCGGAGGCGTACTTCACTTCCGTCATGGCGGCGCGCAGGGGCTTGCCCTGTTCCGCCGTCATCACCTTGGCCAGGTCTTCCTGGCGCTCCAGCATCAGGGCATGGGCCCGCATGAGGAATTCCGCCCGCTGATAGGGCGTGGTGACGCGCCAGGTCACCAAGGCCTCGGCCGCCGCATCGATCGCCGCCCGCGCCGCCTCCGCGCCGCCGTCGGGCAGGGATTTAATGACGCCGCCCGTGGCGGGGTTGAGGATTTCAAATTCGCTTCCGCTGGGCTCCGTGGCCCAGGCGCCGTTGATAAACATGGCGGGTCCTATCCTAAGACGTGGTTCTTAAACGTTGTGGCTTTTGGCGATCTTCATGGCGATGTGTTCGCCGGCTGTTATCGCTGCATAGCGCGGCTGGGCGCCGGGGTCCAGACAGGACGGCAGGCATTCGATTTGGGCATCAAAGTTGGGATGCATGAAATAGCCGATGGATTGCCGCCGGCTCATGGCGTCTTCCAGATTGGCCGGGTTGGCGACCCGGTGCAGGGTGGAGACCCAGCGGTCGTTGGTCCAGCGGGCCAGCATATCGCCCAGGTTGACCACCAGCTCGCCCTCTCTGGCCTGAAAGGCTGACCATTCTCCGTCGGGCATCAGTACTTCCAGCCCACCGGTCGCCTCTGTCATGGCCAGGATGGTCATGGCGCCGAAATCCGTGTGGGCGCCGGTGCGCAGCTGGTTCGGTTCCGGCGGGGTGGTCAGGGCCGGGTAATGGTGGCAGCTGAGGATGGAAAAATGCCGGTCGATCAGGGGGGCGAAATGATCCTCCCGTAAATCCAGGGCCACGGCGAAAATCCGCAGCAGGTCGGCGGAAAGCCGCTCAAAACCCCTATAAACATCAATCAGCGCGGCTTCGATGCCGGGCGGCTCGGTGGGAATGGTGTTAGGCCAATAGGCATCCCGCGCCGCTGACAGATCCGCGTAGTGATCCTGGTGATCATCCACGGGGCCGAGGAAAACCGTCTCCCGCAGATCGGGCGGGATATGACTGTCCATGGTGGAGGCCAGACCCCGGGTGGCGAAACCGTGATAACCGCGCTGTTTCGACGACCCCTTCGGATGCCAGCGGTCCTTGCTGGCCTGGGGCAGGTCCATGAAAGCGCGGCTCAAGGTGAAGGCATTGTGCAGAACGGTGTCATCGAGACCATGGCCTTTGATGACCAGGAACCCCACGTCCCGGCAGCTACTGGCCACCGCTTCGGCGACCTGTTGCTTGGCGCTGCCGTCAAGAAAGGGCGCGATATCGATGCGCGGAATGTCCATCACCCTATTCCGTGACGTCCGTGACCAGGCGGTCATAGGGCGCGTCATAGCTGATCAGACCGCCGGAGATCATGGCGGCCTTGAGGCGGGTAAAGGCCGTCACGGGCAGCTCGGTCGTATGGGCCCACATCCCGGAGCCGCGATAGCCGTCAATCATCCGGGCCAGGCTTTCATCGGTCAGATCAGGGAAATAGTCGCTCACGGCCCGGGCGGTATCCATTGGGTCATCGCCATGCAGGACGGCCAGGGCGCTTTCAATGCCCCGGACCAGGGCCAGGCAGGTTTGCGGCTTCTCCTGGGTAAAGGACTGGGTGGTGTAGAACGAGGTCCAGCAGCTATCGCCGCGCACGGCGCAGCGGTGCCAGATGTGGCCGGCGCCGCTTTGCACCAGATGATCGGCGTAGGGTTCGAAGATCTGCACCGCGTCCAATGCGCCGGCCTCCAGCGCGGCGGCGTTCTCGGCCATGCTCTGATCCTTGACCCAGTCAATGGCTGCCAGGTCGACGCCCGCGCGGCCCAGATCGTCCTGCAGGGTCATCCACGGCGTCGGCACTTCCGATACCACGCCGACCCGTTTGCCCGCCAGATCGGCGAAACGGAAGCGGTCGTTCGCCTCCCGCCCCAAAAGAATGGAAGGGTCGCGGGCAACGATCTGAGCGAAACAGACCAAAGGGCAATCCCGGTCCCGGTCATGATGCAGCATGACCCGCATGGGCCCGCCCCAGGAGACATCGGCCCGGCCATCGATCAGCCCTTGCGCGGTTTCCGCCGTGTTGGGCGAGGTCCGGACGGCAACCTCGACCCCCTCTGCGGCCCAGTCGCCGCGCACGATGGCCAAGTAAAAGGGCACGTACACGACGGTCCGCATGTTTTCGTAAAGAATGATGGGTTTGCTCATAAGACCAGACTAGCCGACAATGGGGCTGGACGGAACGCTCTTGCCCCGGCAAAATTTGGGGACCCGCCGTAAAGGAATATTCAAATCATGGCCAATACCGCCAGAACCATAGACGACCCTATTGAGTTCGAATTGTTCAAGAACGCCATCTTCGCCATAGGTGACGAAATGGCGGTAACCATTTGCCGGACCACTTATTCCGGCGTGCTGCGGGATAATATGGATTTCTCCACCGCCCTGGCCGATGCGGACGGCAAGATGGTGGCCCAGGGGCTGACCCTGCCGGGGCATCTGGGATCTATCCCGGCAGCGCTTGCTGTGGTGGTGGAACGCTTCGCCGGTGACATCGGGCCGGGCGATATGTTCATTTTAAACGATCCCTTTGACGGTGGCATGCATCTACCGGACATTTTTATCTTTCAGCCACTGTTCCATGAGGGCAAGCGCGTCGCTTTCGCCGCCACCATCAGCCATCATTCCGACGTGGGCGGCCGGGTGCCCGGCTCCAACGCCTCCGACTCCACAGAGATCTATCAGGAAGGCCTGCGTATCCCGCCCCTGAAATTGTTCGAGGGGGGCAAGCGTAACGAAACCATGTGGTCCCTGATCGAAAAGAACGTGCGCATCCCCATTCAGGTCCTGGGCGATCTGCGGGCACAGCTGGCGGCCTGCCATATCGCCGAGGTTCAGTTCGGCGAACTGCTGACCCGCTATGGCGCCGACAAGGTGGGGCTGTATATGAAAGAGGTGATCGACTATGCCGAACGCCTGACCCGCGCCGCCATATCTGAATTACCGGATGGGCAATGGAGTTTCGAGGACTGGATTGATGATGACGGCATCGATCTGGACCGGCCGATCCGCCTGTTCGTAACCCTGACCAAGTCCGGCGACGAGATGACTGTGGATTGGACCGGCAGTTCGGAACAGGTCAAGGGCGCCATCAACAATTCCCTGTCATTTACCGTGGCCCATTCCGTGGGCGCCATCCGTTCGGTCCTGCCCTTGAATATTCCCTCCAATGAAGGCGTGTTCCGGGTCATCAAGGTGATCGCGCCGCCCGGCACCATCGCCAACATGGTTTTGCCAGCCGCCTGCGCAGCCCGCGGTTTGACGGGCTTCCGCATGGGCGATTGCATGTTCGGCGTCCTGGCCATGATGCTACCCGATCAGGTCTGCGCCGCCTCGGACGGCGGCAACACGGGCGTTTCAATCGGCGGCTACGACGATGATCGCAAACCGTATATTTATGTGGATTTCTCCTGCGGCACCCATGGCGGGCGGCCCTGGTCGGACGGCCTGCAGGGCAATTCCAACATGTTCGCCAACATGGCCTCGCAATCGATCGAGGTGATCGAGACGGAACAGCCCATGCAGATCCTCTGTTACGAATTCGTGCCTGATAGGGCCGGGCCGGGCAAGTTCCGCGGCGGGGCGCCGTTTCGCCGGGACTACCGTTTCCTGGAGCGGGAGGCCGTGCTGCAGGTGCGCTCCGACCGGCACAAGATCCGACCCTACGGACTTTACGGGGGCTATCCGGGCAAGGCCTCGGCCAACACCATGAACCCGGGAACCGAAAACCGGCCGCTGGAATCCAAGCTGACCATGAATATCGAACATGGCACGGTGTTCCGCCACGAGTTGGCGGGCGGCGGCGGCTGGGGCGATCCGTTGGAGCGTGACCCGGAGAAAGTTCTGACCGATGTGCGCAACGAACTGGTCAGCGCGGCATCCGCCTTCGCCGACTATGGCGTGGTGGTCGATACCGCGGGCTGGTCGGTCGATGGGGCAGCGACGGAGGCGCAACGTGCCGCCCTGCGGTCGAGTCGGCGGCAGGAACCGGGTGATGTTATGTGGCAGGACCCGCAGTTCGATGCGGTGGAAGGATAAGTAACATGGTGAGTTTCCGCGTCGGTGCCGATATTGGCGGCACCTTTACCGATCTGGTGCTGCTCGGCGAAGACGGCACCCTGTACACCAAAAAAGTGCCTTCCACGGTTGATGCCTATGAAGAGGCCATTGTCGATGGCCTGTCCAGCGTGTTCGAGGCGGCCGACCTGCAGCCGGCGCAAATGACCGAGGTGCTGCACGGCACCACCGTGGCCTCCAATGCCATTCTGGAACACAAGGGCGCCAAGACCGGGCTGATCACCACCGAAGGGTTTCGCGATGTGCTGGAGATCCGTACCCTGCGCATGCCGCGTCTGTACGATCTGCATTGGGAAAAACCACCACCCCTGGCCGAACGATATCTGCGTCTGGGCGTGAATGAGCGGATCAATAATTCCGGTGGGGTCGAGACCGCCCTGGACCTGGAAGAGGTTGAGCGGGTGGTGCAACGGCTGTTGGACGAACAGGTGGAAACCATTGCCGTCTGCCTGATCAATTCCTATGCCAACGGCGACCATGAGCGCGCCATCAAGACAGTTATCGAACGCCTGGCGCCGGATCTCCTCCATTGCATTTCGGCCGATGTGCTGCCGGAGATTTCGGAATACCAGCGCACCTCCACCACCGTTATCAACGCCTATGTCATGCCCATCGTCAGCCAGTATCTGCGGCAGTTGAGTGCCCGGCTGATCGGCGGCGGGATCAAGGCGCCGCTGCTGCTGATGCAATCCAATGGCGGCCTGATCAACGCGGCGGTGGCGGAACGAAAGCCGGCCAACATCATCGAATCCGGTCCGGCGGGCGGCGTCGTCGGCGCCCAGGCCTTGGCGCGAAAACTGGACCTGCCGGATATCATCACGTTCGATATGGGCGGCACCACGGCCAAGGCCTCCATGGTAGAAGATGGCGATTTCACCCGCAGTCTGGATTATCAGGTGGGCGGCGGCATCATGGTCGGCTCCCGCCTGATGACGGGCGCAGGCTATCATCTGAAAGTGCCGGCCATTGATCTGGCCGAGGTCGGCGCGGGTGGCGGCTCCATTGTCTGGATCGATGCGGGGGGTTCCATGCAGATCGGCCCGCAAAGTGCCGGCGCGGTGCCGGGCCCTGTCTGCTACGGCATGGGCGGCGAGGAGCCAACGGTGACCGATGCCAATGTTATTCTGGGATATCTGAACCCGGAATATCTGGTTGGCGGCGAATTGGAATTACAGGCGGAGAAAAGCCGCGAGGTTTTCGCAGAACAGATCGCCGGACCCCTGGATCTGGAGCTGGCCCATGCCGCGTACGGCGCGCATCAGATTGCCATTTCCAACATGATCCGGGCCATCCGCGCCATTTCCAGCGAACGGGGCCGCGATCCCCGCGCCTATACACTGTTTGCCTTCGGCGGCAACGGACCGCTGTTCGCCGCCGGCATGGCCAAGGCGTTGAGCATGACGCGCATCGTGGTGCCGCCCTTCCCCGGCTTGTTCTCTTCTTTCGGGCTGCTTTATGCGGATGTGGAACATCACTATTCCCGGTCCATGATGCAGGTCCTGC
Source organism: Rhodospirillaceae bacterium (assembly GCA_018667855.1). Taxonomy (GTDB): domain Bacteria; phylum Pseudomonadota; class Alphaproteobacteria. Next base: position 39,938 of record JABIRL010000033.1, read on the forward strand.
GTGATACCGGGCCGGAGGCTTTGAATGAAATCTGGGGCGGGCTGGAAGACCAGGCGCGGGAGCAACTGACGGCGGACGGCTATCGCCCCGAACAAGTGGAAATCCGCCGCACCGCCAACATGCACTACAAGGGTCAGATCTATGAGTTGTCCGTGCCGGCCCCGGACGGTGATTTTAGTATCGAAAAGATCGCCGAACTGGAGGAGCGCTTCGGTCAGGAGCATGAACGCACTTATGGCCACCGCGCCGGCCCGGAAGAACCTGTGATGCTGGTCAACGCGCAACTGATCGGCCGCGCCATTCCCGATCGCCCGCCCGTACCCGACCGTCTGCAAGGCATGGATGGCCGCGCCGACAAGGCCATGAGCAGCCGCCAGGCCTATTTCGGACCCGAAATCGGATGGGTCGAAGCGGTCGTTTTGAGCCGCGCCGACCTGAATGAAGAGCGCGCGGGTCCGTTGATTATCGAGGAATACGACGCCACGTGCCTGGTACCGCCGGATGCCAAGGCGAGGCAAGACGACTTCGGCAATATCATAATTGAATTACCCTGACGGAAATCAGCACCCTGCGGGATTATTCGTCCTTGAACCGGCCCAGAAGCCGGTCGTTGTGGATATTGGCATCGCTCCAGAACAATTCGGCCAGCGGATAACCGGGATTTGGGCGAATATCGCCCCACACAATGCCGTCGGCAACACATTCAGCCTGAAAGGTCTGTTTAACTTCCACGATATTATTTTCCCCGGGCGACAGCGATTTCCGATCAATTGCCGTGCCGATTATTCGCTCTTTTTCACGGGGTATGGTCAGGGTTTCGATTTCCCGGCTGGTATCGCTTGGAATGAGGAGCGCGACCACGGTGAAATCAGGTGACGGTTTGTCTCCTGTATTTCGAACCAAGGCGTTGACTTGATAGGTGCAAACGTCGCCCGATCGTCGCGCCAATCGAATTTTCACCGTTTCCAGCACGATATCAAAATCCCCGCTTGCGGTTCCAAGATAGCGGCCGTCGTCCCGGATTGAATTGGTGTAGGGCTCTCCGCGAATATCCAGCCGCGGAAAACGGAAGGGCGGAACCGCGATTCTGAATTCCTTGTGACGACGGCGAAAATACTCACGATGGATTTTCTCGCAGCTTTCCTTCCAAGGCCGAAAGGCCGCCCGGTCAGCCTGAAATTCAATAATGAATCTTTGCGGTATCGATTTCAAACGCCGCTGGTCCAATAGAACCCCATAAAGCCAGTGTTCGGCGAGAATCTGAACACAACGCCGCCGCGCGCCATTGCGCAATTTCAGCATTTTCGGATCGCCAGAAACTATCGCCAAATGTTTTCGCCGGCCGCCTTTCAATTTAGCGGGGCGCTTGCCGGTAGCTCTTTTGCCATCCTCCAGGATCTTTAATTTCTCGAAAATCATGATCTCGGTCAAATCTGGACGCAGCGCCGGGTGATCGGGATTATGACGCCTGGGTTCCGTGCTGCTGGGCCATGCGCGCTCGATATTGTCATAAGCAGATTCCAAAGCATGGCCGTCCCTTTCACCGCCAAATCCAAGGTGCGACCAGGAATCTTCCTGACAATGCAGGAATACCCCCAAAGCGACCAGAGCCTCGGTCCGTTCACGTGCGGACAGGCCACGCCATTTTTCCAGCCGTCTGAACGCCCTTGCCGCTAAATCCTTTATGTTGATGATGACATCCCCATTGGGTTGGCCACGTTTCGCATTCTGTTTGTCGTTTTTCCGACTGAAACAGTGAAACACATAATTCTGTTCGATTGGGCCGGTGAACAATGTGCTTGTTCCCAAGGCGGCGACCGTGGCTTTGTTCTCGTCCAAGGCCTGATCTGCGGCCGCGATTATGGCTGCATGGCGCCAATCCCATCCCACCGACAATGCCATCGCAAAGGTTAGGTGATGGTGCGTATCCACTTCAAAGGCCGATGCCGGCCTCCAAACCGCGGTTAGATATACGGCGACGACAAGCATCAAAAGACGGCTGGCATGAACCATTTTAGACTTCCCCATCGACTAGTCCGTAGGAACGGGAAACCTTGGCGACTGTACCATCAATGATAATTTTGTGCCGTCATGCGTGACTTCATTAATCTTTTGTTATTGATTTGCGGTTAGCGTGAACGTTCCCCACTTCATATGGGGCGCGAAACCACGAAATGGCAAACCGTCGGTAACGGCGGGACGCAAAACTACCGGTCCGTCATGCTCAGTATTGGGCAGCTCAATCCTGGGCAGCGGGAAGCGGGGTTATCGAAAGGACAGACGCACAATGGTAAATTCCATCAATACCAACTCCGGCGCCATGAATGCGTTGCAAAGGTTGTCCAGCACCCGAAATGATCTGGACAAAACCCAGTCCCATATTTCCACTGGCAAGAAAATAAATTCCCCTAAGGATGATGCCGCCACCTTGGCCATCGCCCAGGAGTTGTTGGCAACCTTTTCCGGCACCGAAGCCGTTCGCGACGGATTGAGCCGGGCCTCAGCAACGGTTGATGTGGCCGTGGCCGCCGGCGAGGCGACCGCCGATATCCTGGTGCAGATGAAAGGCATCGCCGTTCAGGCCAGTCAAGAGAGCTTGGATCAGTCCTCCCGCGATGCCTTGAATTCCGCTTTCAATGCCCTGCGCGATCAGATTGCAACCATCACTGACAGCGCCGAATTTGCCGGCACCAATATAATTGCCGCCGGCGCCGCCGATCAGAACGTCCTAAGCGACGACAAAGGCGCCCGCATGACCGTTGGGGCCCAGGATTTGTCAACGGGTGGCCTTGGCGTCGATGGCCTGGCCTTGGATAGCGCGAGCAATGCCGCCAGCGCGTTGAGCGCGGTGGATGCAGCGATTGCCGACGCCTCCGCCAAACTGGCCGGATTAGGCAGTTCGGCCAAATCCCTGGAAACACATAATGAACTGCTCGGGGTGCAGAACGACACGTTGCGCGCCGGTATTGGTGACCTGGTCGATGCGGATCTGGCCGCCGAAAGCGCCGCGCTTGTGTCCGGTCAGATCAAGGAATCCCTCGGCGTGATCAGCCTCAGCATCGCCAATGCCGCGCCGGGCCGCATGGTCGCGATGATGGGCGGATAGAACAATTTTCAATTAATTGGATTCGCTTTCGCGAATTAAATGATTGGTTCAATTGCTCTGTTCTTAAGATTCAGATCATGTTTAGAAGAAACATGCTCTAGGGGCGCACGAGCTAGGTTAATCCATCGCGTTTGACGTAATCCGTGTCCGGTCTATGATTGTAGCCCGTTCATACAGGCACGGCATAAAGGTACGCTTCGATGGAGATAGATTCCGCCAACCCCATTCCCTTAATTGATCTCGCACCCCTGGCGGACGGCAGCCGGGAGGGCGCGGCGGAAATCGCGCCGGCCTTGCGCGCGGCTTTGGAGGATATCGGGTTTCTTGTCATCGTTAATCACGGCGTGCCGCAAGATCTGATTGACCGGACCTTCGCCCAGGCCAAGAGGTTTCATGACCAGGGCATGGCTGCCAAGCGGGCGGTTTTGATGAACGCCCACAATAATGGCTATATGGCCATGGCCCGTTATGGCGTCCGCACCAGTTGGGTCAGCGAGAATGCGCTGCCGGACATGAACGAATCCTTCTTCATAAAGCGCGAGCGCACGGCGGACGATCCCCTGGCCAGTCGACGTTTTGCCGGGCCCAATGAATGGCCGGCGGATCTGCCGGGATTTCGCGAAGATCTTCTGGCCTATACCGAAACCGTCGACGCCCTGGGCCGGCGTCTGCTGCCGGCCGTGGCCCTGGCCTTGGAGCTACCCAGCGATACCTTCGATGCGGCCTTTGCCGAAAGCCAGTTTTCGTTCCGGCTGTCGCACTATCCCATGGTGGAGCGGAAACCGGACCAATTCGGGTTCGCACCCCATACGGATGCCAATTTCATGACCTTTCTGGCGCAATCGGGCGTACCTGGGTTGCAGATCAAGATGGCCACGGGCGAATGGTGGGATGTACCTTACCTGCCCGGATCGTTCGTGGTGAACACCGGTGACATGCTGCACCGCTGGACCAATGGTCGTTTCAGATCGACGCCCCACAGGGTGGTGCCACCCGAGGATCAGGCGCGCTACGCCATCCCCTATTTCTTCGGACCCCATTTGGATACCCGGATCGCCTGCCTGCCCACGTGTCGCAGCCAGGATAATCCGCCGCGATATCCGACCATTACCTACGATGAATATATCAACTGGTGGTACGACGAGAATTACAACGCCGCCGATCAGGATGACCTGGCCGCTGATGGTTGAGGGTTAACCCGGCATTAAGGCAAATATCGCACAGTAGGATTGAATTTAGGGGATTTCTAATTAAGAAGCCGAAGCTGATGGCCACGGATAGTACAGCCCAATCTGGAAACTTCATCTCGTCTCTGACCTCCCGCCTGTCTGCGTGGTGGGAGGGTGAAGAGGCCAGTGGTGACGGTGGCGAAGATACTGATGTTGCCTTTGCAAGCGGCCAGGGTGACGCCATGGACGGTGCCGGCTGGCCCGCCCCGCGTCTGGCCGCGGCGCAATTATTGTTTGGCGAGGGCTGCACCTTCCCCGGCAGCAAACGGGCCATCACCCAACTGATCGAGCCGCTGCAACTGGGCGAAAATATGACCGTGGTGGACATAGGTGCCGGCATCGGCACGGCGACGCGGGTCATTGCCCAGGAAACCGGCGCCAAGGTTGAGGCGTTGGAGATTGACCCGGCCCAGGTGGAACTGGCGCAACGCTTCGCGGAACAATCCGGTCTTGGCGACAAGGTGGCCGTGGTTGAAGGCAGCTTGGGAAACTGTCAGATCGAACCGGGCAGCCGGGACGCTATTTTCGGCCGCGAGGCGCTTTTGGGCGAGTCGGAGAAAGATAAAGCATTCCTTGAGATGTGGTCGCTGCTGAAACCCGGCGGACAGATCCTGTTGGCGGATTTCGTCGCTAAAGTGCCGGAAGGCGCCAAGGAAGACGCCGCTGAATGGGCCAAGTTCGAAAAGATGAAGCCCCATCTGACCACCGTGGACAACATCAAACAGGGCCTGTCGGCAACCCATCTTGACGTACACATGGCGGAGGACATATCGGACCAGTTTTGTAGCCATATTTTGCGTGGGCTGGCCGGGCTGACGGATACCTTGAAGCAAGGCAACGTCCCCAAGGATCAACGACCCTGGATCATGTGGGAAGTGGAGTTATGGGCCCGGCGGGTCACGACGTTGCAGGCCGGCAATATCGGTATCTATCGTTTTCATGCCAGCAAGGCCATCGAATAGCGGCAGAAGTCAGCGACCTCCAATGCCATTGATGCTGCAATTGATGCCGGCGTTGACAGCGTGCGGGCCCGTCTGTATGTTCCGCCAACCTTTTTGTTCCGTATTGAATATCTCAAGCGGGGCCGGGAACAGGTGATGAGATGAAAGTTCGAAATTCTTTGAAGTCGGCGAAAAACCGCCACCGTGATTGCCGTTTGGTCCGCCGCAAGGGCCGGGTCTACGTGATCAACAAAACCAACCGCCGTTTCAAGGCGCGCCAGGGCTGAACCCCAGGGCTAAACCTTAGTCTGATTGGTCCCGCGTGGACCTAAACGCCGCGCCTTTTGGGCGCGGTTTTTCGTTTTCCATTCTATGCGGCGGATTCTTTTGTTATTACTGGCCAATTCCTTTTGGCGGAGTTGACCCATGCTTATGCCCAAACCCGAGGCCGGGATCCTGGCCCAACGTAGCGATCTGCTAACGGATTTGCGTGCCATCGTGCCGGGCGAGGGCGTGATCGCCGACGAAGTCGCCTTGCGGGCCTATGAAAGCGATGGTCTGTCCGCCTATCGTCAGGTGCCCATGGCGGTGGTACTGCCCGAAACCGTGGAACAGGTCGCCGCCATCATGCAATTGTGCGACCGTCGCCGCATCAAGGTGGTACCCCGCGGCGCCGGAACGTCGCTGTCGGGCGGCGCCCTGCCGCTGGAAGACGGCATTATTCTGGGCCTGGGCAAGTTCAACAGAGTTCTGGAAATCGACTATGAAAACCGGGCCGTCCGGGTCCAGCCCGGCGTTACCAATCTGGGCATCAGCCAGGCCGTGGACGGGGAAGGGTTCTATTACGCGCCCGATCCCTCCTCTCAGATCGCCTGTTCCATCGGCGGCAACGTGGCCGAGAACGCGGGCGGCGTGCATTGCCTGAAATACGGCGTCACCACGAATAATCTGCTGGGCCTGGAAATGGTGCTGCTGTCGGGCGAAGTGATCCGCCTGGGCGGCAAGCATCTCGATAGCGGCGGTTATGACGTGATGGGTCTTTTGACCGGCTCCGAAGGTCTGTTGGGCGTGATCACGGAGGTCACGGTGCGTATCCTGAAGAAACCCGAAACCGCCCGCGCCCTCCTGATCGGTTTCCCATCGTCCGAGCAGGCGGGAAACTGCGTTTCCGAAGTGATCGGCGCCGGCATCATACCGGGCGGCATGGAAATGATGGACCGGGCGGCGATCCACGCATCGGAGGAATTCTGCCATGCGGGTTACCCCATGGAGGCGGAGGCTTTGTTGATCGTCGAGCTGGACGGGCCGCAAAGAGAGGTCGACCACCTGATCGAAAAAGTTGGCGAGATCGCCACCACATGCGGTTCGACCTCGTTGCGTATATCGGAATCAGAGGAAGAACGCGCGGCATTTTGGGCTGGCCGCAAGGCGGCTTTCCCCGCCATTGGCCGGATCAGCCCGGACTATATGTGCATGGACGGCACCATCCCCCGCAACCGCCTGGCTGAAGTGCTGAAACGCATGAGCGAGCTGAGCGCCCATCACGGCCTGCGGGTGGCCAATGTGTTCCATGCGGGCGACGGCAATCTGCATCCCCTGATCCTGTTCGACGCCAACGCGGGGGAGCTGGAAACAGCTGAAGAATTCGGCGCCGATATCCTGCGCCTTTGTGTCGAGGTGGGCGGCGTGCTGACAGGGGAACATGGCATCGGCATCGAAAAACGGGATCTTATGGCGGAGGTCTTCACCGCGGAGGACCTGGCCCAACAGCAGCGCGTCAAATGCGCCTTTGATCCCAATGGCCGGCTTAATCCGGGTAAGGTCTTTCCGGTCCTGCACCGTTGCGCGGAACTGGGAAAAATGGTGGTGCATCAGGGGCAGATGCCCTTTCCGGATATTCCGCGCTTCTGATGGCGGAAGATCTGAAACCATCCGATGCCGCGCAGGTGGCGGAAGCACTAGCCTGGGCCGCGGGATCGCAAAAGACCATTGAACTGGTTGGCGCGGGCAGTAAGACCGCGTTGGGTCGGCCAATCGAGACCGACTACCGCCTGCATCTTACCGCCCTTGAAGGCGTCAACCTATATGAGCCCGAAGAACTCGTGCTGCGCGCCGGTGCCGCCACCTCCCTGGGGCAAATCCAGGCCATGCTGGCCCAACAACGCCAGCAATTGGCGTTTGAACCTCCCGATTTCAGTGATCTGTACGGCAATCTGACGGACCAGACCATCGGCGGCGTGCTGTCGGCCAATCTGGCCGGTCCGCGCCGCATCAAGGCAGGCGCCGCGCGTGATCATTTCCTTGGACTCGAGGCGGTCTCGGGCCGGGGCGCGGCGTTTAAATCCGGCGGCCGGGTGGTCAAGAATGTCACCGGTTATGATTTATGCAAGCTGATGGCCGGCAGCTTCGGGACCCTGGCGGCTCTCACGGAGGTCACGGTCAAGGTGCTGCCGGTGCCGGAAAAAACCCGCACCGTACTGCTGTTCGGACAAGATGACCCGGCAGCCATCACGGCCATGAGCCAGGCCGCCGGCAGCCCCCATGAAGTTTCCGCCCTGGCTCATTTGCCCAGTGCCATAGCGGCCCGCTCCGCCGTTTCCTACATCAAGGATGCCGGCGCCGCCGTGACCGCCGTGCGGGTAGAGGGACCGGAACCATCCGTTGAACACCGCACGGAAGCTTTGCGGCGGATGTGGGGCGGTCATGGCGCGGTGGAGGAATTGCACGGCCACAACTCCAACACCCTGTGGCGGGAGGTTGCCAATGTGGCGCCGTTGCTGCCCGACCCCGATGCCATCATCTGGAAATTGTCGGTGACGCCTTCCACCGGCGCCGATGTCATGGCAAAGGCTTTGTCAGCGGGCGGCGCCGGATACTACGACTGGGCGGGCGGGCTGTTGTGGCTGGCCCTGCCCGGTAGTGAGAAGGGCGGTGAGGACGGTGGCGCGGCACTTGTCCGGGGCGCGTTTGGCGGTGACGGACATGCCACATTGATGCGTGGGCCGGCGGAATTGCGGGCCAAGGTGGATGTCTTTCAACCCAGCGCCCCGGCATTAGCTGCTCTAAGTGCCCGCATTAAGGACAGTTTCGATCCACACGGGATACTGAACCCCGGCCGCATGCACGGGGCATACTGATCATGCAGACAGCCTTCAAGCCGGAACAGTTGGCGGAACGGGACGTGGCGGAAGCCGACAGCATCCTGCGCAAATGCGTCCATTGCGGCTTTTGCACGGCTACCTGTCCGACCTACGTTTTGCTGGGCGACGAACTGGACAGCCCCCGGGGCCGCATCTATCTGATCAAGAATATGCTGGAAAGCGGCCAGGCGCCGGATGAACGCACGGTGCGCCATATTGACCGCTGCCTGAGCTGCCTGTCGTGCACCACGACCTGTCCCTCTGGCGTCGACTATATGCATCTGCTGGACCGGGCCCGGGCCCGTATTGAAGCGCAGTATGTCAGGCCGCTGCCCGAACGTTTGCTGCGCCGGTTGCTGGCCCTGGTACTGCCCCGGCCGGGATTGTTTCGCCTGGCGCTTGCCGGCGCCCGCCTGGCCAAGCCCTTCGCGGGCCTGGCACCGGGACGGTTGCGCGGCCTGTTGGCCATGGCGCCCAAGACCCTGCCAGCGCCCGGCACAATCGACCGCCCCCAGGTTCACAAGGCCCAGGGCCAGCGCAAGATGCGGGTTGCCATGCTGAGCGGCTGTGCGCAAAAGGTGCTGGATCCGGCTATCAATGCCGCCACCGTCCGGTTGCTGACCCGCCTGGGCTGCGATGTGGTGATCGCGAAAGGCGCGGGCTGTTGCGGCGCCTTGACCCAGCACATGGGCCGTGAGGCCGACGCGGCCGCCTCGATCCGCGCCAATGTGGCTGCCTGGGGGGCGGAGCTGGAGGGCGAGGGTCTGGACGCGGTGGTGATCAATGCCTCCGGCTGCGGCACCACGGTCAAGGACTATGGCCATATCATGGCCGGCGATCCGGCCTGGGCCGAACCGGCCAAGCGCATTTCCGAACTGGCCGTGGACATCACCGATTTGCTGCAGCGATTGCAGCTGCCGGCCGCTAATCCGCCGCGTCCGGTCAAGGTCGCCTATCATGCGGCCTGTTCCCTGCAGCATGGGCAAAAGATAACCGCGCCGCCGAAGCAATTGCTGGAACAAGCCGGATTCGAGGTCCTAACGGTGCCGGAGGGGCATCTTTGTTGCGGCTCCGCCGGAACCTATAATCTGCTACAGCCTGAACTGGCCGGCCGCCTGCTGGATCGCAAGGTGGGCAATATTGAAAGCCTGACGCCGGACGTGGTCGCCGCCGGCAATATCGGCTGCATGATACAACTGCGCGGCGGCCTGGATGTGCCCGTGGTGCATACGGTGGAATTGCTGGACTGGGCCACGGGCGGCCCGAAGCCGTCAGGCCTCTAACTTAAGCGCTCAACCTCGAACATCTGGTCCGGCGCGGTGATTTGATCACGGCCTTCGACGAGGGCCAATTCATCCGAACCCGTGGCCATGCTGACCTTGATCAAGCCATGCAGGGCGGCGGAGGCCCAGGCCAGGGCGGCGGCGATATCGCCGTGGTTCAGGAAATGCCCGAGCAGAATGGCCGCGAAGGCATCACCGGTGCCCTTGGGCACCGCGTCCGGAGCATCGCCCGCCACCAATGGCACCCGCACCTGGTAAACCCCGCTCTCATCGACGGCGAGATTATGCAGCCAGCCGTCTTTTTGCGCGGCGGAGGTGCAGACCACCTTATCCACCCCCTGTTGCCGCAGGATATGGGCGTTGTGGACCGCATCATCGAAGTTCGAGATTTCCCGGTTGGCCAGCCAGCCCAATTCAAACCTGTTCGGGGTCACCAGATCGGCCTTGGGCAGCAGGCGGTCCCGCACAGCCCTAGCCAGATCCGCCTCCACATACAGTTCCCCGTCATCGCCCAGGACCGGATCGCACAGCACCGGACCTTCAACGGCCGCGATCGCCCGCAGCGCCACCTCCACGCTGCCCACATGGCCCAGATATCCCGTATGCACGGCACCACATTCGTCCAGAAAGCCGCACTGGACCAAGCCGTCCAGCAGATGGTTCTGTTGTTCCAAGGGGACCGGTCCGCCGCCGAAACCGCCGTGTCCGGGATGGTTGGAAAACAAAACGGTCGGCAGGTGCCAAACCTCATGCCCCATGGCCTGAAAAGCCGGGACCGCAGCCTGGCCGCCCACATGGCCATAGACCACATGGGATGTCAGGGAGAAGATATTGGCCATGCCTAGAGACCCAGGGCTTGCCGAATTTTGCGGTCCAGGTCCCTGGCATGGGGTGGTTTGACGATAAAGCCATCGATCTTATGGAAGCGGGCCTTTTGCAGGTTCTCGTCCGTGTCCCTGCCGGTCAGGATCAGGATTGGCACCTCCTTGTATTTCGGCACCGCGCCCAGGCGAACTTTGCGGACAAATTCATATCCGTCAATCCGGGGCATCTCTATATCGCTGATGATGATATCGATGGTGGCGTCGCTGCTCGCCAGTTTTTCCAAGGCATCGGCGCCGTCACGAGCTGTCACCACATTGCTGATACCGAGCTTGCAGAGGATGACCGAAAGGATCCGCAGCGCGATTTCCTCATCATCGACGACCATAACATTGATGGAACTTAAAGCATCGCCCGTTGTGATTTTGTCTGTCATTGGTCAGATCCGGTTCGATTGGTCTGCATTCCACGGTGAATCTAACATTATTGCGGACTCGACCAAGCCTTCGTTTTGCCAATGGCCACAAGCCGGCGCTATTTTAGGAAAATTATGCTCAAGGGGAAATGGTGGGCGCGCCTGGAATCGAACCAGGGACCTCCGCCATGTCAAGACGGCACTCTAACCATCTGAGCTACGCGCCCGGAACATCCTCGCCGCCCAGGG
>JABIRL010000032.1 GCA_018667855.1 Rhodospirillaceae bacterium
GAGCTGTTCGCCCGCCATGACATCCAGCGGCGCTATCGCGCCCTGGTCTGGGGCCGCCCGCGCCAGGCCAAGGGCCGCATCGAGGGCAATATCGGCCGCGACCCGAACAATCGCAAGAAAATGGCGGTCGTTACCAAGGGCGGCAAGCCTGCGGTCACCCACTTCACCCAGGTTGAGGCCTATGGCCAAACCGCGACCTTGGTGGACTGTCGCCTGGAAACCGGTCGCACCCATCAAATCCGGGTGCATATGGCTTCGCTGGGCCATCCCGTCCTGGGTGATCCGCTCTATAGCCGGGCTCGGCGGGGCCGCACGGCGGATTTGGACCAGGATTTGCGCACCGGGATCGCCGATTTCAAGCGTCAGGCCCTGCATGCGGCCGAGCTTGGGTTTCGCCATCCCGTGGACGGCCGGGACTTGATATTTCACGCCGAACCCCCACATGATATGCAGGCGCTGCTGCGGCTTTTCCAACAGCTAATCGGTGCCTGATCGTGTTGGGGACTCCCGTTGGCACAGTGGGCACGGGAGACGGCATTCGACTGGTTTTTCTTGACATAATCATTATTTTTCAGTAGTATACGGGCCTGCATTCATTCAGACCGTGAACCCTAAACAAAAACAAGGCGCCAATGCTAGGGCGCAAAGGTGGAGCCATGGCAGCGGGCAAAACAAAGGCTAAAGGCACCAAATCAAGTGCTAAATCCAGCGTCGAATCCGGCGCGAAATCGAGCGCTAAATCGGACGCCAAATCAAATGCGGACGATGCCAAGATGGCGACTGAAAATGGCGCCGGCAGCGTCATGACCAAATCAGCACCCGTGAAAAGCAAAACCACGCGCGCGTCCGCATCCGATGCCAGCCTTGGCCTACCCCCAGCCCCGACGCCGGAGGCGAGCCTGTCGCGCTATCTGCAGGAAATTCGCAAATACCCCATGCTGCCCCATGAGGAAGAATACATGCTGGCGCAAGCCTGGCGGGAACATGACGACCGGGACGCCGCGCACAAGATGGTGACCTCCCATCTGCGCCTGGTGGCCAAGATCGCCATGGGTTATCGCGGCTATGGCCTGCCGGTGGCGGAACTGATCGCGGAAGGTAATATCGGTCTGATGCAGGCCGTGAAACGGTTCGAGCCCGAGCGCGGCTTCCGTCTGGCGACCTACGCCATGTGGTGGATCAGGGCCAATATTCAGGAATATATCTTACGCTCCTGGTCTTTGGTGAAAATCGGCACCACGGCGGCGCAGAAGAAATTGTTCTTCAAGTTGCGCAAGCTGAAGGGGCAGATCCAGGCCATTGATGAAGGCGATATGACCCCCGATCAGGTGGAAAAAATCGCCACCGCCCTGAACGTGCCGGAAAAAGACGTGGTTTCCATGAACCGCCGTCTGGCCGCGCCCGACAATTCCCTGAACGCGCCCCTGCGGGCCGAGGGCGAGGGCGAATGGCAGGATTGGCTGGTCGACGACAGCGTCGATCAGGAAACCGAACTGGCGGAATCTGAAGAGCTGAAACAGCGCCGCGCATTGTTGATGGGCGCCATGGACGGCCTGAACGACCGCGAGAAAAAAATCATTACCGAACGGCGCCTGTCGGACGAGCCAAAGACCTTGGAAGAGCTGTCCAACGACTTCAATATCTCCCGCGAAAGAGTTCGTCAGATTGAGGTCCGCGCATTTGAAAAACTGCAAAAGGCGGTCCGCCGGGAAGCCTCCGAACAACGCCTGATGTAAAATTCCGGCCGGTTACCTTAGGCCGGTTATCTTACGTTGGTTATCCGAACAGCCGCGCGCTGGCGATTTTGGCGCCGGCGGATAGCGACGCCAGTTTTGCCCAGACCACGTCTTCGGCCACCTTGCCCATGCCGGCGGAGGTGTCGAAACCGCAATCGGTACCCGCAAGCAGGCGCGTCGGATCGCCCAGGGCCCGGGCGATATTTTCAATCCGGTCGGCGACGACCTCCGGATGTTCCACATAATTTGTCGTGGTGTCGATCACACCGGCGACCAGGATCTGGTCATCGGCCAGGGGGCCATCCTGGAAGATCCTGTATTCGTGAGCATGGCGCGGGTTGGCGAAAGGCAGCACGACGCCGCCCACATCCGCCTGCAGGACTGTCGGAAGAATATCCGCCAACGGCACGTCCAGATCATGCGGGCCTTCGTAATTGCCCCAGCAGACGTGCAGGCGGACGGCTTCCCGGGGAATATTCACCAGGCTGCGGTTGATGGCGCCGATGACCCGTTCCACGAAGCCGACGAACTCGGAAACCGGGCGGTCGGTGTAGGTGATGTGGCGTTCCAGGGCCAGATCCGGGCAATCCAGTTGCAGGGTGAAGCCATGGGCCACGATGGCCTCGTACTCGATTTGCAGGGCGGCGGCCAGGGCGTCCAGATAGGCCTCGTCACTGTCGTAATGTTCGTTGGGCACAGCGGCGGCGATGATGCCCGGCGACGGCGCGGTGATGAAGGCCTCCCGCTGCTCGGGCGCATACGCTGTCAGGATGCGGCGAAAGTCACTGCACTCGGCCTCCACGAAGGCCGGGTCCAGGTAGCGCACTTCGTCGACGACTTTGGGCACATCGAAGTTGGTGACGGCGGTCTGATTGGCTTGCGCCTGCTGACGCATGGCTTGAAAACCGGGATAGCGGGCCACATCGCCGGGCGGGCGGCGGCTGCCCAGGCCCGAAAAGCCGCTCATGCGGTGGCGAACGTAGAGAAAGAACGCATCCCGGGGCTGCTCGCCGTTATTGGGAATATCGATCCCGGCTTCGAGCTGTTTCGGCAGGATCCAGTTCGTGGCGTCCTCGATCGCGGTGGCAAGGGCGGCGGCATCCACCGGGCGGCCCTGAACCCGGTCGGCGAACATTTCCACCAATGCCGGGGGACGGGGCAGGCTGCCCGCGTGGGTGGTCAGAATACGGTCGTTGCTGTGCTGCATGATAGCTATTGAATGCCCTGTAAGGGCGCCCCCGCGATAGTCACACGATGCATTTCACGGCGATAGCCGTCATAGTCATCGATGGCGTAATGAATGGTGGTGCGGTTGTCCCACAGAGCCACGGAGCCGGGCTTCCAGATCAGGCGGCACAGGTTTTCCGGCCGCCGCGCCTGCTGGCAGAGGAAATCGAGCAGCGGCTTGCTTTCCGCCTCGGTCATGTTCTCAAAACGTATGGCGTAGATGTCGTTGACGAACAGGCTGCGCTTGCCGGTTTCCGGAATGACGGCAACCACGGGCTGGAGGACTTCCGCATCGCCGTCCGCGCCCACCGCGACGTCCATGGAATCCAATTGCGAATCCGCGAAGGTGCCCACCGGGCCGTAGGACCGCTTGCCCGAATGCACCACCTTCATGCCGTCCAGCAGCGCCCGCAGGCCGGCGGACAGGTTTTCATAAGCCTTGGTCATGGAGGCGAAGACCGTATCGCCGCCAAAGGGCGGGAGCTCGCGGGCATAGAGACAGGACGCGAGCGGCGGGGCGGCCAGGAAGCTGAAATCACTGTGCCAGGTGCCGCCGAAAACCATGCGGGTGCGCTCGTCCGCCTCTTTGATGATGGCGATGATCTCCGGGTGCTCGTCCAGGGTCTTGACGAACGGCACCGGCAGGGGGTCGCCCAGGCGCTGGCAAAATGCCTTGTGCTGGGCCGGGCTCAGATCCTGATCGCGGATCATCAATACGCCATATTCCATCAGCGCAGCGTGGATCGGCGCGAAGGCGGCC
>JABIRL010000369.1 GCA_018667855.1 Rhodospirillaceae bacterium
AGCCGCCTGCCGCTGATATTCGTATCCGCCATCATCGGCACCCCCGCCGCAGCTCTGTACGAGGCTGCCCAGCGTATCGGCGCGCTCGGCACCCTGGGCACCTGGGCCGCGGGCAATGCGGTGTCTCCCATGCTGTCGGATGCCCATGCGCGAAAGCAGACGGCGCGCATGCAGGACCTTTTGATCGCGTCATCCTGGACGGCGCTGCTGCCCGCTTTCATTATCTTGCTGTGCCTCATGCCGTGGGGTGGTTGGGTCTTGCAGCTGTTTGGCGCTGATTATACCGCCGCCCATGGCGCGTTGCTGGCGTTGGCGGGTTTTGCCGCCATCAATGCCTCCGCCGGGTTGGCCAGCCATACCTTCAACATGACCGGGCATGAAGGCATCGTGTTGCGTTTCAACGGTGCCCAGTTGCTGACAATTCTGATCCTGGCTCCGCTGTTGACCCATCTGATGGGCATAACGGGGGCCGCTCTGGCTGTACTGTTGGCCTCGATCGTGCGTGATGTGGGCATGAGCCTGCTGTTGCCATCGAAACTCGGTCTTTCGCCCGGCGTCTGGTCCCGGTTAGGCGCCCGCCGTGCACTGGAACTTGCGTTAGCATTTCGCGGTAAATCCAAAGATCTTTAATGGCGCACGGCGCCGGTGGCATTGATCGAATACGTCTTCCCCTCGATGGCCAATGAGAACCCGCCGTCTTTCGAGGCCGAGACCTTGCCAATCGGCGGGGTGGCGCAATCGACGGATAGAAGCGCTAGAAATTCAGCTTTGGTTTTCTTCTCCCGAGTCGTGAACACGCCGTGCCATTGCGCCGGATACCGGTCGGTTTGCCCGTCGGGCGGTGCCGGGAATTGATTGTTCACCGAAAATTCCATTGCCGGGGCCGCCAGCATTTCGACGCAAAGGGATACCGGGCCGTTTTTGATGGCCATGGCGTTCGGTCCGAAATCCAAGATCTCGTCCACCGCGTGGATATTCCATTCCCACCGCCGCGCCTGGTCCGCACGTAACTGATCATAAACAAGGATCGTATTGGGGCGCAGAAAGGCCAGGGTGCGCCGTGCCGTCATCACGCCGTTGCCGTAGGCCCGGGCCGCGTCGCCGACCACGAAATCAAGGTTGGCGCCATGGGCAAAGCCGACGGTATCCCCCGCCGCGGATTTTGTGTGGCTCGGCTGACCGCGGCCGCCATCATAGGTAATGGTGTTCTTTGACTTGCTTTGCTGGGTCCATTGTTTGTGGTGATCCGAACCAAAAAAATCGTAATAGCCGGACGATATGGCCAGCCGGCGGCCACGGGAATGGATGACGAAACTGTTCTGGGCGGCGTGGGAATGGTTCAGCGAACCGTAGGGTGAGGCGAGAAAGTAAACGGATGTGCGATTTGGGTCCGTCAGGTCGCTGTGCATGGCCGTCCAGCCGATCGACGGGAAATGCGCGGCGTGTGGCGAAGGTACGGCTTCTCCGCCATCGGGCATGATGGCGTCTCTCGGCAGGGCGGCAAATATATTGTCCGGGGTTGCGGTTGCCGCGCCCCAGTCGCTGGCATAGCGCCGATAATATGGTCTCGGCAAACGTCGGGCGTAGGCATTCGCCAACTGTCGCCACAGCCGTTTCACGTCCCGTTCATGACCGTCGCCAAAGAGGTTGTCCGGCGTCCCCGGCGGGGCAAAAAAGCGCAGATATTGTCCGGCCTCCCGCAGCCGGGCGGTATGCCGCAGGGCCAGCCCCGTCGCGTGCTCCAATATATCGCCCTGCCGCAACTGGGCCATCAGGTTCCAACCGGCATAGTTGAGGCCATTGGCGAAGCCGCCATCATCGCCGCCCCAAGGGTTATTCATGGCCAGGTAGACCGGAAACGTCGTCAGGAACCAGTGTCGGGCGTCGGGAATGCTGCCCGCCAGTAACGATGCGATTGCCGCGATGGCGCCGGCATGGCGAAAGCCGTGGGAATTGTACGGCATTTCCGCCAGGCTCAAGCGATCGGCCAGGATGTAGTGATTGAACAGATTTCTGACCCGGATGGTGATCGCCGTCTCGATCAACGCCCGTTCGCCGTCCGACCATTGTTCGTACGTCAGATCCAGCACAATCGCCAGGGTAAGGGCGATTTCGCGCGATATGGAACCCTGTGAACGACGCCCCGTGCTGCCTTTCGGATCCCACGCTGCGAGGTTTCGCACCCGGTCCATTGCCGCGTCCAGATAACGCTTTTCCTCGGTGACGATCCACACATAGGCCGCAGCGCGGGCCGCGCCGGCATCGCGGTACACGGTTTTGGCGATATTCAGCCCCAAGCGCTGCTTCTCATAATTATTAGCCACCTGAAATGTCGCCTGGACGGGCTCCGCGCTCATGGGGCGTTTCAGGAATTCCCTGTCCACATTGTGGCGAAACAATTCGAAGGCCCGGCGCCGCTCACCGGATCGAATAGCGGCAAACAGCCGTTTTCCGGCGCCGCCCTGGGGTAAATGGCGCGGGCGATCCCGGTTTTGGGCCGTTTCGAACAGATCCGTGAAATCCGGTATGACGAAGGCATGGGCATTGCGCGGCACCGTGAATTGCCGCCATTCGCTCCACACCGTGGCATTCGCCCCCATGGGCCAGCCGCGCAGACGCCAGGCGTGCCGGCCGGGCGGCAGTGTGCGGTCCAGAAACAGCCAGTTGTTGGTCACGGTGTGGCGCAACCCTCTGCCCGCATCAAGCCGTAGCTGAAATTCCCAGTTCAGTATTTTATCCTGGTACGGCCAGCGAAAGACGGGCGGTGTCTGCTTCACCACGGCGCCGTTCGCGGGGTAGGGTTGTACGGCAGTGGGCTTGACCGGGGCCAGCCAGTCCCGGATAGGCTGAACGGTGCTGACACCGCGCAAAAGCAGGTAGGGATCGGCCGCATCCGGCAAGGCCCCATTCGGCGAGGCCCCATCCGCCAGAGCCTTGTCCGCCAGGGCAGGGGCCGGCATGGCAAGGGCTGAGCCGAGGGCCATCAAAAGGGCAAGAAAACGCCGCGCAACTAATCCACCCTTTCGTTTGAACATCGCGGCCTCTGGAATTCTGCCCTGGTATAGTGTACGCGATAGACATCGCAGAAGGCAGGTCAAGACGTAATGAATGATAGTCCGGCCATGATAGGACTTTTGGATCAATTCCACCGCGGGCGGGTCGTCTGTCTGGGGGATCTGATGCTGGACCGCTATGTCTATGGCACCGTCACGCGCATCTCGGCCGAGGCGCCGATCCCGATCATTCATGCCGCCCGTGATGAAGCCATGTTGGGCGGGGTTGGCAACGTTGTCCGCAACATCGCCGCCGCCGGCGGTCAAAGCCGGTTATTGGCGGTGCGCGGGGCGGACGAGGCGGGGGAAGAGGCCGATAGCCTGATCGCCGGTATGGCGAGCGTCATCCCGGCTCTGATTATCAGGGCGGATCGGCCAACCACCCTCAAGACTCGCTATGTCGCAGCCGGACAGCAGCTACTGCGCGCGGATCGCGAGACCACCGAAGCCATCGCACCGGATGATGGCGCGGCGCTGTTGGCGCGCCTGGACGAGGCTTTGACGCAGGCGGATGTGCTGGTGCTGTCGGACTATGGCAAGGGCGTGTTGAACGATCAGGTTCTGGCCGGTGCCATCGAACGGGCCCGGGCCGCGAAAGTGCCGATTGTCGCCGATCCAAAGCGGCATGATCTGGCGGCCTATGGGGGCGTGGATTTCCTGAAACCGAACCGGGCCGAATTGGCCGCCGCGACGGGCCTGCCATGTGATGACGATGAACAAGTAACCCTGGCGGCGCGGTCGGTGATGGAACGGTGCGATATCGGCGCCCTGCTGGTCAGCCGCTCGGAACAGGGCATCAGCCTGATAACAAGGGATGCCGCGCCGGTTCATCTTGCCGTCCGCGCACCGGAAGTGTTCGATGTCTCGGGCGCCGGCGATACCGTCGTTGCCATCTTCGCCCTGGCCCTGGCCGTGGGCGCGGCCCCTGACCTGGCTGCCCGGCTGGCCAATTCAGCGGCGGCGATCGTGGTGGGCAAGGTGGGCACGGCGGCGGTCAGCCGGGACGAGCTGGCCCACGGCATCATGGCCGCCGATCTGACCCGGTCCGAGGACAAGGTTGTCTCGGCGGCCGTGGCGGAGGCGGATGCCGAACGCTGGCGCGCCCGCGATCTGCGCGTCGGCTTCACCAACGGCTGCTTCGATCTGCTGCATCCCGGCCATATTTCCCTGTTGAACGAGGCCAAAAGCAATTGCGACCGCCTGGTCGTGGCCATCAACGATGACGCTTCGGTGCGGCGCCTGGAAAAAGGCGCCGGCCGACCGGTGCAGAAGGAAGCAGCCCGTGCCCTGGTGCTGGCGTCCCTGGCCATGGTCGACCGGGTAGTGATATTCGCCGACGACACGCCCATTCCCCTGTTGCGGCAGCTGCGGCCGGATGTATTGATCAAGGGCGGTGATTATGACCTCGACGGCGTCGTCGGCGGCGATATCGTGCAGGGTTACGGTGGCGAGGTGAAACTGGCCAAATTTGTCGATGGGCATAGCTCGACCGCCGTGATCTCCCGCATGGGCGCCGGTTCGGGCGAAGAGGACTAGCCGCAACCATGGGCACCCGGGCCGATGTCGTCATTCTTGGCGGGGGCATCGCCGGCCTGTGGCTGCTTGATAGCCTGGTTCGGGCCGGTTTCAGTGCCGTCGTCCTGAACAAAGGCGACCTGGGACAGGGCCAAAGCATTGCCGCCCAGGGCATCATCCATGGCGGCGTGAAATTCGTTGGCGAAACAGCCGTGGCCGACCTTGCCCCCATGCCGGATCTTTGGCGGGCCAGCCTGGCCGGAAAATCAGGTCCGGACCTGAGCATGGTCAAACCCCTGGCCGACAACATGCATATGTGGCTACCGCCGCAATCGGTTGACAGCGGTCTGGCGATGGCCGTGCGCAATCTGGCGCGCGGTACGGTGCGCGACTGCGCTATCGATGAGCGTCCCTCGGTATTGCCGCCCACGGCCGAGGGACGACTGCTCGAAGTTGATGAAGTCGTCATTGACGTGCCCCAGGCACTTGCCGCGCTGCAAGACCGGTACCGCGATCGGATCTTCGGTTTGCCGGACAGCGGTGATGTCGGATTGGCGGCGCGTGACGACGGCGGCGCGGACATCACCGCCGGCGATATGACCATTCAGGCCCAGCGGGTCGTCCTGACGGCGGGCGCCGGCAACGAAACATTGTTGTCGCAAGCAGGATTGAACCAGATCGCCTGCCAGCGCCGGCCGCTGCATCAAGTCATGGTTCGCGGCATGGGGCAGCCCATCTTCATGCATTGCATAGGTATGAACCCAAAACCCCTCGCCACCATCACCTCGTACACTGATCCCGAAGGCGGCTATTTTTGGTACATCGGCGGCCTTTTGGCGGAGCAAGGCGTGGCGCAGTCCCCTGGGCAATTGATCGCCAAGGCCAAGCCGGAGCTTGCGCGGCTGTTGCCCGGCGCGGACTTTTCCCAGGCCGCCTGGGCGACACATGCCGTCGAGCGGGCGGAGCCCGGCGGCTACGGCGGATCGCGCCCCGGCTCGGCCGTGGCCAAAGCCCATGGCGCGGTCATTGTCGGTTGGCCGACCAAGTTGGCCCTGGCGCCCGTCCTGGCGGAAAAAATCATGGGAATTCTGAATGGCGGTCATTTGAAGCCTGGGCCGCACGATTTGAGCGCTCTGTCCGCCTTGCCCGTGCCCCGGGTGGCGCGACCGCCGTGGGAAATGGTGCAAACATGGATTTAAGGCAACTTGGACCCAACGGTCCCCTGGTCAGTCCGCTGGCCTTGGGCGGCACCAAATTCGGCCGGCGGGAGGGCGTGAAATATCCAACCTCGTTCACACTGCCCAGTGACGGCGAATTGGCCGACCTGCTGCAGTTGGCCAAGGAACTTGGCATCAACCTGGTGGATACAGCGCCTGCCTATGGCACCAGCGAGGCACGTATCGGTGCGCTGGTCGGGGCGGACGATCATTGGCGGATCGCCACAAAGGTGGGGGAATCATTCACGGAGGGAAAATCTTTTTTTGATTTTTCCCCAGCCGCAATCCGCGCCAGCGTGGAAAACAGCCGGCAACGCCTGCGCCGGGATGTCTTGGATGTAGTGTTGCTGCATCTGGGGGACGATGACGAGGCGATCCTGCGGGAGGGCGCGGCGCTGTCGACCTTGCTGGAGTTGCGGGAGCAGGGCGTGATCAAGGCCGTGGGCGCATCAACTAAAACGGTCCCGGCGGGATTTTTTGCCGCCCAAGGCTGCGATCTGGTTATGATTACCTTAAATGAATCGGATCAAGGCCAACGGCCGGTCCTGGAGGCCGCGCACGCCGTGAATAAGGGTATTTTAATCAAGAAACCATTGGATAGCGGCCATCAAGGCGACATCGGCGGGGCTTTGGCAAATCTGGTCTGTACCCAGGGCGTCACCGCCGTTGTCGTCGGCACGATCAATCCCGGGCATCTGCAAGAAAACTGCGCCGCCGTGAAAAAGGCATTGGCCGCCATCTAACCAACTAGAGGAAGGCTCGATTTTCAGCGACCATGACCCAGGCAGCAGGCGATAGCGGCGAAGGACCGCGGCAATTGGACGGCTTTGCCTGGTTGGCCGACCGCCTGGCCGCCATGAGTCCGGCCGAAATCGCCTTTCGCTTCGGCGAACAGTTCAAGCGCACCGTTTCGCGCTATTACCAGCCGAATTTCGCCCATCTGGTTTCGGCTCCCCTCGACCCGCTGCCCAGCCTGCCGGGTCTGGCCGATGGCCTGGAGGCGTTGCGCGGCGAGACAGAGCTGCGCAGTGATTGGCGCCAACTGGTGGAGCAGATGCGCCAGGGGCGGTTTCAAGCCTTGGGCAGCACCTGGCCGGATCGTCCCGGGCCGCCGGATTGGCATCTTGACCCCAGTACGCAAACAGCCTGGCCCAGCCAGACTTATTGTTTCGATATTTCATACCGTTATGCGCCGGAACGGGGCGATATCAAATT
The DNA here is from genome assembly GCA_018667855.1 of Rhodospirillaceae bacterium. Taxonomy (GTDB): domain Bacteria; phylum Pseudomonadota; class Alphaproteobacteria. Next base: position 7,001 of record JABIRL010000369.1, read on the forward strand.
CGTCTCGGAACTGAACCGCCTGCAATACCTCCAGCCCATGGCGGCGGTCGCGGCATTGGAGGACGACGAGGATTTGGCCGAACTGGTGGTCCGGCATTTGGAATCCTGGATCGCCGCACATCGGCCCTACCTAGGGGTGGCGTGGATATCGGGCATAGAATTGGCCTTGCGGGTGGTCAGCCTGCTGGTGGTCACCACATTGATCGGGGAGCGTTCATTTTCGGCTGAATTTAGCCAACGCCTGCACCTTTGCCTGGCCGCCCACGGTTATTGGCTGGCGCGATTTCCCTCGCGCTACTCCTCCGCCAACAACCATTGCATCGCCGAGGCGAGCGGTCTGTATCTGCTTGGCAGTCTGGTGCCCACATTGCGCCACGCGGGGGCCTGGAAGCGGAAGGGCAAGGCGACCTTGGAACGGGAGTTGGGCCTGCAATTTCACGATGACGGCGTTGGTGCGGAACAATCGCCCACCTACGGCGCGTTCTCTCTGGAATGGTTCCTGCTGTGCGCCACGGTTGGCGGTCGGGCCGGCGATGAATGGAGCAATGCCTCCTGGCACCGCATGGTACAGGCCGGCCACCATCTCCGTGCCATTACGGACCAAAATGGCAATCAACCGCGCATCGGCGATGACGATGAAGGGCGGGTACTGTGTTCCCTGCCTGGGCCGGAGGCGCATGTGAACACGGTCCTGGGCTATTTGGCGGTGGTCACCGAGCGGCCCGATCTAGCGCCGCCCCAGGTTACACCGCATTTGGGCCAGGCCCTGTTCGGCAGACCCAGCCCGGCGCAACGGCGGCAGTTCGAATACAATTCGTTCCCTGCGGGCGGATACACGGCGGTGCGGGAATGGCGGGGAG
>JABIRL010000031.1 GCA_018667855.1 Rhodospirillaceae bacterium
CACCCGTGAAATCAACCGTGCGCTCGGTCCAATAGCGGTTCATAAGTTCGATCTGCTCGGCCTGGCGCCGGCCCCGGGTATTCCAGTCCTGGCCCAACGCGACATATTCCACCGGGTTCCAGCCAACCCCGACACCAAGGCGGAACCGGCCGTCACACAGAATATCGATCTGCGCCGCCTGCTTGGCGACCAGGGCGGTCTGGCGCTGCGGCAGGATCAGGACGCCGGTGGAAAGGCCCACGCGTTCGGTTATCGCCGCCAGATAACCCAGCGTCACGAACACCTCATGAAAAGTATCATCGATATCATAGGGGCCTTCAAAATCCGGCAGCGCGGCGCGGTCGGCGCCAAGCACATGGTCGGGGACCTGGATATAATCGAAGCCGATACCCTCGACCGCCTGGGCCCAATCGCGGATCGCGGTACGGTCGGCGGGCATATCGCGGGTCGGGAAAAATGCGCCAAATTGCATGGGAGTTCCAATCCTTTCCGTTTATGCCAGGGGTGGCTGCCCCTCGACGGCGCGAATGTCGTTGATGACCTCCTTCACCCGTTGGCGGAGGGGGGCATACTGCACGCTGAATTCCTCGACAACCCGGCTACTGCCGATCATGTAATTTCCGGAAAGATCGCGGCCGCCGCTTTCCGCCTCGAAGCGGATATCGGCGTCGGGCAGGAATTCCCTTACCAGGCCGGCCAGTTCGGCCAGGCTGACAGTGGCGCCGCCGGAATTATAGGTCTCGAACTTCGGCTTGTCGGCCAGGGCGACGCGGGCGAATACCTCGGCCATATCCTCCACATGGATGACACAGCGCATGGTGTCGGCGTGGGAGAAGGTGACGGACTGGCCGCGCGCCGGTTGGCACATGCAGTTCACATGATCGATGGAGCCGAATTTTTTGTCCGGTCCGGTCACGTTGGCCGGGCGGATGCAGGTGATCGTCATATCATAGGCGCGGCGATAATCGTGCGCCTGCCATTCATTGATGATCTTGTTAACGGCATATTGGCTGTCGCCGTGACGCTCGTCGGTTTCATCCACCAGGCGATCACCGAATTGGGTTTGGGGGCCGCTGACCGCGACCGAACTGGCGAAAACCGTATGCTTGACGCCGCAACGCCGCGCCGCTTCAAAACAATTGTCCATGCCCTGAATGTCGAGCTTAAAGGCAATGTGAGGCGCCAGATCGCCGATGAAGTATGAAAGATTGATCACCCGTTCGGCCCGCGTTTCCTGTACCGCGCCGATGACATCGTCAAATTGCGTTACATCCCCGCGCACTACCTTGACCTTATCGCCCAGGTGCCCGAACGCCGCCTTGGCGCCCGCGACATCAATATCCATGCAGGTCACCTCGTGGCCCGCCGCCGCCAGGATCGGGATCATTCGCCGTCCGATGAAGCCGGCGCCGCCAATAGCTAAAATCGACATAATTCAGTTCCTTTCAATTACGCAACAGGCCTAATCCAGCGCGGCCATGATTTTCTTATAAACGTCTTCGATCCGCCCCATGTCACCGGGGGCATGGCCCCAGTTCAGCAAAGCGCCATCGTTCAGTCGCCGTGGAAAGATATGGGTGTGATAGTGATAGACGGTCTGTCCCGCCGCCGGGCCATTGGCCTGGATCAGATTGATGCCCTCGGGCTCCAGGGCGGCTTCAACGGCACGGGAGATTTTTTGCGCCGTCGGCAGGACGGCGGCCAGGTCGGCCGCATCGGCGTCCAGGATGTTGACGCAATGAGCCTTGGTCAGAACCAGACAATGGCCGTCATGGAAGGGGTTGATATCCATCATGGCATAGGTGCGATCATCTTCGTACAGCTTGAAAGACGGTATCTCTCCGGCAATGATTTTGCAGAAAATGCAGTCGGTATTCGTCATGGCATCGTGCCCTCTATCCCTAATAGCGCCCAAATCGCGCCCTAACAGGTTGAAAATTTAGCCACTCCGGTCAACGATCACCAGAACCAATTCCATTTTACTACGGACCAAATGGCGTTAACATCAACAAATCCGCCACACCAAGGACGAGGCTGCGACCATGTCCAAGGAAAGCACGCTATTGCTGATATATTTGGCGCCTGCTGTTGCGCCATTCCTGCTGGCCTTTTTGCTTAGTCGCCGCCCGGATCAGACTATGAGGGAAGAAAGCAAATCACGTTCGGCGAAAAATCCCGACGCGCCACGGCGCGCGGATTGGCCGATGATCACCGAATTCGCCTACCGTCGTGACTATTTCAGGCGGTGGATACTGGCATCAATTTTTGCCGCCGCCGTGCTGTTTGTTGCCGGCCTATACCTCACGGCCATTGCCGTGGTCCTGTTGCTGCCGCTGCAGGCGGCGCTGATCCACCTGCGCTGCCCAAGTTGCGATGCCACCACCTCCATGCGCGGCGTTACCAATGGCCGCGACTGCCTGCAGTGCGGCCAACGCCTGCATTATTGATTGTTAGCGCGTTAACTGATCAATCCAGAGTCTGCCGCTCGCCCTTGCGGAAGGGCCCGCGCTCGGACAGGTATTCGATGTCGTGGCCGACTTCCGCCCGTTCGTGCTCCAGATAATTGGCGACTGCCTCCCGGAAGCCGGGATCGCGAATATAATGGGCGCTATGGGTCTGGGTCGGCCGATAGCCCCGCGCGATCTTGTGCGGGCCCTGGGCGCCGGCTTCAACCCGGGACAGGCCATGCTGGATGGCGTAATCGATGGCCTGATAATAACAAACCTCGAAATGCAGAAACGGATGATCTTCGATACAGCCCCAATAGCGGCCGAACAATGCCTCCTCGCCGATCAAATTCAGGGCGCCGGCGATATAGCGGTCCTGGCGGCGGCACAGGATCAACAGGATCCGGTCCGCCATGCTTTCGGTGATCAGGCTGAAGAATTCCCGGTTCAGATACGGCTGGCCCCATTTGCGGCTGCCCGTATCCATATAGAATTTATAGAAGGCATCCCAATGTTCTTCGCGAATGTCGCTGCCGCTGAGCCATTCAATCTCAACCCCGGACGCCAAGGCACCGCGCCGCTCCTTGCGGATATTCTTTCGCTTGCGGGAGGACAGATCATCCAGGAAATCATCAAAACTGCCGTAGTCCCGGTTGTACCAATGATATTGCTGGTCAGCCCGCTTCAGATAATCAGCATCGTCCAATAAATCCCATTCATCCTCGGGCAGGAAATTGACGCTGATGGTGGCGATTTTCAGATGCTCCGCCGCACCGATCAGACCCGCCGCCAGTTGCCGCTGCACCAGCACCTTATCGAGGCCTTCACGCACCAGCAGACGGGGGCCGGTGGCGGGCGTAAAGGGTACCGCCGCCAAAAGCTTGGGGTAATAGCGGCCACCGGCCCGTTCATAGGCATCTGCCCAGCCATAGTCGAAGATGAATTCACCCCGACTGTGGCTTTTCACGTACAGGGGCACGCAGCCGGCGGGGGGGCCGCCGTCGGGGTCGTCCAGCAACAGATGGACCGGCCCCCATCCCGTACTGCCATGGACGCATTCACTGTCTTCCAGGGCTTTCAGGAAGGCATGGCTGAGGAAAGGATCCGAGCTCCCCGCGCAGGCATCCCAATGAGCGGCGGGAATGTCGCCAATCGACTGTACGATGCGCGCGACCACGCCGTCTTCCTCGCTGGACGCCATGTCAGGGATGAAACCCTTCGAAGATAATGTTGTCCGTATGGGGCGCCAGCCGTTCCATTTCCGCCGCATCCTTTATCGTATATGACAGCAATGGCTTCCCCATCGCCCGCGCGCGCTTCGCTGCCCAATTGGGCAAATCACGCCTATCGTAAACCACAAAATTCGCTTGCGCACCGTCCACATCGTACAAATAGCGCCAGGCCAGGCGCCGCCACCACGGTTTGAATTTCGGCAGTTCGGCAACTCCCACATTATGACCACGAGGCCAATGCGGCTCTCGTGCGCGAAACCAAGCCAGGGACCGCGCCTCGAACGAAGTGACGGCAAAAGGTCCTTCATAAGCCCGCAGGATCGGCAGCACCGCGCCCTCGATCCCACCGACGGCGCCCGGCCGGCTTTTTATTTCGACAATCAGCGGAACCTGCCCGGCCACCAGGTTCAGGACCTCCCGCAAAGTGGGAATCGCCTGTTGGCTGTCGCCCAAATGCAATGTGGCCAGGTGCTCGGAATCCGTCTCATTTAAGGCGCCCGCCGCGCCGGTCATCCGGTTCAGGATGGCATCATGAAACACCATCACCACGTTGTCGCGGGAGGTCTGCACATCCAATTCAATAGCGTAGCCGCCGTCGACCGCAGCCGTGAACGCGGCCAGGGAATTTTCCGGCACACCGGCGTTGCGATCATGCAGACCGCGATGGGCGAACGGCCGTTGGCACAGCCATTCCGGCGCAGCGGTCATCGCACCTCGAACACCGCATCGATTTCCACCGCGACATTAAACGGCAAGGCGGCGGCGCCCACGGCGAAACGGGCATGGCGCCCGGCATCGCCGAATACCTCCACCATCAGGTCCGAGGCACCGTTGATCACCTTCGGATGGTCGTGGAAGTCTCCCGGGCAATTGACGAAACCACCCAGTTTGACGCACCGGGTCACCCGATCCAGATCGCCGTCGCAGGCCGCCTTGACCTGGGCGATAAGATTCAACGCCACCACCCGGGCCGCGGCCTGGCCTTCCTCGACCGAAAAATCGGTGCCGACCTTACCGACGAAGTTACGTTCACCGCCCACCCATGGCACCTGGCCGGACACAAATACCTGATTGCCCGTGCGCACATAGGGCACATAGTTCGCCGCCGGCGCCGGGGCATCCGGCAAGGTAATGTCCAGTGCCGCCAGCCGTGCTTCTACTTCTCCCGCCATTCCTGTTTCCCCTGTTTTTGATAACTTGAAAATGTCGCCAATATGCAGTTTGTACCTCGCATCGGCGGGCGGGAATACTTATTCTTAGCGCGGAACCATGAACATTAAATCGAACGACATCATATCGGACCAGACACCGGGCGAATGGCTCATCAAACGCGGCCTGGCCGGCGATAGCGTGGACCAATTGGCAATGGGTCTATGCCAACGCCTTACGAACCAAGGCCTGCCGCTGTTGCGGGCGTTCATCGGTTTGCAGACCCTGCATCCCCTGTATGGCGGCTATGCCTATATCTGGCGCCGGGGTGTGGCCGGCCTGGAAACTGAATATTATCTGCGTCAACAAGGCCACAACCCAGATTTCCTCACCAGTCCACTGCATCACATGCGCCAGCTTGGGCAGTTTCGCTACCGCCAACGGCTCGAGGGTCCGGCGGATCCGGAATTTTCAATCTATGAGATGTTTCGCGGCGAGGGCGGTACGGACTACTTCGTCCGCCTGTTCCCTTTTGGCCAGGCGAGCGGCTCCGAACGGGAAGACGGCATCATGATATCCATGGTGTTCGACAAACCGGGCGGCATGTCGGATGAGGAATTGCACGAACTGGAAGGGATATTGGAGGTATTCGCCCTGTCCGCCCGCAGCGCCGCGACCTATGCCACGGCCCTTAACGTCGCCAGCACCTACCTGGGCCGGGATGCGGGCCAGCGGGTCATGGATGGCGATATCGACCGGGGTACGGCCGCCAGCATGCGGGCGGTAATCTATTATGCCGATTTGCGCGGCTTCACGCCCCTGGCGGAATCCTTGCCGGGCGCTGATTTGCTGGCCATGCTGGATGATTATCTCGATGCCATTGCCCGACCGGTGCTAGAACAGGGTGGCGAAGTATTGAAATTTCTGGGCGATGGAGTGCTGGCGGTGTTTGAAATTACCGGCGACGACGCGGAATGCCAGGTTGCCTGCCAACAGGGCATGACGGCGGGGCGGGCAGCTTTTGCCGCCGTCGGTACCTTGAACCGGGACCGAGGGGCGGCGGATCGACCGATCATGGAAATGGATTTGGCGTTACATATCGGCAATGTTCTGTATGGCAACGTGGGCGCCGAGGGGCGGCTGGATTTCACTGTCATCGGACCGGCGGTGAACGAAGCCAGTCGCATTGAGGCGATGTGCGGCGAATTGGATCGGAATTGGCTGGTGTCGGAGGCGTTTTTTGAACAGGCCCGCCATTGCAGCAATGATCTCCAGTTCATGGGACAGCATCAATTGCGCGGCTTGCGCGGGACGCGGGCACTTTACAGCCTGCCGCTTGATAAAATCAGGCAGGCGGCGCCATGAACACGACACCCCATACAACGCCGGCCGAAGACGGCTTTTACATGCCGCCCGATTGGGGCCGCCATGAACGTTGCTGGATGGCCTGGCCCTGCCGTCTGGGCGCCTGGGGTGAGGAGATCGACCTTGCCTGTCTGGCCACGGCCAGCCTGGCCCGCGCCATCGCCAAGTACGAGCCGGTGACCATGCTGGTGCCGCAGGCATTGATCCCCGTCGCCCGTCTGCAACTGGGCAGTCTGGTGACGATCTGGGAAGCGGAGCTGGACGATTCATGGAGCCGCGACATAGCGCCCAGTTTTCTGATCAATGGCGAGGGCGGGCTGGCCGGCGCGGTGTTCGATTTCAACGCCTGGGGCAACAAGTACCGCGATTATCACAATGACGCCAAACTGGGCGCCTGGATGCTGGAGGAGTTGGACCTACCCTGCTACCACGTTCCCATGACCCTGGAAGGAGGCTCGATCCACGTGGATGGATCGGGCACCTTGATCACGACGGAATCCGTAGCCTTCAATTCAGACCGCAACCCAACCATGGACAATCGCCAGATCGAGGAGCGTCTGGCAATGTATTTTGGCATCCGCAAGGTGATCTGGCTGCCCGACGGCCTGATCGGCGACAAGGCGGACGGTCAAGTCAACAAAGTGGCGCGGTTCGTATCCCCGGGCCGCATGATGTGCGCCGTGGCCGGCCATGGGAACGACCCCAACGGAGACCGGCTGTCAGATAATCTGAGGCGCTTGAAGGCGGAGCGCGATGCCCTGGGACGCCCGTTGGAGCTGTTGGAAATGCCCTTGCCCGAACCTTTGCGGGAACAGAACGGGCGGTACCTAACCCGCTCCTATCTCGATTTTTACCTCGGCACCGGTGCCGTGTATGTGCCGGCCTTTGACGACGCGGCGGACGAAAGCGCCGCCCGCCTGATCGGCGATGCCTTTCCCGACCGTGAAGTCGTGCAGTTGGATATGGCGGATATCGCCCATCGGGGCGGCGCCATCCAATGCATGACGCAGCAACAGCCAAAGGTCTCATGACACAAGACCCGAGCGGCCTGTTTGAACGTCTGAAGACCCACAGCCATGATGATTGGCAGGCCTATACCCAACATGATTTCGTGCGCCAACTGGCAGCCGGCACATTGCCAGAGGCCGCGTTCCGCCATTATCTGGGCCAGGATTATCTGTTCCTGATCCACTTTGCCCGCGCTTATGCTCTGGCCGCCTACAAAACCACGGACCTGGCCGAAATGCGCGCCGCGATAGCCAGCGTCGACGGTATTCTGAACACCGAGATGGCCCTGCATGTGGACTATTGCCAAGGCTGGGGCCTGGACAGGACCGCGATGGCTGCCCTGCCGGAGGCCAAGGCGACCATGGCCTATACCCGTTTCGTCCTGGAATGCGGCCTGGCCGGCGATAGTCTGGATCTTTATGTGGCCCTGTCACCCTGTGTGGTCGGCTACGGCGAGATCGCCGCCGCCCTGGCGGTGGACCCGGCCACGGTGAAGGATGGCAATCCCTACGCCACATGGATCGAGATGTATGCCGGCGCCGACTATCAGGCGGTTGCCGTCGACGCCGTGGCACA
>JABIRL010000030.1 GCA_018667855.1 Rhodospirillaceae bacterium
CATTACCTTCAGCCCGAATATATAGACCGAGACCTTGACCACCGTGAACACCCCGGCCTTGACCACAGCCACGGCGTGCAGCAGGGCGCTGACCGGGGTCGGCGCCACCATGGCCGCCGGCAGCCAGCGATGCATGGGCATCAGGGCTGCCTTGCCGATGCCGTAAAGGAACAACAACAAAAGGATGCCGCCGATTACCGGTTCCACCTTGCCGGCCATGACGCCGCCGGGCGTGAAGGTAATGCTGCCCGTTAATACCCAGGTGGTAATAATTGCCGGCAACAGAAAAATAACGGAGCTGCCCAGCAGGATGCCCAGATAGGTCCGCCCCGCCCTGCGCGCCTCGTCATTCTTGTGGTGCGTGACCAGGGGGTAGGTCGACAGCGTCAACGCTTCGTAACAGACGAACAATGTGAACAGGTTCTCGGCGAATGCCAGGCCCATGGTAGCGCTGATGGCAATGGCGAAACAGACATAGAACCTGGTCTGGCGCGGCTCGTTGTTGCCGCGCATATAGCCGATGGAAAATATCGAATTGACGATCCATAGGAACGAAGCCACGGCGGCGAATATCATGCCCAATGGTTCCACCGCGAATGCGATGCTCAATCCGGGCACGGGGGCCAGCAGTTCCAGCCGCACGGGCAGGCCAGCCAGAACCAACGGCAGGATCGCCAAGACGACCAGCAACAGCGAACCGGCGGATACCAGGGTGATGGTCTCGCGCTGGTTCGGCGATTGGCCGAAGAACCAGATGCACAGCGCCGCGAACAGCGGCAGGCCCAGGGCCAGTATGATCAGCCAGCTGCTCACCAGGCCTGCCCCCGCAATAACAGGTTCGCCGCGTTCTCGGTCATCGCGACCGGAAGGCGGGTGTCCAGACCGAAATAGATATTGCCCCCCGCCAGCAATAGCGTCGGCAGCAGCATGGACAGCGGCGCTTCCGCCACGCCCTCGCGCCCCGGCACGGGATCCTTGAAATACAAGGCTTCCACCAGACGCCAGACGTAGACCAAGGCCAGCATGGAACTCAACACAATCAAAACAACCAGCCACCACAGATCGGACTGCAAGGCGGCCTGCACCAGATACCATTTGGAGATGAAGCCGGCTGTCAAAGGCACGCCCAAGAGGCTTAGCCCGCCGGCCACGATGGCCGCGAAAGTCCAGGGCATTTGCCGGCCCAGGCCCGCCATCTGATCAATCCGGGTGGAGCCGATGCGATAGAAAATGCAGCCCATGGCGCAGAACAGCGCCGCCTTCATCAGACCGTGATTGAAGATATGGATCATCGCGGCCTGTACCCCGGCCGGGTTGGCGATCGCGATGGCCAGGGTGATGTAGCCAATCTGCGCTACCGAGGAATAGGCCAGCATACGCTTGATATCGCGCTGGAATATGGCGCTGAAAGAGCCGGCGAACATGGCGATCACCGCCGGTACCAGCAAAACCCAATGCAGCGGTAGATCACCAAAGGCGAACTCTGCGCCGAACAGCGTGAAAGTGAAACGCAGCAGGACGTACAGCGACACCTTTGTCGCCGTCGCCGCGATGAAGGCGGACACCGCCGATGGCGCGAAGGCATAGGCATTGGGCAACCACAAATGCAGTGGGAACAGCGCGGCTTTCAAGGCCAGACCAACGGTGATAAAGGCGAATGCCGCCAGCACCGGCCGGCTGTCCTGCAGCGCCGGAATGCGGGTCTGAAGATCGGCCATGTTCAAGGTGCCGGTCATCATGTACAGCAAGCCCACGCCGATCAGGAAAAACGTTGCCCCGATGGTGCCCATGATCAAATACTGAAAAGCCGCCGTCAGCGCCTTGCGCTGGCCGCCCAGGGCGATCAGGGCATAGCTGGAGAGGGATGAAATTTCCAAAAAGACGAAAACGTTGAAGGCATCGCCGGTGATCGCGATGCCCAGCAGACCTGTCAGGCACAACGTGTACATGCAATAAAACAGGTGATGATTTCCCGCCCTGATTTCCTTGCCCACGCTGGCATGGCAGAATATCAGCACCACCGTTCCGATGCCGGCGACCAGTAACAGGATAAAGGCATTGGCCGTATCGACCACATATTCGATGCCCCAGGGGGGCGCCCAGCCGCCCATCTCGTAGCTGATGGGCCCATGGTGAAGCGTTTGATAGGCCAGTAAGGCGGCGGTGACGGTGGCAAAGGCGGCTGCCAGAAAGGCGATGATCCAGGCCAACCCGCCTCGCCCCGCCAACAGGCATAACGGCGCCGCGACCAAGGGGACGACAACCTGCAGGGCGGGCAGATGCGGAATTAAAGCGTTCACGTTTCGCCGCCCATCAGGTCCAGCTCGTCTTCCTCGATCGTGCCATAGCTTTCCCGAATGCGCACAACCAGGGCCAGACCCAGGGCCGTGGTGGCGACGCCGACCACGATGGCGGTCAGAATCAAGACATGGGGCAATGGGTTGGAATAAACCTGAAACCGGTCATCAAGGATTGGCGCGGTGCCGCCCGTTACCTTGCCCATTGAGATGTAGAGCAAAAACACCGAGGTCTGGAAAATATTCAGGCCAACCAGCTTCTTGACGAGATTGCCCCGCGCCACGACGGTGTAAAATCCCACCATCATCAACATGATGGCGATCCAATAATTGTAATGTTCCAGTATCGCCTGAAGCATCTAACGATCCCGCCCGGCGAACAGAAAAAAGATCGTGATCATGGAGGCGGCAACCGTCGTTCCGACGCCGAACTCGATCACCAGAATGCCCAGGTGCTGCCCCGCAACCGGGTTCGCACTCAGGGCGTCATAGTCCAGGAAGTTGCCGCCACCGAACAAGGCGGCGTAACCGGTGCCGGCAAAGATCAATACACCCGCCGCGACCAGGCAGTTTACGACCGCGACCGGCGCTACCTTGCGGGCGTTCTCCAGGCCAAAAATCAGGCCGTACAGAATAAATGC
>JABIRL010000080.1 GCA_018667855.1 Rhodospirillaceae bacterium
AACCGGCAATTGGTCGGTGACGACGAACACGGGTGGGGCAAAAACGGCCTGTTCAATTTCGAAGGCGGCTGCTACGCCAAGGTGATCAATCTGTCAGCCGAGGCGGAGCCGGAAATCTACGCCACGACGCGGCGCTTCGGCACGGTGCTGGAAAATGTCGTGATGGATCCCGACACCCGCCGCCTGGATCTGGACGACAGCCGCCATACGGAAAATACCCGGGCCTCCTACCCCATTGATTTCATTCCCAACATTCTCGAAAGCGGCATATCCGGCCATCCGCGCAACGTGGTGATGCTGACGGCGGATGCCTTTGGCGTTCTGCCGCCCCTGTCGCGACTGACGCCGGAACAGGCGATGTATCATTTCCTATCTGGCTACACGGCAAAGGTGGCGGGGACAGAGAAAGGCGTGGGCAGTGAGCCGCAGGCGACATTCTCAACCTGTTTTGGCGCCCCCTTCATGCCACGCCATCCAACGGTCTATGGCAATATGCTGCGCGACCGTATCGCCGAGCATGGTGTGAATTGCTGGCTGGTCAACACCGGCTGGACCGGGGGCATATTTGGCACCGGCTACCGTATGCCGATCCAACATACCCGCGCTCTGCTCAGTGCGGCATTGGAAGGCAAACTGAAGGACGTACCGTTCCGCCAAGATGAAAATTTCGGCCTTATGGTGCCCGAGGCCTGCCCCGGCGTGCCGAGCGAAATGCTCGATCCGCGCCGCACCTGGGCCGATGGCGCCGCCTATGACGCCCAGGCCCAAGATCTGGTCGCCCGGTTCCGGGAAAACTTCGCCCAATATGACAACCACGTGGACGACGGCGTCAAGGCCGCCGCGCCAAAGGCCGCCTGAGAGCTTTCATTTCCGCCCAGCAACCACCATTCCTGGGTGTGTCCATCTGCCGCATTGGCGATGGCTGCTTCATGCCCTAGTTTTTCCCCGTCGGTTGGCAGCTCTATTGCCGCCGGTGGGGGCTTGTCGGGGATAGAGGCGCGGAGCGCTTTAAATGTACAAAGAGACACTTAGCAAGGATCTTGCCAAGTTTGACCGGATTGGCGCCGCCACTCTGGAACAGGCGGGCCTGGTTACGAAACTGGGTCTGGCATTGTTGTTCTTGCTCGTTGTCTGGGTCGGCGTGACCATTGTCAGTGCCGGCGGGGAACAACGTACGATCGTTATTATCGCCGGCATTATCGGCGGATATATGGCGCTCAATATTGGCGCCAATGACGTTGCCAACAATGTGGGCGCGGCGGTGGGTTCACGCGCCCTGACCATGGTCGGAGCGTTGGTCATCGCATCCATATTCGAGGCCGCAGGTGCCATCGTCGCGGGCGGCGACGTGGTTGGCACCATATCAAAGGGTATCATCGCGCCGGAAGATTTTCCCAATTCAGACATGTTCATCTGGTGCATGCTGTCGGCCCTGCTGGCGGCGGCCCTTTGGGTCAATATCGCGACCATGATGAACGCGCCGGTCTCCACCACTCATGCCATCGTCGGCGGCGTGATCGGCGCGGGGATCGCCGCGGTCGGTTTCTCGGTCATCAACTGGCCCAAGATGGGCATGATCGCGGCCTCGTGGGTGATCTCGCCACTCATGGGCGGTGTGATCGCAGCGATCTTTCTGGCCTTCATCAAGGCCAATATCATTTATCGCGACGACAAGATCGCCGGCGCCAAACGCTGGGTGCCGATCCTGGTCGCCCTGATGGCCGGTGTGTTCTCGGCCTATCTGGTGATGAAGGGTCTGAAGCGGGTCTGGACGCCCGGCGGCTGGACGATAACGGCCATCGGGGTCGCCATATTCGCGGCGACCTATTTCGTGGTCAATCCGTTGATCAGGCGCCAGGCCAACGGCATGGAGAACCGCAACAAATCCGTGCGTACCCTTTTTACCATCCCGCTGATCTGTTCCGCGGCTCTGTTGTCGTTCGCACACGGCTCCAACGATGTGGCCAATGCGGTGGGACCATTGGCGGCCATTGTCGCCACGGCGGAGAGCGGCGAGGTGGCGTCAAAGGTGGAAATTCCGCTTTGGGTGATGTTTATCGGTGCCGCCGGGATATCCGCCGGTCTGTTGTTGTTCGGACCCAAGCTGATCCGCACCGTGGGCGAGCAAATCACCAAAATGAACCCCATGCGGGCCTATTGCGTGGCCCTCTCGGCCGCCATCACCGTCATTATTGCCTCAACCCTGGGACTGCCCGTTAGTTCGACCCATATTGCCGTCGGCGCGGTGTTCGGCGTCGGTTTCTACAGGGAATGGCAAACCGCCCGGCGCACCCATATCAACCATGGCCGCTATGGCGAGGCAGGCAAGGCCAAACGGGCCGACGATATGGCGGAACGTGCCCTGCGGCGAAAACTGGTACGGCGTTCGCATCTGGCCACCATCGCCGGCGCCTGGCTGATTACGGTCCCCTCATCGGCCGTAATTGCCGGGCTGATTTTCTTAATGTTACAGGCTGTACGCGGCATGTAACTGCAGGATCCGGTTCGCTCTAATTTGCCACCGCATCACTGGCGATCTTCGCGAAGATGATATCCAATTCCGCCGCCATGGCGTCCAGATCCGCGCTGCCATAGGGTTTGAACACGGCGCTTGGCCGGCGGTAGGTAATCCGGGCGGTACCGTCGGCGTTCTCCGTCAGGTAAATGCGCAACGGCGCCTCCACCCCCGCCGGTACGCTGGCGCGCAACATACGCACGGCGAAATCGTTGCGAAAAACGCCGTAAACCGCATTGCCGGGTATCTCAATGCCTCGCCTCGCCGCTCCCATGGAGGCGGAGGCACGACCAACGATACCCATGCGGTGTTTGCGGATCGCGGCGTCCAGATCGTTGAACAAGGCCTTGAAGGTCTTTGTGCAATCGATCACCTGGACACCTTCATAAGGATAGCCCCGTTCGGCCTGGGCCGACAGGGGCGCCAGGGCAAGGATGGCAAGCAGACCCAGCGTTCGAACATATTGCATGGCCAAGACACTCCTTATGATTGACGGTTTGGCCAATCATAAGCCGTTCCGGCGCTCTTGTGGCGTCGTCTCACCCAGACGTGAAGTGATGTGTTCCCTTGGCACCGGGGGAAGCGCTGGCTTGTTCGGCCAGCGCTTCCCAGAACTCATATCATTGATCGACAGCTCTACCGATGTGGATTCATCATGCTCTTCGTTGCCTCTGTGGAAAAATGCAGCATCAGATGTTCGATTGGCGAACCGGCCGCCATGACCCAGCTTGCATTCGGATTACCGGGGTCATAGGTGGATTGCAGGCCGGAAGATTTCTCGGCCATCGGCAACGGCATGATCATCAGATGGGGCGAAAGCCGGGTAATCTTGCTGCCGGATTTTCCGACCGCGATGTTCGCTTTTCCGCTGGTTCCGATTTTGATCATGCCTTGTCCAACGCCCATGCCGGCGAGCATCCAGACCATGCCGGGGGCCGTGGGATAGGGATGCACGGGCTTCATCGGGTTCTTCTCGGCCCACATTGCCCGAAACAAAGCCAGGGCGTTCTGGTCAAGACACATGGGATCGGGAAATTTGGACAGCGGTTTGCCGACCCGAATAGATGTATTGCCGCTGGCAAAGCAGGCGTATGGCCCGTCTCCCGCGCGCACTAACACAAGCTGGCGGCTGGTGTTCCAGGCATAAACCTTGGCGCCCTTGGTGACCGCGGTTGGCGCGGCGCTCAAGGCATCGGCGATCAACTTCGCCTTCTCCTCTCCGTCCATGGATTGGGCCTGTATATCCGCTGTGTTGAACAGACCGAATGTGATGAGAAAGGCCGCGCAGACGGGCGCTAATCTAAATGTTCCTGAATGTATTTTCATAAGTGCCTCCGTATTAATCCCTTGGATGGAAATCGATCCGAGCCACCACAGTAAGAGAGCCAAAATCGCCTCGCTTGGGGGAAACTTGGATTTTGTCTGTGGATTTGCAGAGGATGAGGACGAAATAGGCCACATCGGCCGTGCTTGTCGGGCAAAACCATGCCGTTGACTGCCAAAAGCAAGCTTGTCAGGATAAATCCCTTGAACTTGCAGATCTATGATGGAGCCGTAATCGTTGACGAACGAGCCTTGCCACCGAATGTGTCAGGCGTGCCATAGGTCGCCACCGTTTGCGATACGCCGGCGGCCGGCATGACTTATATTTTCGAAAACTACGAATTACATCCCGATCTTCATGAACTGCGAAAAAACGGATGCATTTGCCCTATCGAACCGCAGGTTTTTGATCTGCTACTCTATTTGGTCGAAAACCGTGATCGAACCATTAGCAAGGACGAGCTGAACGAACGCATCTGGAACGGTCGCATTGTTTCCGACGACGCGCTGAGTAGCTGTTTGAAATCCGCCCGTCGCGCCGTCGGCGACAACGGCAAGAAACAGGCATTCATACGCACATTTCCCCGCCGTGGGATTCGGTTTGTCGGTATGGTGAAATGTGACGATCAGAACGTTTCGCCAGATATTTCCTCGCCCGACAAACCCGCCATTGCCGTACTTCCCTTCGATGATATGTCGGCTGATGGGGGGCAGGAATATTTCGCCGACGGCATCGCGGAAGATGTCATCACCGCGCTCTCGCGCTTCCGTTCTTTTTTCGTGACAGCACGCAATTCGTCATTTTCCTATAAAGGGCAAACCGTCGATATCGCCCGCGTCGCCCGCGAATTGGGCGTGCGTTATGTGGTCGAAGGCAGCGTGCGCAAGGCGGGCGATCGTGTGCGCATCTCGGCGCAGTTGATCGATGCGACCAGCGGCAACCACCTTTGGGCCGATCAATTCGATGGTGATCTGGAAGATGTCTTTGACCTGCAGGATCGAATTACCGAACAGATCGTGGTTGCCGTGGGGCCGGAAATCAGCGCCCGCGAGCGTGAACGGGCGCGCCGACGCGCACCGGGCAACCTGGATGCCTGGGAACTTGTGCAGCACGGTCTGTCATATTTCCAACGCTTCAATATGGTCGATCGGGTCAAAGCCATCGATCTGTTCAAGGATGCCATTAAGCTGGACCCGGAGTTCGCGGCCGCCCATGCCCATCTCGCCGATGCTTATTGGATACAGTTGCTCTACACGGATCGGGAGGATTTGCCGCAGACCATTGCGTCAGCCCGGGCGGCGGCGGAACGCGCGGTCTCGCTCGATCCTCACGATCCGGTGGCGCACCTTGCCCTGGGCCGGATGCATGTGGTTACCGGCGAAATTGATAGCGCATTTGATGAAATTCGAAACGCAATTGCCCTCAATCCAAATCACGCCCAAGGACATCACCTCCTCGGCTGGGCATATCATTTTGGCGCCGGGCAGGCGGAGGCTGCCATTCCGCATTATGACGTCGCCTTGCGGCTCAGCATACGCGATCCCCTGCGCTGGACCTCGCTCATGATGAAAGGTTCGGCGCTCAGCTTTCTCCGCCGCCATGAAGAGGCCATTTCCCATTGCCGGCAGGCTTGCCAATACCCCAACGGCGGTTTCCTGCCCCACATGCACCTGGCGGCGGCATTGGGGGAAGCCGGCAACAGAGAGAAATCCGCCGCCGTGATCGGGAAAATCAAAGAGCTTGAACCGGCCTTTTCAATCGACTTTGTCCGTAGTCGTTTTGTCGGCAGGCCCCATCCGGCATTCCTGGACAACTTGCTTGGAAGCCTTCGCAAGGCGGGCGCGCCGGAATAAATCCGCGGACACGGCATACAAGCGACGGTCAGCACGGGTTTGAAATTGTATCTATGTGATACCATGTCAAATTGAGATATTGTCGCCTCTCGTTTCAATCTAACTCACCTTGTAGGCTTGCGCCCATGTCAACTGTCGATCGGCATCCTCGTTCCCGTAGCGAAGCGTATAAAAGCAGCCGGAATTGTTGTCATTTGGGAGAGGGTACTTCGTGGCCCGCGGCCGGTAACATCATCGCCGTCATATTGCTGATGGTATCATTACTGATCGTACGGCCATCCAAGGCAGATGAATTCGTTTTTGCCGGACGGCCGAACTTTTTGGTTGGCGACATTGCCGCCGATGTTTTGCGCGTGGCTTACCGGCGCCTCGGCCACACAATCAAAATAGAGGTGCTGCCGGCGAAACGGGCTTTGGCGGAAGCGAACGAAGGGCGGTTTGACGGCGAACTAGCCAGATTAGTTCATGTCACCAAGGAGTATACGAACTTGCGCGTCGTACCGGTTCCGGTGTCGGCCATCCGGATTTCGGTCTTTTCCGCCGATCCGGCTGTTAAGATAAGCAGCTGGGAGGACACCAAGAACTACCATGCCGGCGCCGTGATCGGCTTTCGCTATATTGAATCCAAGATCGCAGGCCAACGCCACACTAAGACACCGACCTCGTTGTCGCTGTACCGCATGCTGGAAAGCGGGCGCGTGGATATAGCCATAGATAGTTCATTACGCGGGCTAAAGACTATTCAGCAAAACGGCATAAAAGGCGTCCATCTATTGAGCCCGCCAATTGAAATCGTGTCTGAATTCCACCTGCTGCATAAATCCAAGGAATATTTAATTCCGAAACTGACGGCTATCCTCCAGGATATGGAGAATAAAGGCGAGATTGCCAAAATCTATGAGACGCACACCGCGCGAATACGTCAAGACTGACCCATCGTCCCGTTCTTGTTTGCCTTCTGGCCCGGACGGCACCGTGACGCAAACGTCAAGTGGCGCCGTCCGCTCCTGAAGTACAACCTAGCGCGCCTGACATAGGCGGCCGTCCTAGCCAAGTTGCTGGGCGAACAGTTCCATGGTGCGGTCGCGGGCCTGGTTCGCCGCCGCTTCACTGTAGGAACCCCGGTGGTCGCAGTTGAAGCCGTGGTCGGCGTCATAGATATGCACCACCGCATCCGGATGCGCCTTATCAATCGCATCCACGGTATCCAGGGGAATGCCCTGATCGTGTTCGCCGAAATGCATCAGCAGGGGGCAGCCTTCCTTTTCATCCACATAAGGCATGATCTGGCCACCGTAGTAGACTACTGCGGCCGAGACCGGCAGCCGGGTGCCGGCCAGATAGGACATCGTTCCGCCCCAGCAATAACCCACCGAGCCGACTTTCAAGCCTTCGCCGGCCATGACATCGTACGCGGCCTTCATATCCATGATGCAGAGGTCCCAGGAAAAGGTGCCCATGATGTCCCGTCCGGCGGCGATATCGTCGGGCGTGTAGCCAAGTTCGCAGTTCTTGGTCTCGGAACGGTCAAAAAGCGCCGGCGCGATGGCCACATAGCCTTCTGAGGCAAACCGGTCACAAGTCTCCCGAATATGGATGTTAACGCCGAAAATTTCCTGAATGACAATAATGCCGCCACGGGGCGCGCCCGCCGGATCGGCCCGGTAGGCGCCAAAGCTGTGGCCGTCTTCGGCGGTCAATGTAAGGTTCGTTCCCATGCTCGTATCTCCCCTGTTGCTTTTTCATTAGTCTTATTATGACACGTCCCGTACCCGGCGTCAGCATCGTGATAAACTGACTGTCTGAATGTGGGAGGATTGCGTTGCAGCCATACAGACGTGAACCGCGGGCCGGTTTGTCGATACTATTGCTGGTGATCCTTGGCGCCTGCGCGCAGCTTCAAGTCATTCCCACGCAACTCGATGAACCCGCCGATGCTCTCACCGTCGCCTTTATCGGCGATCAGGGTTCGGGTCCCGGCGCGCGTGAGGTTCTGAATTTAATCAAGGCCGAAGGCACGGATCTGGTCCTGCATCAGGGGGATTTTGATTATCGCGACAACCCAGGCGCCTGGGACGCCTTGATCACGGAAGTTCTCGGTGCCGAATTTCCCTATTTCGCAAGCGTGGGAAACCATGATGTTAAGGCATTCCTGGGTCCCGGCGGCTATCAGGCCAAGCTGATGCAAAGGTTAGGCAGGGTTCCCGGCGCCCAATGCACCGGCGATTTGGGCATCATGTCCGCCTGTACCTATCGAAACCTGTTCGTTGTCCTATCAGGCATCGGAACAATTCCAAAGCAGCCGGACGATCCTGCCCATATCGGCTATCTAAGGAAGCAATTGGCGAACAGCCGCGCGCCATGGAAAATCTGCAGTTGGCACAAAAATCAAAGGTCTATGCAGGTCGGCAGCAAAAGGGACGAAGTCGGGTGGCGCGCCTATGCGGCATGCCGCGAAGCGGGCGCATTCATTGCCACCGGTCATGAACATTCCTATTCCCGCACCCATTTGATGGACAACTTCGAAGCCAAGGCCATATCTTCCCCGTCATCGATCCTGCGTATTCGACCGGGGCGAAGTTTCGCCTTCGTCTCGGGTCTTGGCGGCAAGGGCGTGCGGCGCCAGCGGCGGGGCGGGCCCTGGTGGGCGGCGATCCACACCAGGGATCAAGGCGCCCGTCACGGCGCGTTGTTCTGTAAATTCGCCGACGGCGCGCGGGCGAGGCGGGCAAGCTGCTATTTCAAGGACATTGACGGTGCCATCGCCGATCGCTTCATCATCATCAACGAAGAGCGGGAAGATTTAAAACCCGGTTCTTAAGTCTCTGCCTCGGCCGGGCGGCGGAAAAAGCGGCCCATGGAGGTCATTTCCAACACAACCGCGCCGGTTTGGTTCAAAACCTGGATTTTCGCCGACACCGTGCCTCTGTCCCGCTTGCTGCGCGATGGTCTGGCGCCAATAACCTCCGTACGGGCGGACAGCACATCGCCGGGACGCACCGGCACCAGCCATTTCAGATCGTCGAAACCCGGGGAACCTAAACTGGCCATTCTGTTCTGGCCTTCCTGGGCATCGCATGCCATGCGCATGAACATGGCACAGACATGCCAACCGGAGGCGATCAAACCGCCGTATATGGAACCCCTGGCCGCCTCGACGTCGGTATGGAAGGACTGATCGTCATAAGTTTTGGCGAAGCCGATGATCTCATCCTCGGTCACTTCATACCGGCCGAACTGACGGATCGTGCCCACCACGATATCTTCGAGATACATCATGCTGTGGCGTCCGAGCCGGGCGAGGGCCGGATGCCATACATGCCGACGCCGTCCAGCTGTACCACCTTGGCATCGACATGATTGAAAACTTCCGTTCGCAGGGTCACCAGGCCCATGGGCCGGCTGGCCGACGGCCGGGTCGCCATCACGGTGGCCCGGCCCGACAACACATCGCCCGGCCTGACCGGAACCAGCCAACGGCACTGGTCGATCCCCGGCGCGCCCAGGCTAACCAGCTGCTGGGTCTTGATGCAATCCGCCAGCATCCCCATCACCATGGCATTGGTATGCCAGCCCGAGGCGATCAGTGTGCCAAAAAAGCTCTGCTCGGCGGCTTCGGCATCGATGTGAAAGGGTTGCGGGTCGTACTTGGTGGCGAACGCGATAATCTCCTCCGCGCTGACTTCGCGCCGGTCCAGCCGCCAGACTTCACCGGCGGCAATATCTTCGAAATACTTCATACCGATCCTCTATCATGACGGGGTGGACGTGCAAAGCTGGGAGAGAGAGATGTTGACCTTGGTATTCTGTTTGCGGCGCCGGGAAGGTTTGAGTCGGGAAGAATTTCAACGCTATTGGCGCGAAAATCACGGCCCCCTGATGCTGCGTAATATGAAAGCGTTCGACGCGCGCAAATATCAGCAATGGCATACGGCATCGGGTCCGGAGGCGGACCAAATCAATCAATCCCGCGGCGGGCCGGAAGACTATGACGGCGTGGCCGTGGTTTGGTGGGACGATCTGGAACACTTCCTCACCGCCACGGGAACGACGGACGGCCGCGCCGCCGGGCGCGAGATGTATAAGGACGAATTGAATTTCATCAATCTCGAGGACTCCCCCATCTTCATGACCGAAGTCGGGTTCGAGGCCGGTGCCGTCGATGGCGTGCCATAAGTGGACCTTTTGAGCGGTTGCCAACGACGCGGCGGAGGCGCAGTCTTGGCGATATCATGAGTGTATTGCACGGCACCTGTATCGCTTTTGGCACGACCGGTATCCTGCTGCGCGGGCCGTCCGGCGCGGGCAAATCGGATCTGGCCCTGCGGCTGATCGGGCGATCTGATTTGGGCGTTCGGTTGGTGGCCGATGATCAGATTTCCCTGACCCGGCGGGGCGATGAACTTTGGGCCGGCCCGCCAGCGCAAATCGCCGGGATGATGGAGGTCAGGGGCGTTGGTTTGCTGCAGATGAATTATACGGCGGAGGCGTGGTTGCGCCTGGTGCTGGATCTATCGGCACCGGGCGATGTGCCCCGCCTGCCGCAAGCGGCCCATTGCACTATTGACGGCGTTCCCTTGCCGCTTTACCTAATTGCCCCATTCGAAGCTTCCGCACCGGATAAAATCGCGCTGTTGGTGCGATCCCTGGACGAGGATATTCTGCGGTCATGACGGAAGATCAGCAAACCGGCACGGAGGCGATGCGGCCACGGGTGCGCCTGTTGCTGATCACGGGCCTATCCGGCGCCGGCCGCACGCTGTCTCTCAAGGCGTTGGAAGATGTGGGATTCGAGGCGATTGACAATCTGCCCCTGTCCCTGATCGGCCGGCTGTTAAGTACCCTGACCCAGCCCGATGGTGATCATCGGGCCATCGCCATCGCCGTTGACTTCCGCCAGCGCGATTTTTCCGTTGCCGCCTTTGATCAGGCCGCCGCCCCGTTGGCGGCGCGGGACGATATTGATCTGAGCGTGGTATTCCTGGATTGCGATACGGAGGTTCTGGCCCGCCGCTTTACCGAGACCCGGCGCCGCCACCCCTTGGGCGAGGACCGGCCCGTGATGGATGGCATCATGCAGGAAAGGCAGTTGCTGGCACCCCTGAAAGACCGGGCGGATCTGTTGATCGATACCTCCAACCTGACGGTTGGTGAATTGCGGGCCCTGGTCGGCGGCCAGTTTCGACTACCCAATGCGCCGGGGCTCGCGGTTTCGGTGCTTTCTTTCTCCTATCGTCAGGGCCTGCCGCGGGAGGCTGATCTGGTATTCGATGTACGGTTTCTGGCCAATCCCCATTATGTAGATGAATTACGGCCGCTGACCGGTCGGGACCCCGGTGTCGGCGCCTATATTGCCGCCGATCCGTCATGCGAGCCTTTTCTGGCATCCCTTGACCAGATGCTGCAGACTCTATTGCCGCTTTATCTACGGGAAGGAAAAAGCTATTTGACGGTGGCGATCGGATGTACGGGGGGGCGGCACCGCTCCGTCTATGCGGCCGAGGAGTTGACCCGGCGTTTGGCGGTGGGCGGCCATGCCGTGACGGTGCGCCACCGCGATGCGGATCGGACATGATGAAGGTTAAGCTGTAATGCCCAGGGGCGAGCGATGATTGGTATGGTTTTGGTAACCCACGGTCGGCTGGCGGATGAATTCATCGCCGCGACCGAGCATGTGGTTGGGCCGCAGGAAAGTATCCGGGCGGTCAGTATTGGCCCGGATGACGACATGGAACGCCGCCGCGCGGAAATCGTCCAGGCGGTGGAAGAGGTCGATACCGGCAATGGTGTGATCCTGCTGACCGACATGTTCGGCGGCACGCCTTCGAATTTGGCTATTTCCCTATTGGATCGGGCCAATGTGGAGGTGATCGCCGGCATGAACCTGCCCATGTTGATCAAGCTGGTGAAGGTCCGCCAGGACAACGATTTACAGGACGCCGTGGCCAAGGCTCAGGAATCCGGCCGCAAATACATCAATGTCGCCTCGATCCTGCTGCAAGGTGACAAGTGAGCAGCGATACCGTCCAGCGTACCATTCCGATCATTAACCGCCGCGGCCTGCATGCCCGTGCCGCGGCCAAGTTCGTCAATTGCGCGGAGTTGTTCGAGGCTGAAATTTATGTCACCCGCCAGGGCGTCGAGGTGCCTGGCCGCTCCATCATGGGGTTGATGATGCTGGCCGCCGCGCCGGGTACAGAGATCGAGGTACGCGCCGTTGGCGCCGACGCGGCGGAAGCCGTCGCGGCATTAGAGGCATTGACGGCAAGTAAATTCGACGAAGATTAATTCGAGCTGGTAATTCTGCGAGGGAATAATGGCAAATTTTGTACTGATACATGGCTCGTTTCAAGGCAGCTGGATCTGGCAGCCGACGGCCAAGCTGTTGCGGGACGCGGGCCACATCGTGCATGCACCGACCATGGATGGCTGTGCCGAACGGCGCCACGGTCTGCGTGCCGGCATAACGGCGACCACCATGGCGGAAGAAATCGTTGATCTGTTCTTCTACGAGGATCTGGACGATGTCATTTTGGCCAGCACGTCGTCTGGCGGCATTGTCATCTCCAAGGCGGCCGAGATGGCGCCGGACAAAATCAAGCGCCTGGTTTATATCGACGCCCTGGCGCCACAGCCCGGCGAAACCGTGGGTGACATCGTCATTCGCGGCCCGAACCAGGCGCCCAACGAGGAAACGGAATTCGCCGCCGGACCGAACCGCGAGGGCATGGCGGCCCGTTTGTTCGCCGATCTGGAGCCGGGCCTAAAAGAGTGGGCCCTGGACCGCGCCACCTTGCACCCCAAGGGCGCCTCGGCCGCCGACCTGGATAAATTCTGGTCCCAGTCCTGGCCGGCCACGGTGATCTATTGCACCGGCAGCCTGAACCCATCGGAAGCCCACCAACGGCGTACGGCGGACAAACTCAATGCCACCTGGCATTCGATGGAAGCCGGCCATTACCCCATGTTGAGCCACGGCGCGGAAATGGCGCGGTTGCTGCTGCTCGAAGCGGATTAGCCGGCCGGTTCAAAAGAAACCGGGGACCGGCACAAGGCCGATCCCCGGATCAACTGTCTTATGCAACCCAAAGACTTAGTACAAGGCGATCGGGTTGCCGGGCGAGCCGGTGGCGCCCTTCATCTTCAAGGGTGACCAGGCAAACAGGAACTCGGACACGTTGTCGGCAACCAGTTTGCTGAGATCCAGATTTTCCAGGTTCCAGATACCACGCTTCGGCATCAGTTCCAGATGGCACTCGAACGGTTGCGGGGTTTCGCCACCGAATGTGGGGGCGACGGCTTCCACGGCCCAGCTATCGCCGCCGGTCAGGATGATCTTGCGCGAGGCAAGATATTTACAGGCGGAGGTGCCGAAACCAGGCTCCCCTTTGTTGAAGGCCGCGACGCGGCGCTTCTTCTCGGCGGCATCGAAGGTATCCCATTTCGTTGGATGCCAGATGTTGCCGTGGCCGGTGTACAGGAAGACGCAGTCGCCTTCGCCGATCGGCTCGATACCCTGGCGTTTGACCATCGCCTGGATATCTTCACCGGTGATGATGCCCGGATCACCCTTGTTCGGTGGCGGCGCCGGGATCGGCAACTGTTCCATGCCCCGATAGGCCGCCGCGTTCAACAACACGCCGCGACAGACGAAGCCTATTTGGGCCACATGCTCAACACCCAGGGGCCCGACGCCATAGGGACCGGCCACCTCGGCTAGCATCCGGCCATTATAAAAAAAATCGCCCTTTGAGGTACGCACGCCGATATGACCCGGACCATCGAACTGGGTGCCGACCTGGCCGATTTCAGACGTTACCACCTCGTCATTGCCAACCAGCTCTCGCGGGCCGAAGGGAACCGGACCGCTGGAGGGCAGGCCGGGAATGGTCAGCTTCCAGCTGCGGACGCCGAACATCGGCATGTCGGACTGGTAGACTTTTCCAAGGGTCGCGACCTTACCCTGTTTGACCAATTTGATGGCCTTCAGGACCATGGCCGCTGTGGTACGGTTGACCGACCCCGCCTTGTCGTCCTTGCCCCATTCGCTGGGCGCCCATTTTTCCGTCAGTGGTTCGTCGTTCACCGACCAGGCAGTGCCGGAGAGACCGGCAGTCACGGCAAAGGTAAGTGCCGCAACGCTTACAAAACTTTTCTTCAACATTGTTCGTCCTCCCTTTGTTTTGCTTTCAAGGGAGGCATTACGCGTCACAAGGCGAAATGGAGTCAAGTATCTCTAGGCGTCCGGCGGCAGGACAATCGGCTGGCCGTGCGGCGTGGCGTGGGCGGCGCGGTCCCAGGCGTCCTTACGTTCGCCCAGGGCCTTGGTGGTCACCAGTCCCTTTTCGGCGACCAGACCTTCCAGGGCCTTGAGCCAATGCAGATAGTACGTATCACCCAGGTCAGGATCGCCATCGCCCTGGGCGGCGGTGATTTCCAGGCTCAACCGTTCGGCCCATTCAGGCCAGGTGAAATGGCCTTGTTCATGCAGCCACAGGGTCATGGCGAAGGCCTGCGCCTCCCACGGTTCGCGGAATACCGGACCATCTTCATCACGGGGCATGGAGGGCAGTTCCGCCGGTGTCGGGCCTTTTGCCTCGCTAGTCATGGCGCCATCATCCTTCCGCTTCCAGATAATCGTCCCACATGTCCAGATACACTTTGTCGACGGCGGACGCTTCTGGGCCCCAGATCTCCCGCGCGGAAAATTTCACGCTATAGAGATGTTGCGGCTTATTCCCGGCGAAGACCGCATTGGTATCGGGAAAGATGAACACGCCATGATCCCGGTCAATCACCCCGGCCCTGCCGCGTATATAGCGCGGGATACGGGTGTGGCCCTTGGGGTGGATGTTGCGGGCTCGGATTTGATCGCCGGCCTTGAACCGGGGGGGGATGTTTTCGTCCACGCGGGCCGATCGCGCCTTGCGCTGACGGGCCAGGATCTCTTCAACGGCCAGTGGCTCACCCTGGCGTTCCACCATTCGTTCTTCGGGCGGTGTTGCCAACTCTTCCCGGCTCACCATGTCATGGTCCACCAGGATGTTTTCGGTGCGGTACAGCCAACGATGATAGTAACTTGAACTTAGGTACAGCGCCGGGTCGAGCTGTTCCAGGGTATAGCGCCCGGCATCGATATTCCATTTGCCCCAGGCGCCAAGGGCGGTGTTCAGGGCCCACATCCGGCCCTGCCAGGGCGCGTGGAATACCGCTTCATCCGGTTCGATGGGAATGGGACCGAAGCCGTCCATGCCGCCCATATCGTGAATGCCGTCCATATGTTCAACTCCCCGCCAACCGGTCGGTGCCGATCATGGAATTGCGGGTGACCAGATCCGCCAATTCATCCTCGCTTAACCCTTCCGTGCCCGCCGGGCGCTGGGGCAGAACCAGATAGCGTACCTCCGCCGTGCTGTCCCAGACCCGCACCTCCACATCTTCCGGTACTTTCTGGTCGAACTCCGCCAGCACGCCGCGCGGGTCCTTGACCGCCCTGGCGCGGTAGGGAAAGGACTTGTACCAGGTGGGCGGCAGACCCAACACGGCCCAGGGATAGCATGAACACAAGGTACAGACGGTGAGGTTATGCACCGATACGGTATTCTCCAGCACCACGATGTCCGCGCCCTGGGTCGAGGTATAGCCGAGTGAATCTATGGCGGCGGTGCCGTCGGCCAGCAGCCACTGCTTGAATTCTTCATCAACCCAGGCCCTGGCCACGACCCGGGCGCCGTTGCGGGGGCCGACCTTGTTCTCGTAAATATCGACAATGGCGTCCAAAGCGGCCGTGTCGACGAGGCCCTTGTCGGTCAGCAATGACTCCAAGGCGCGAACCCGCAGTTCCGTGTCCGATAAATGGGAATGATCAGTCATAATCTAGGCCACCGTCGGCAGGTCTTCTTCGAGGATCGAGATATTGAGAGAAAAGGAGATCTCGCCCTCGTCATCATCGCGGTACAAAACGCCGATAAACTCCCCCGCAATGGATACCTCCACCGGCGCGCCGGGGCGGACCGGCGGAGTGATGGCGATGCGTTCATTGGATAAGGTCCGGCGCAGGTAGCTTTGCACCCTGGCTATTTCGTTCGCGGTCATCCGATGCCTCCATTTTGCTGTTAACGCTGTATATCAGCGATTTGCCTCCCGTGCACCTGGGCACGACGGTTTCGACATGCTCTAATCAAAACCAACCAAATAAATCAATTCAATGAAATCGTTCAACAAGACGGGAAAAAAAACATGGCGGAGTTGGAGGGGAAGGTTGCGGTCATCACGGGCGGGGCCAGCGGCATCGGTGAAAGTGCTGCACGGCTGTTCGTGGCCGAGGGCGCATCGGTGGTGATCGCCGATATGCAAAAGGAACGCGGCACGGCGCTGGCCGAGGAGTTGGGGTCAAAGGCGGTGTTCGCCCAGGTTGAAGTCCGTCAGGAGGCGGAAGTGAAGGCAGCCGTAGACATGGCCGTTGATACCTGGGGCCGGCTTGATTGCATGTTTAACAACGCCGGGTTCGGCGGCGTCCTGGGCCCGGTCGAGGAAATCCCGGTCGATGATTTCGACATGACCATGGATGTACTGGTGCGCGGTGTCTTTCTGGGTATGAAACACGCGGTGCCCGTCATGAAGAAGCAACAATCCGGCAGCATCATCAATACGGGCAGCATCGCCGGCGTTACGGCGGGGCGCGGGCCCATCATCTATTCCGCGGCCAAGGCTGCGGTCGTGCATCTGTCCAAGGTCACGGCCATGGAGCTGGGCGAGCATTCCATTCGGGTCAACTCCCTATGCCCCGGCTATATCGCCACGCCGCTGTCGGCCAATACGGTCGGGCGGTCGGATGAATTGATCGAGAAGGTGCATCATACCTATGCGGTGCGCCAGCCCATCCCCCGCACCGGCATGCCCGAGGATATTGCTCAGATGGCGGTGTTCCTGGCCTCCGACCGGTCCAGCTTCGTCACCGGACAGGCTCTGGTGGTGGATGGCGGCGCCGCGACAGGGGTGATGTGGTCGGAGCAGAAGGACGTCTACAAAACCTATCACCCGATCAGGGTTTACAATCCGGACGCGGAGTAGGCCATGGCGGAGCTGACGGTCGGCATCGGCGGTTTCGGTGCTATCGGGGCAAAGGTCGCCCGTACCCTGGATCAGGGCATCGACGGCCTTCGCCTGGTCGCGGTTTCCGCCCGGGACCATGACGGCGCCCGCGCGCGCATGTCGGATATGGCAACGCCGCCGCCGGTGGTTGGGTTGGCGGAGCTGGGCGGTCTGGCCGATATTGTCGTGGAATGCGCACCGGCGGCGGTATTCCGGGATGTGGCCGAGGCGGCGGTGGAGGCCGGCCGGATCTTCATCCCGCTCAGCTGCGGTGCGCTGTTGCAGCATCCCGACCTGGAAACAAGAGCCGCGCAAACCGGCGCCCGGATCATTGTTCCCACCGGCGCCCTGTTGGGTCTGGACGCCGTGCGCGCCACCGCCGAGGGCGTGATCCATTCCGTCCATATGGTGACCCGCAAACCACCCAACGGTCTGAAGGGCGCGCCGCACCTGGTGGAGAACAACATCGACATCGAAAATCTCGAAACGGCGAAACTTGTGTTCGAGGGCACGGCGCGGGGCGCGGCCAAGGCTTTTCCGGCCAATGTCAATGTCGCCGCCGCCTTGAGCCTGGCCGGCAACGGGCCCGATAACACGACAATCGAAATCTGGGCCGATCCCGGCGTCACCCGCAACACTCATACAATCAAGGTCGATTCCGATGCCACCCGTTTCGAGATGACGATCGAAGGCATCCCCTCGCCCGATAACCCCGCCACCGGCTTGCTGACGCCGCTTAGCGTATTGGCAACCCTGCGTGGTCTTGTCAGCCCCCTGAAGGTAGGCACATGAAAGTAGGTATCTGATGGCACAACGACTAGGCATTGCCGTATCCGGCGGCCCCAATCCATCCGAGATCGTGGAACTGGTAACCCTGGCGGAATCCCTTGGTTACGAATCCGCCTGGGTCGCCGAAGGCCATGGCGGCGATCAGTTTGCAGTGCTGTCGGGCTGCGCCATGCAGACATCGACCATTCGGCTGGGCACCGCCATTTCCAGCGTCTATGTGCGCTCCATCCCGACCATCGCCATGGCCGCCGCCACGGTCGATGATCTGTCCGAGGGGCGGTTTATCCTTGGCCTCGGATCATCCCACAAAGTCCAGGTGGTGCCCGAACATGGCGTGGAATATTCCAAGCCGATCACCCGCCTGCGGGAAAGCGTGGACATCATCCGTCAGTTGCTGGAAACCGGAACGGCGCGGTTTCAAGGCGAGACAGTGACCATCGAAAACTTCGATCTTTGGTTCCGGCCCCGGCGCCCAGACCTGCCGATATATGCGGCGGCGGTCTTCCCCAAGATGATGGCGGTCTGTGGCGAGATCGCCGACGGCATCATTCTGACCCGCAGCACACTGCAGACCGGGGCACAGGTAAAGCAATGCCTGGCGGAGGGCGCGGCGCTGGCAGGCCGGGACCCGGGCAAAGTTGAAGTGACCTCGCTTCTGCCCATTGCGGTCGGTGACAATCGACAGGAAGCTCTGGACACCATGCGGCCGGGGTTGACCTTTTATGTGGGGTTCTTCCCCCGATATCGCCAGATGATCGCCGACTATGGCTTCGCCGAGGAAACCGCCGCCGCCGCGGCCGCCTTCGCCAAGGGGGATCAGGCCGGCGCGGAACGCTGCATCACCGATGCCATGATCGACGCCACCTCCATCGTCGGCACGGCCGGTGAATGCCGCGAACGTATCGAGGCTTACCGCCAGTCCGGTATCGATCTGCCCATCATCAGTCCCTTCGCCCGGGGACCGGGTTCCAGGGCCACGTTCGAAACCGTGATCAGAGCTTGCGCGCCTGGTTAGCGCATGTCGCGTTCAATTGAACGCGCGGCCATGCGCTAAAACCTTTAAGATAGAGCAACTTATCTGCGGTCAATTGAATCCAATTGACCGCGGGTTGCTCTAGATCAAACGGCCCAAAACGAAAGAGGCGGCGCAATATGCGCCGCCTCTGTTTTTGAAATCCCGCTATCGTGGCAGCTCAGCGAATATAGATATGCACTTCGTTGCTGGCCGAGGCCGTGGACGACGAGGCCGACAGCGAGATGCGGCTGGCGGGCAGACCCATATCCATCAAGGTTTTCAGCACGCCATTGGTATGCTTCTTGATGGTTGATTGCGCCATGGCCTGTTCCGAGGCACTGCCTTGGTTTGGCGTTACCGCGACCAGATCAAAATTCGCTTCCGGCCGGACCTGCAAGGTCTTTGACACGGCGGTGTAGAGCGCCTGTTGATAGGGCACATTGGCCCGATCAAAGCGAATCACCACCAAAGGTTGGCGTCCGCCGGCAACAAAACCGCTGCGCGGCGTACTTGATGTGGAATAGGTCGGCCCCTGACCGGCGGAGGCGAAAGCCCGGTTCATCAGGCTGCTGCCATGCAATTCACCATTCTTGATGGCCGATGCCAGCGTGGTCAGATTGCTGCGCTCCCCCGCCACATAGGACGTCTGCCGGGCCACGTCCTCGTTGATCTCCCCCAACAGGCGGTCGATCAGGACCACGGCGCGGTTGGTCTCGTCCTCCAGCAACGCCAGTTGCCGGTGATCCTCGTCAATGGCGCCTGACAGGCCATAGGCGGCCCGGGCCGATTCCAGGACATAGGCCGCCAGGGATGAATTGGAGGCGATCTGGTTGGCCAGACTGTTCATGGTGGCGATGTCGCCGCTGATCCGGTCCAGCTCCGCCTGGGCGGCGTTCCACTGGTTGACCAGGATCGGATTGCCCGGCGTGGTGCCCAGTTGCAACCGCGCCGTGACGGCGGCGACGGTGCCGTGATAGCGCTGGGCATTGTCGGTGGTGATTTGCCGGATCTGTTGCAATTGTCCGTTCTGGGCGCTCAGCTGCCCTTTCAGGCGCTGCAATTCCACCCGCAATTGCCCGACTTTTTGCCCCACCAATGTACCCGTGGGCTGCCCCGTCGCGATCGACGACATGGCCGGCGCCGTGACCCGCATGGGTGCGCTGGTCAGGTTCGGCGGCGGCGGCGCGCTGAAGGTTGGTTGATTGCTCATCTCGGCCCGTGAGGGCGGAATCGAAATCCTTTCAGGTACGCCGCCCGAAGGCTCGTCGCCGGTCAAAGACGGCCACAAAGACTCGGACGCCATTGAACATCCCGAAAGCAATATTGCCGCCCCAAGAACGGCCCCCGTCGACCTGCGCAAATTCACTCTCCCTGACAGGCGAACCCAAAAAATCATTTAATCTGAGGTCCTTGATACCCTGGTCACATTCGCAACCGTTTCGTCAGCCGATTCAGTCATAGTCGATTCGACCGCCAGGATACAGGCAAATCCGCATGATTTATGCAAAAAAAAGCCAACGCATTGCCCTCCGACGCCAGAACCCCCCATTTGGATTTCTGGTATGCCCCTCTTTAAACCCATAAGCTAACGAGCTTAACCAATGCGCGCAGGCTGAACAAGCTATGTTCCGGCGAATGTTCAGATCGGTTATTTCGTTTGCGCCGAGAGGAAAAAGTTGCCCAAAGCAACGCATGGCCCTTGCCTTGGCCCGGTCTTTTGTTTAGGTAAGCGGCTCCGTCGGCATCGTCATCGCTGCTGCGGCTCAGCGCCCGTAGCTCAACTGGATAGAGCGTCTGACTACGGATCAGGAGGTTGGGAGTTCGAATCTTCCCGGGCGCGCCATTTGGCCGCTTAGCGAAGCTAAGCGTGGAGAATCAATAAATTTTGAATTCGGCGGCAGCTGTTTGCGTAGCAAACCGCAAGAGCCGGGGTTCGAATTTTGACCTGTCAGGCGCACCGCGCGGAGACCACTAAACTGTCGCTTGAAAACTGTCGCTTGATCCGGCGTTCGTCGACAAGGTGCGCGACATTGCCAGGTTTAACATCTCGCCGCAGTCAAACGTTTCCGCCAGAGATCCAAATAATCTTCACGCAAAGGACTTTTCGCGCGGGCGAACGGAATTCAACGCAGTTTCAAGAAGGCCGGATGGCGAAAGGCATCGCCGTCGTTCAGGCGGTCGTGCAGGCCGGCGATGCGGGGGCCGCAAGGACCGGGGCGGGAGGCATAGATGGTGTCCGGGCCGAAAAAGCGCAGCGACACGGTTTCCCGCATGGCATGCGTGGTCGCGCCGCCGCCGTGCAGGACTTTTGGATGAAAGGCCAGCACGTCGCCCGGTTCCACATCCCACGAGACAATGTCCCAATCCGCCGGTGCCCGGTCGATATCCGGCAGGCGGGGCAATTCATCTTCGGGATAGATCGGCTGCGTCGGGTCATCGATCTTGAAGGTGGAGCCGTTGTACAGCGGCCCATGGTGAGAGCCGGAGACGAATTCCAGGGCCTCGGCCTTCGGCACGGCGGCGAAGCTGATCCAGAACACGATCAGATGCTCGCCGTCTACGGCCAGATAGGATGAATCCTGATGCCATGGGGTACGCCGGCAGGCGCCGGTTTTGCGGAAGACCTGTTCATACATGAACCAGGTCTCTTCCGCGCCCCATAACTCTGCCGCCAGATCCGCCAGCGGACCATTTCGAAGCAACGCCTCGTAGACGGTTGGTGCGTCCGGGTTGGCCTTGTCCTCGAACGAATCGCTGCCTTCGTTCAGCCAGCCGCCGCCTTTGCCGTGAGGGCCCTTATGGCTCAAACTCCAGTCGTAACAGGCCCTGGCACCGTCGAGGAAGTCCTGATCAAGGACGGCATCGAGTTTGATGACGCCATCCTCGCGAAAACGCTGTCCCAAAGCACTAAGATCCAACACGCTAACAAACTCCCCTTTGTGGTCCGGTTGCGGCGGTCATGGCCCCACGGTACCCTATGACAAACAGTGACAACATTATGCCTGGAGGAAACATGGCGACCACGGAAAAAATGCTGACAGAGGAAATTCCCGCCGCCGAGGGCATCGTACGGGTGTTGGAGGATGCGGGCATCGACATGATATTCGGCATCGCCGGCGGCAACATGGGCCGCCTGTACGGCGCGCTGTATGACCACCAGGACAGCGTCCGCGCGGTTCTGGTGCGCCACGAATCCCTCGCCTCGGTCATGGCGGAAGTCTACGGCCGCCTGACCGGCAAGCCCGGTGTCTGCACGGGCCAGGGCATTTTCATGTTGGCCAATGGTCTGCTGGGCACGTTGGAGGCGCATTTCGGCAGCTCGCCCATGTTGTTTCTTTCGGAATTATCGGATGTGGCGCCTTACTCCCAGCATGCGCCCTATCAAAGCGGCACGGGCGATTATGGCGGTGCCGACACCAAGAACGCTCTTGCCGCCGTCACCAAATATACTTCCCTTTCCCATCAACCGGCCCAGGCCGTGCACGCCACGCAGCTGGCCATCAAGCATGCCTTGAGCGGCGAACGCGGTCCCGTGGGCGTGCTGTACCATTCCAGCTGTTTCGCGGGCACCGTGGACCCCAACCAACGGCCGTATCTCTATCCCACCTCCCGCTATTTGCCGACGCCGCAGTCGGGTAACGAAGCTGACGTTCAGGCCGCGGCCCGGGCGCTGCTGGCGGCCGAACGACCGGTCATTATCGCCGGTAACGGCGTCCGCATTTCCAGGGCCTTCGATCAACTGGCCCGCCTGGCGGCCCAGATCGGCGCCCCGGTGGCGACCACGGCGTCGGGCAAGGGCGTGATTGCCGAGACTGATGATCTGGCGCTGGGTGTTTGCGGCAATTTCGGGCAGGACGCGGCGAACGCCTATATCGGCGCGGCGGATCTGGTGCTGGCCATCGGCACCCGACTGGGGCCCGGCGATACGGCAAACGAGAACCCGGAACTGATCGATCCCACCCGGCAGACCCTGGTGCAGATCGATGTGGAGCCGAAAAACGCTAGTTGGGCATTCCCCTGCGATACAGTGGTGATCGGCGATGCGGCCTTGGTTCTCGACCAGATTTCGGACGAGATTGACGGGATCGGTACGCCGTCAGCTGACGATCTGGCCGCCCGCAAGGCATTGTTGGATGTAACCCGCGAGCGGGAAAAATTCTTCCTCGATCCCCGTGATACCGCCGATGACGTGCCGATCATGCCGCAGCGTCTGTTGGTGGAACTGCACAAGGCCATTCCCGACGACGCCTTTATCACCTGCGATGCCGGAGAAAACCGCCTGTTCATGACCCATTATTTCCAGACCAAGGGGCCCGGCACCCTGTTGATGCCCGGCATTGGCGCCATGGGTTACGCCATTCCCGCCGCGCTGGCCTGCAAGCTGGTGCATCCCGAACGCCAGGCCATCGCCGTTACCGGCGACGGTGGTTTTGGCATGGCCATGAACGGCGTCATGACGGCGCGGGACGAGGATATTCCCATCGTCGTGGTCGTCATGAACAACAGCGCCCTGGGCTGGGTCAAACATGGCCAGGGCAATCGCACCATCGCCAGTACCTTCAGCGAAATGAATTTCGCCGAGATGGCCAAGGTCATGGGCTGCAATGGTATCCGCGTGGAACAACCCGGCGATCTGCCCACTGCCCTGGCCGAAGCCTTGGCCTCGAACCAGCCGACCGTGGTCGATGTGGTCACATCATTCGAGCCATCGTTCCGTGATGTAACCTCGCCCCTGACGCGGGGCTAGACCATTTTCGATATTCATCTAATCGCCAAGCCGCCCGCTCCTCCTGAGCGGGCGGGTAGTTCAAATCCGAAAATGGGCTAGCGCAGCAGTCCACCATCAATGGCGATGGTACGACCAGTGACATAGTCGGACAGATCGGTGACCAGGAATTCGACCACCTTGGCGCAATCCTCGATCGTGCCCTGACGGCGCAGGGGAATGTCGTTGATCATATGCGGGCGGTCGCCCAGGCGGCCGGTAATGATGACGCCGGGCGCGATGGCGTTGACGTTGATATTGTCGGGTCCCAGTTCCTGGGCCAGGGCGCGGGTGTAATGAATGATCGCGGCCTTGGCGGTGCCGTAGGGATGATAGCCGCCACGGGCATCCAGCCCGGCGGTGGACGAGACGTTGACGATTTTGCCGCCGCCTTGTTTTTTCATATGCGGCGTCACCGCCATGCAGGTGTACATGCAGGTGCGTATATTGATATCCAGCACCCGGCTCAGCATTTCTTCTGAACAGTTCGACGGCGTACCGGTGGTGACCACATCGACGGTTTCGTTGGCGCCGGGATCGGGCGTCCGTTCGTCGGCGAAGGTCACCACGCCGCCGCCGGCATTGCAGACGGCGATGTCCAGACGGCCCAGCCGTGCGACGACATCGGCCGCCGCCCGGTCGGTGGCGGCCCGATCGGTCAGATCGGCCTCTATCCCGATCGCACGCACGCCGAGGGCCTCGCATTCGGCAACCACGGTAGGCGCCGTCGATAACTCGCGCTCGAGCTCATACACTTCGGCGGCCTGCAGGTTGCGGTCGATGATGGCGATATCGGCGCCAAGGCCCGCCAGACGCAAGGCATAACCCCGGCCCAGACCCCGCGCGCCACCCGTAACTAAAGCGACCTTTCCGGCCAGTTTTTTCTCGCTCATTGTTCCCTCCGATTTGTTTGTTAAATCCGCCCATCATAGGCGTTTTCGCCGATTTCACAGGCCAGCAAGGTGAAAGTTTCCCGCCCCCGAGCTTCGATCATCGCCGCCGAGATCCCCGCCCGGCTGTCGACGGCGACACCGTAACCGCCAAAGGCATTGGCCAGGGCGACGAAGTCCGTGGCGCCGAATTCCACGCCCAACTTGGCGAAGCCGCTCTCGCGTTGCTTTTTCTCGATCAGCGCCAGCGTGCGGTCCACGAACACCACGATCAGAATGTTCTGGCGCAGATCCCGGCACGTGGCCAATTCGCCAACCACCATTTCCAGACTGGCATCGCCCACGAAACAAATTACCTCGCGCCCAGGATCCGCCAGCTTGGCGCCGATGGCCAACGGCAGGGCGCAGCCCATGGTGCAAAGCGCCGAGGACTGCAACAAACCGCGCGGCTGGAAGCATTTCCAGATCTGGCTGAGCAGAATGCGGTGGGCGCCGCTGTCGGCGGTGGCAATTGTGTCTTGTGCGCTGTGTTTTTGGATTTCGTCGACGATGGCGCCGGGCCCCCAAACCTCGTCCGCCCCGAAGGCCGCGACAAGGGCGCCGCGCGCGGCGGCGGCCTCGCCACTGGGCCAGGTATCGTTGCGCCCCGCGCCCGTGTCCGCGCCCATGTCCGCGCCAGTGGCCAGGGCCGCCAATCCGGCCCCCACATCACAGCGGAAGGACCAGCGCGCCCGGTGCATATAGTGTGTGTTTTCCAGTCCGCCCAATTCGATGACAGCCGCATCGTCGGGCCAGGGGTTCCGCCAGCCCGCGCGCATCTCAATCGGGTCATAACCTGCCAGGATGATGCAATCGCTTTGCGCCAACAGCGGCAGAAGATGACGATCCGCCAAGGGCGACAGCCCGGCGCCGCCCAAGGCCAGGGGTTCATCTTCCGGCAAAACGCCCTTAGCCTTGTAGGTGGTGATGACGGGGACCTGGCAG
This sequence comes from Rhodospirillaceae bacterium, assembly GCA_018667855.1. GTDB lineage: Bacteria > Pseudomonadota > Alphaproteobacteria. Next base: position 25,230 of record JABIRL010000080.1, read on the forward strand.
GTTCGGGCAAATTCGGCAACCGGCCCCGCCGCATCATCGTGCAAGACGCCAACGCCGGCGATCAGGATGGGCCGTTCGGCGTCCGCAAAGCAGGCTTGTGCGGCCTGCCATTCCGGGCCGGGCGCCGGGATCAGGGCCTGCGGCGCTGTCCGAAGGGCGACCCGCCCATCGCCCTGATCCGCGGTGGCCAGGGATATGGGCACATCGATATGTACAGGGCCCGGCGGATAGGCTGTGGCGATGGCAATCGCCTTGTCCGCCAGCACATCCACGGCGCCGTCGGCCAGGGTCAGGGATGCCTTGGTGATCGGCGCCAGCATGGCGGTATGGTCGAAAACCTGATGGGTGTATGTCGCGGCCTCCGCCCCATCGACACGGCCGGTGATAAAGATCAACGGTACCTGATCCTGCAGGGCGTTGACCATGACATTGGCCGCGTTCGCCACGCCGGGGCCCAATGTCGCCAGTAGAATGCCCGGCGCACCGGTGACATGGTGGGTGCCCTCGGCCATGAAGCCGCCGGCATTTTCGTGCTTGCATAATTCGAAGCGAATGCCGGCCTTGTCCAGGGCCGCCATCATGGCCAGAACTTCGCCGCCCGGAATACCGAAGGCATAACGGCAACCGGCCTGAAACAGGCGCCGGGCCAGGATATCGACACTGCTATTCATCATCGACTACCTTGGCGCAGGTTGCAGCCGCTTGGCAAGATGTGCTGTAGAATGGCGCCATGATAATGCCCATTGATCGATTTCGGTTTGTGAAATGTTTCGCCGCGCTGGCATTGTTGCTCGCCGCCTGTACCGCGACAGCGCCATCCGAACCTATGGGAGATGCGGTCGGGACCACGGTCTTCGTGACCTCGAACGGATGGCATACGGGCATCGTAATCGCCAAGGCGGACATGACCCCGAACCTGTTGCCCGAAACCGGCGATTTCCCGGATGCCGTTTTTTTTGAATTCGGTTGGGGTGATGCGAAGTTCTACCCGGCCGAGGAAACCACGATCGGCATGACGATGGAGGCAGCCTTGGTGCCAAGCCCGGCCGTAATGCACATGGTGGGCCTGTGGACGACGCCGTCGCGATACTTCCCCGATGCCGAAGTCGTCAAATTATCCATCGATGCCACGCAATTCAGCCGCCTGATGACTTTCATTGATGACAGTTTCGACCGCGCCGGCAATCCGCGGGTTTCAGCCTCCGCGCCGGGCCTTTATAAATCCAGCGGCTTTTATCCGGCAAAAGGCAGCTTCCACCTTCTCAATACCTGCAACACCTGGACCGCCCGCGCGCTCCGGGCCGCCGGTCTGGAAATCAAGGCAACGGGCACCACCCATGCCGAGGCATTGATGCAGCAAGTCCGTGGGCTAGATCAAGCTGCATGAAATTGGAATCAATTTTGTGCAGATAACTTGATCTATTCTGAGGGATTAGAGCAACTTGGCCGCGTTCGAATGAACGCAGGTAGCTCTAGGCCGGCTGTAGGGCTTCCAGAGCCTGCTCCCGCAATTCCGTCTTGCGCACCTTGCCGGTGGAGGTCATCGGCAGTTCGGGCAGGAACAGGACATGCCGGGGGATCTTGAACGAAGCGATCCGGCCCCGGCAGAATTCCAGGATATCCGCCTCGCTGGGATTTCGCCCCGGTCTGGGCGCGACGAAGGCAACCGCGACCTCCGTCAGGCGTTCATCGGGATGGCCCACCACCGCGACATCGGCGACATCGCCGTGGCCCTGCAAATAGGCCTCCACTTCCATGGGGTCCACATTCTCGCCGCCGATCTTCAACATGTCCTTGTAACGGCCCAGAAAACGCAGAAAACCGTCGGCTCGCAAATAGCCCATGTCGCCGCTGTAAAACCAGCCGTCCTGATCATAGGCATTGGCGGTTTCCTCGGGCTTTTTGTAATAACACTGCATCAGGTTATATGATTTCAGAATGATCTCGCCGGGTGTATCAAAGGGTTGATCCTGCCCCGTGTCGGGATCGATAACGCGAAAATCAAAGCCGTCGCAGGGATGGCCGGAGGTCTCGCAGATCTGCTCTTGCGTGGAATCCAGAAAGGACAGGCAGGCGTTGCCGCCGATTTCGGTCATGCCATAGGCGGTGACCGGCTTCATGGGCGCCAATATGTCGAGCGCCTCGCGCATGATGGGCACGGCGCTGTTGGTACCGGCGCCGAAAATACCCGTGCGCAGGGAGGATATATCCCGCGCCTGACGTTTCTGAGCTTCCACCAAGCCTTTTACGTGGGTTTCAAAACCCGACAGCTGGGTCACGCCCTCGGCCTCGATGGCGTCCAGACAAACCTCCGGATCAAAGGTTTCAGCGAGGATCTGCCGGTTGCCCGTGGCCATGGACAGCATGGGTCCATCCAGATAGCCGAAGATATGGAACAGGGGCAGGTAATTATAAACCACGTCCACTTCCGTGGTGCCCAGAACCCGAACCCGGTCCACCTGATTGCGCAGAAAGCCATGGCCGCGCACAACGCCTTTGGGAAACCCCGTGGTGCCGGAGGTATACATGATAAAGGCTGGATCATCCCGATCCACCTCTGCCGCGCGCCGCTCCAATTCGGCGTCCAGAGCGACCTCGGGGTCCCGGATCAGATCGCGATAATGGCTGGTTCCGAACGGCGCATCGGTCCCTCCGTCCGTGGTCTTGATGATGATCCTTTGAAGAAAGGGAAAATCATTGGACTGGATACCGCCATCTTCGCGCCGCTCCCTGTCGGGCACCATCTCCCGCGTCATGGCCCAATAGTCGATGGGGCCGGAGGTATCGTGGGTGATCAAGGTGCTGCATTCCGCCTGCCCGACGATATAGGCCGCATCGGCGGTTCTGAAGCGGGTGTTGATGGGCACCTGAATGGCGCCGATGCGGGCGATGGCGAATTGCAGATGGATCCATTCCGGGCAGTTGTTCAGCCAGACGCCAACCCGGTCACCGGGCGCAATGCCAGCGGCGATCAGGCCGCGGGCAACCCGATCAACCGTTTCCGACAATTCACCGAAGGTCTCTCCCCGGCCCTTGAAAGACAGCGCCACCCGGTCCCCCCACCTCTCGGCCGCAAGGCGCGGCAGATCGGCAAGGGTGGTGGCTTCATTCCATGGCGTCGGTTTCACTACTTCGGGAAGCCGTAAAGTTTGGCGGCATTGTCATAGGTCGTTTTCTGCCGGATCGCGTCAGGCAGATGACCCATTTCCCGCTCGATAAATTCCTGACTATCAGGCCAGATGCCATCGGGATGAGGGAAATCGGAACCCCACATGATGTTGTCCTCGCCCAGTTGATCGACCAGCTGCATGCCGACCGGATCGCTTTGGAACGTGGCGTAGCATTGCCGGTACCAATATTCCGACGGCTTCATCTTCAAAGTCAGGTCCTTGAACTGATCTTCCCATTCAAGATCCATATGTTCCAGAATGTACGGGATCCAGCCGATGCCGCTTTCCGCAATGACGACCTTCAGGTCCGGGTACATCTCCAACGTGCCGCCGAAAACAATCTCCATCAGTTTGTTGGACATATACATCTGAAAGCCGGTGATAAAGACGGCAAAAGCCTGCCGCGCCTCCAAAGGTTCCATGGACTCATAGTCCGGTGACGTGGCGCCGCCGGTGTGGAAATGCAGCGGCAATTTAGAGGCCGCCGCCGCCGCGAACACCGGATGCCAATGTTTATGGTACAAAGGCTTGCCGCCGGGAATGGTCGGGATTTCCAGACCGCTGAGGGCGCCACGCTTGGCCACGCGCTCGATCTCCGCTACCGCCGCGTCGATATCATGGCCTGGGATGGAGGCGATACCGGCCAGGCGGTTGGGATGGGTGGCGCAGAATTCCGCCAGCCAATCATTGTAGATCTGCATCATGACAATGGAGGCGTCCGGGTCGTTCAGACGCGCCGCGCCGCCCAGAATGCCGTACAGAACCTCACCCGCGACGCCGTCCAGGTCCTGGTCCTTGATGCGCAGATCGGGTTCGGTCAGGCGGCGAATGCCGTTCTTGCCATCTTCAAACAGACCCTGTTCCGCCATGCGGTCCGAGCGGTGGATGACACCGGGGACATACTCGCGTCCGGCCGAACCCATGCCGTTTTGCAGACCGAATTGACCGCCGTTCTTGGAGACCCAGGTCGGTCCCTTGGGGCCATCGGTCACATAGGGCATGCGCTCCTTCATGGCGGCGGACGCATTGTCGGTAAACAGGTCGGCGGGCAACCAGATCAGGTCGATATGGCAATCCGCGGAAATTACGCCTTTGGGCATTTTGATGGCCTTTCGCAATTATGGTTTCTGATTAATCGTCATTTCATCACATATCATGCAGGCGATGCAATTCATGCAACACCGCATCGGTCATTTCGGTTGTGCCGGCGGTGGTTGGGTGGCCGCCCTGAATATCGGGGGTACGCGCGCCGGCCGCCAGGGCGCTGCGTACGGCCTGGCGCAATATCCCGGCATCGTCCGGACTGTGAAACGACAGTTCGATGGCCATGGCCAGACTGAGGATCGCGCCCAGCGGATTGGCGATGCCCTGGCCGGCGATATCCGGCGCGCTGCCGTGCACCGGCTCGTACAGGGCCCGGCGGCGCCCGTTTTCATCCGCCACGCTTAACGAGGCCGAGGGCAGCATCCCGAGGGAACCTGATATGGCGCCCGCCAGGTCCGAGAGAATGTCGCCGAACATATTGTCCGCCAGCATGACGTCGAACTGTTTCGGGTCGCGGATCACCTGCATGGCGCAATTGTCCACGATCATGTGTTCAAGCGGCACCTCCGAATATTCCTCCGCCCCCACGCGGGTGACAACCTTGCGCCACAACTGGTGGCATTCCAGGACGTTGGATTTATCGATGGAATGCATATGCCCGCCGCGCTGCTTGGCCAGATCAAAGGCGAAGCGGGCGATGCGCTCGATTTCCGGAGTTTCATAGACCAGGGTATTGACGCCCCGCTCCATACCGTTTGGCGATTGCGCCACGCCGCGCGGGGTGCCGAAATAGATACCGCCGTTCAATTCCCGCACAATCATCATGTCGACGCCATGGATCGCCTCCGGCTTCAAGGAGACCGTATCCGCCAATTCGTCATATCCGATCACCGGGCGCAGGTTCGCGAAAACCTCCATATGCCGGCGAATACGCAACAGACTGCCCTGGCGCCGCGCTGCCATGGGAACTTCATCGAATTCCGGGCCGCCCGTGGCGCCGAACAGGACCGCATCAACGGCGATCAGATCCGCCATCACTTCATCGGTGATGATGGCGCCTTGTTGGTGATAAGCCGCCGCGCCGTATTGCTCATGGCGGACATCCACGACCAGACCGCGATGTTCACGGAACCATTCCAGGACACGCACAGCCTCGGCCGTAACCTCCGGTCCAATGCCGTCGCCCGGCAACACGATCATTTTGAATGACAAGGATGTTTCCTCTTCCCGCCAAATTTGCAAAACCAAGTGGCTTTCACACCCTCGGGCTACGCAATTAACCGCAAAACACCAAAATCCAGTCGCGCCGGTACCTCGTTTGCCAACGCGGGTCCGGCTGCGCGGCGATCACGCCGTCGGTTATTTGACGGATGAAAAGCTGGTCGGGGCCAGGAACTGGCTGCTGAGGGAGGCGACGATCTGGCCGTTGGCTTCCGTCTCGGCACGTTTTTCCAGCCATTCGGGGTCGGTGGCAAAGGCGCCGAATTTCTGTTCCCGCTCGGCCATGGATTCCCAGGCCAGCAGATAGGTCAGGTCCTGATTGGACTCACCAACCAGCGTGGTCCAAAAGCCGGCCTGCCGGATGCCGTGTTTGTCCCACAGGGGCAGGGTGATGGTTTCAAAACGCTTCAACAGGTCCGGCAGGCGGCCCGCCACGCAGTGATAAATGCGTAATTCGTAGATCATGTCGTAATTCCTCCCATAAATGATTCCACTACCTTTCTATCCGGTTGCTGTCAAAATGCAAACAACAGCAAGAAATTTGGAGTGAGGAAACATGAGCGAGGAACTTGGCGGCCCGGGCTGTCTGAACGGCGTTAAAATTCTGGATCTGACCCAGTTCGAGGCGGGCCCCTCCTGTACCGAGGCCCTGGCCTGGCTGGGCGCGGAAGTGGTGAAGGTGGAAAACCCCAAAGGCGGCGATCCCGGGCGCGGTTCCTTCGCCGAGCCGCCGGGCAAGGATTCCTGGTATTTCCTGTTGTTCAATGCCTCGAAGAAATCCGTCACGGTGAATTTGAAAGATCCGCGCGGTGTCGAACTGGTCAAGGACATGGCCCGGAACGCCGACGTCATGGTCGAGAATTTCGCGCCCGGCGCTATAGAACGCCTGGGCCTGGGCTACGATGTCATGCGGGAGGTCAATCCCGCCTTGATCCATGCCCAGGTCAAGGGTTTCGGCGAGGGCAGCCCGTTCGAGAACAATCTGGCCTTTGATATGATCGCCCAGGCCTGTGGCGGCGTTATGAGCATCACGGGTGAGCCCGACCAGCCGCCGGTGAAGCCGGGCGCGACCTTGGGCGATACCGGCACGGGGATGTTGCTGACCATCTCCATCCTGGGTGCATTGTATCGGCGCAAGGACAACGGCAAGGGAGAGCGCCTGCAACTGGCCATGCAGGACGCCATGCTGCACTACATTCGCGTCGCCTTTGCATCGCAAGCCGGTTTCAACAAAGCCGCGCCCCGGGCCGGCGCAAAACTGCTATCGGGCGCCAATCCCCCGTGCGGCATATTTCCCTGCAAACCGGGCGGGCCCAACGACTATGTCTATATCTATACCTCGCGGGCAAATCCGCTCCACTGGCAACGGTTGCTGGAGTTGATCGGACGGAAAGATCTGATCGACGATCCAAACTATGCCACGGGGGCCATCCGGGCCGAGCGGGAAGACGAGATCGATGAGATGGTTTCCCAATGGACCCGCCAGCATGACAAGCACGAAGCCATGCGCCTGGTCGGCGCCGCAGGCATTCCGGCCGGCGCGGTATTGGATACGGACGAGCTGCAAAACGATCCGGACTTCGAACGCCGGGGCATCATGCAGACCATGGGCCATCCCACCAATGGTGATTTCAAGATGCCCGCCTGGCCCGTCCGCCATGACGGCGCCGCGCCACCCCTGGCAGCCGCGCCATTGCTTGGCAAGGCAAAATCTGTTACCCATGTCAGTGGGCTAAACTGTTACCTATGTCTCCGTTCGCTCAGGGGAGCGGGCTGGCTTGGCGTTTCCGTTTCAAACGGAAAGGCCCTAAAACTCAGCTTTGCAGGCACCATTCCAGGATGCGGGTATTCTCGTCGCTGGGATAGGTGTGGGATAGATCTTCGATTTCACGGTAGTGCAAGTCCGCGCCCGCCGCCGTCAGGGCCTGCTGGGCATCTCTGGCGATCTGGATCGGGAACATCCAGTCCAGGGCGCCGTGGGTCAGATAGACCGGCAGCCCTTTGATGCGGGTCGGGTCCATCATTTCCAATAACAGGGGGTGAAACGAGGCCGAGATCGGGGCCAGATGGGTAAACGGAGATCCTTCGCCCAGTCCCGAGACATAGGTGAAGGTGCCGCCGTCGCTCATACCGGTCAGCAACAGACGGTCGGGGTCGATGTTCCACTGATCCCCGGCGAACTTCACAAGCCCCTCGATATGAGCGCTGTCGGCCTCGGGCTCCATCAATGACCAGGTGCCGCCTCGCGATGTGGGCGTGATCAGGATTGCGCCCCGCCCGCGCGCCTCCCGCAGCCAGGTCCACAAAAAATCCCGGCCGTGGCCGCTGCCCCCGTGCAGTCCGATGATCAGGGGATAGGCGACGTCCGGGTCATAATATTCCGGCACATACATGGAAAAGCCGCCCCGGCTGTCCTTGTCGTTATTGGCATGCATGATGCCGACGTTGTCCCGGCCGCCATCGGCGTTGGCCAGTTTGTCCGCCAACGCCTCGTCCTCCCGCCCCGCATCATCAAGGAAAAAGCGGTTGATGGGCGGCAGCATGGTGGCCGCCGGATACAATGCGGCATAGGCCTTGGTGTTCTGGCGGATTGCCCGATAGGCCTGAAAAGTGCCATCGGGGGCGGCGGCCGCTTCCCGTAAGCCGTCGAAGCCAAAGCACACGGAGGTTGCCGCCGCTTCCATATTCTTGGCGAAATCCGACAAATGCTCCGGCCAGGTCAGGGCGCGAAAGGCTGCAAGCCCCTGGCGCAAGGGATCATCAATACCCGCTACACTGGCCGCCAGCTCCGCCAGGTGGGGCGGATGCAGCCTGCGCGCCACATAGCTGAGGGCTTCCATACCGTTCAGCAGGGGCGACAGCAGATTGGTAATGCCATCGATCAGGGCATCGTTGTCGGGGTTGGTGTTCGGTGTATCGGACATGGCGGCTCTATCTTGAATGTTTCTTCGGGTATCATATCACCTTGACCAAACAGGCTCACTGACGAAAATTGGTAGCCAATTCTAATGGGAGGAAAACGAGCATGGCGACGAAAGCGACAAATTACGATTGGCTGGCATTGGGAGCTGAGGAAACCCTGGATCCCGATCTGCCGATTTGCGATCCCCACCACCATCTTTGGGAATTCAACCACACCCGCGTGGCGCACCGCTATCTGCTGGATGAGATCCTGGAGGATCTGAATTGCGGCCATAACGTGGTGTCCACTGTGTTTATCGAATGCGGCGCCATGATCGACGTCAATGACCCCTCGCCCATGCGCATGGTCAACGAAACCACGTTCGTCAATGGCATCGCCGCCATGAGCGCATCTGGCCTGTATGGCAAGGCGCGGGTCGCAGCCGGCATCGTCGGTCACGCCGATCTGTGTCTGGGCGACGACGTGGCCGCCGTTTTGGAGGCCCACGTGGTGGCGGGCGGTGGCCGTTTTCGCGGCATTCGTCATTCCTGCACCTGGGATGCATCGCCCGACGTGCCCGATGCCCGCTGCGAACCGCCGAAGAATTTATACAGTCAGGCAAATTTCCGTGCCGGCTTCGCCCATCTGGCCCGCCTAAACATGAGCTTCGAAGGCTGGTGCTATCACACCCAGATCAGCGAGTTGACGGAACTGGCCCAGGCCTTTCCCGATACCACCATTATCCTTGATCATTTCGGCGGCCCCGTGGGCATCGGGCCATATGCCGGCAAGCTGCAGGAAAATTTCTCCCAGTGGCAGGCCGATATCACCGATCTGGCGAGCTGTCAGAACGTTGTCGCAAAACTGGGCGGCATCAATATGGAGCTGAACGGGTTCGGCTGGCACGATAAGGATCGTCCGCCTTCCTCCGAGGAGCTGATGGAGGCGACTCGGCCCTATTACGAACACACCATCGAACAGTTCGGCGCCGATCGGTGCATGTTCGAGTCCAATTTTCCCGTCGATATGTGTACCTGCAGCTACAATGTGCTGTGGAACAGCTTCAAGCGTCTGACGGCAAACTATACCGCCGACGAAAAGGCCAAGTTGTTTCACGACACCGCCACCCGGATCTATCGACTTGATGCCGCTTCGTAAGGCTTCACTTTGAGCGGGTTCGACTGGGCCGGTCTGCTACCGGGCGATCTATCACTCTGGCTGGCCCTGGTGCTGGTGGCGTTGAGCGCGGTGACGTCGTTCATCTCGGCCGCGTTTGGACTGGGCGGCGGCATGGTGCTGTTGGCGGTGATCGCCACCATCCTGCCCGCCGCCGCCCTGGTGCCGGTGCATGGCGTGGTGCAGGTCGGCTCCAACATCTCGCGGGCGGCGGTCATGGCCCGACACATCCATCTACCGGTGCTGCTGCCCATGACCCTGGGCGGTTCGGCCGGCGCGATAATCGGCGGCCTGATCGCCGTGCGTCTGCCGGACTGGCTGTTATTCGCGGCGGTCGGCACCTTTGTCCTGTGGTCGGCGTGGAGCAAGGGATCGGTCGGCCTGGGCCGGGCGACTTTGGTTCTGGGCGGCGCCGTTTCGGGCTTCCTGACCATGTTCATCGGTGGCACCGGGCCGTTTGTCGCCGCCGTCATCAAGACCTTGAACCTGGACCGTATGAGCCACGTGGGCACGCAAGCTGCCTGCATGGTCTTCCAGCATGGCTTGAAAATTGCTGTTTTCGGTGTTCTAGGTTTCAACTACCTGCCCTATTTGCCTTTGGTCGCGGCGATGATCGTCACGGGGTTTCTGGGCACCTTGGTCGGACGCAGAGTACTGCACGGCATGGGCGACAACCGTTTCCGCATCGCCCTGACCATTTTGCTGACCTTCCTCGGCCTGCGGCTGTTCTGGATGGCGGGAACAATACTGCTGGGGGGAGGTTGATTACCGCAACCACCGCGCCCATGATGGCGAAAAATCACCACGGGAGAGTTTGAGCCATGAAATTCGGATTACGCTATTGCAATACAGGTCGCTACATCGACCCCGCCAAGGCGGTGGAATTGGTGCAAGCGGGGGAGGAGGCCGGATTTGAGTCCGCCTGGACGGTTGAGCATACCGTTGTGCCGGAGGGCTACCAATCCGCCTATCCCTATTCAGATGACGGCAAAATGGCCGGCGGCCACGACGACGTACCCCTGCCGGATCCGCTGATCTGGATGGCTTATGTGGCGGCGGCGACGTCCCGCATTAACCTGGCCACGGGCATCCTGATCCTACCCCAGCATAATCCGGTGATCACCGCGAAACAGATCGCCACCCTGGATTTCATGTCGGGCGGACGGGTGTTGTTGGGCATCGGCGTCGGCTGGATGCGCGAGGAGTTCGAAGCTCTTGGCGTGCCCTTCGACGACCGGGGTGCCAGAACGGACGACTATGTCGGCGCCATGCGGGCGCTTTGGAGCCAGGAGAAAGCCACCTACGACGGTGAATTCGCCAAGTTCAAAAATATTTACTGCCGTCCGCAGCCGGTCAACGGCTCTGTCCCCATAATTATCGGCGGCCATACGAAAGTGGCGGCACGTCGGGCGGGGCGTTTGGGCGATGGCTGGTTCCCGGCCAGGGGCGCGGCCCCCGAACTGGTCGCCCTGGCGCGAAAAACCGCCGAGGAGAATGGCCGCGATCCCGACGCCCTGGAAATCACTACGTCCTTGCCCGATGACATGGACCAGATCCCGGCGCTGGCCGCCGCCGGCGTCAACCGCATTCTGGTCCCGGTCACGCCCATGGCCGGCCTGGCGACCAGAATTTCCAATCCCGATGACGTCAAGAACTGGCGCGATATTCTGGACAAATACGCCGACCTCTAAATATTCGGCCGCTCCTTGTGCCATGGCGTGGCTTGCTCATAGACCTTGGCCAGGGCCAGGACCTTGCCCTCGGCAAACGGTTGTCCGACGATCTGCAAACCCATGGGCAGGCCATTTTCGGAGAACCCGCTGGGCACTGATATGGCGGGCCACCCCAGGGCGTTAAAGGGCAGGGTATTGTGGGCCCGGGTGCGCAGCAGGGCCGGGTCATCCTCGACGATTGGGCAAGCCGGCAGCGCCGTAGTCGGCAGCACCATGGCGTCATAGCCCTTGAAGGCCGCTATGATGGCGGCTTTTACCTGCTGGCGAATTTGCTGCGCCTTAACATATGCGACGCCGTCGTGGCTCTGCCCCGCCTCGATCACCCGGCGCAATGTCGGACCGAAATCATCCGGCCTGTCGCGGAACCGCTGCGCATGGAAAGCGGCGGCTTCAACCGCGATTATCAGATTCGCGGCATGGCTGAACAGTTCCAGGTCGGGCAGCTTGATCTCCTCGACCGATGCCCCGTGATACTGAAACAGCTCGATCGCCCGTTCCGTGGCGGCGGCCCATTCGCTATCGGTGTTGGCGAAAAAATCTTCCCGCGGGATGGCCAGCCTGGTACCGAGAACCGACGGTCGGGCGGCGGAATACTCAGGCACGGGCAGATCCGCGCTGTCCGGGTCGGCGGGGTCATGACCGGCCAGGACCTGCAAGATCACCGCCGCATCAGCCACGCCCCGGGTCATGGGACCCAGATGATCCAGAGAGTTCGACAGCACCATGGCGCCATGTTTCGAGACCCGGCCGAACGTCGGCTTCAGGCCGACAATTCCACACAAGGCGGCGGGCTGACGGATCGACATGGCGGTATCGCTGCCGATCGCGGCGTACGCCAGACCGGCGGCCACGGCCGCCGCCGAGCCGCCCGAAGAACCACCGGTGATATAGTCGGTATTCCAGGGGTTGCACGGACCGCCGAAAGCCGAGGATTGGGACGAGGAATTAGCTGCCCCCTCGGACAAATTCGTTTTTCCCAACAACACCGCGCCCGCATCGGCAAGGCGGGTCGCGACCGTCGCATCGAAATCCGGAATATCGTCGGCATAGGCGCGGGAGGCAAAGGTGGTAGGGATACCTTGGGTCGCCAACAGATCCTTGAGCGCAATCGGTATGCCATGCAACGGGCCGCGATCCTCGCCGGCATGCAACTCCTTCTCGGCCACATCCGCCTGAGCCAGGGCAAGTTCAGCAGTTACCGTGATATAGGCGTTCAATTTTCCGTCCAGGGCGCCGATCCGGTCCAACATGGCCTGGGTCAATTCCACCGCGCCGATATCACCCCGGCGCAGGCGCGCGCCGACTTCATCAATGGACAACCAATGCAGATCGGTCATTCGGGGCGCCGGGCCAATACGAAATGCAGATAGGCCGGTACCCTGGGATTATCGGTAACATAATATGGCGATAGCCCCCTCTCTATCTCCGCCCGGATGGCGGCGACGGTTTCGGGTGGTGGCTTATGCACGCCGATCATCCTGGCGGCCGGTCCCCGGCTCAAGGCGCCAGTAGCTGCATCGGCGACAGTCGACGGGGGAACCAGTTCGGACGCCTCGGTGTTGATTTGAATTTCCGCGAACCCGGCAGCCGACAAGATTCGGTCAACATAATCCGTGTCTGAAAAAGCCAGCGGGCCGGGGGCATGCGGCGGCGCGGCTTTCGGTGGGCCCAGGAACTTGACCGCGGCATCGCGGGGGATCTTGAACCAAGGGTTTTTCGCCAACGGCCCCCAGCAGACAAAACACAGCCGTCCGCCGGGCCGCAATGCGCCCAACAGGTTGGCAAATGCGGCTGTCGGGTCATCGAAAAACATCACGCCGAACCGTGACTGCAGCAGATCGAAGGTACCTTGGGCAAAGGCGTGGCTTTGCGCATCGGCAATTTCCAACACCAGGTTCGCCGCCTCGCCCCCAGCCTCGGCCCGGGTTCGGGCCAGCCCTAGCATGGCGTGGGACAGATCGATACCGAGCACGCCGCCGTCCGGACCGACGGCCCTGGCGGCGAATAGCGCCGTGGCGCCTGTACCGCAGCCGATATCCATGACCATTTCGCCGGGCTGAATGGCGGCGTGTTGAAACAGACGTTCGGCAAGGGTGCTTAACAGCCGGTCGGATACCTTCTGGTTTTCCGTCCATTTATCGCCGGCTGTTGCATTCCAATATTCGAACTGCGCTGTGTTCGCGATTGTGTCGGGCTGCTCCGCCATGGGGATTAATCACTCCATCCGCCGCTTAGGGAAAAAAACTGTCCGGTCTGAAACTGGTTACCGCCATCCAGCAGGGAGGCGGCGAAATGGGCGATTTCCGCCGGCTGGCCGAAACGGTGCATGGGTGTCTGGGCCTCCACCCGTTTGCGGATCTCCGGATCGTCCGATCCCGTCGCCTTGATGAAACCGGGATAGTCGAGATACGCCGTACCCAGGGCGTTGATGGACACGCCTTTGCTGGCGACTTCCATCGCGGCGGCCTTGACCATCATGTTGGCGCCGGCGCGGGTCGCTGAATACAATGCCGTATTGGGCATCGGTCGCTTTCCGGTGGCGGATGTCACGATGACAATTTGGCCCTTGCCGGCCGGAACCATGACACCCATCAGCGCCTGCAAGGCATGAAAGACAGCTTCCTGATTGGCCCGTTGCAGGGTTTGCAGCTGCTCCAGGCTGGCATCCATCAGGCGGCCGCCGATGATCACGCCGGTACGCACACAGGCCGCATCCAAATGGCCGAAACGATCCAGCCCCGCGGCGATCAACCGGGCAATGGCGCTGCCGTCGCCCAAGTCTTCCATGCCGTCGAGCGCGACCACATTGGCGCCCAGCGCCTCAACCTCTTCAACCAAACCCGGCAAGGGATTGCCCAGCACCAGATCATGGTCCCGCTTGGCCAGAATGCGGGCCAAATCAGGGCCAAGGTGTAAACTTGTATCGGTAATCAGCGCGACGCGGCGGCTCACGGCAAGCTCCCCAGAATTTCTATTTCGTAAAGCTTAGCAGTCTCTCGGCTTGCGGACCCAGCGGAAAAGCCAACATGTTTGCGTATATGATAGCATTGCGCGGATATACGCCGCGCCATTCGCATAGATGACGAAGCCAGAGGATACCGCCATGAGTTCATTGCAAACGCCGCCGTCGCCAACAGAGGGCGCGCAACTGTTGGCGCTGGCGGCCGCACACTCGCCAGTAATCCTTTATGCGGCGGCCACCGATGACGACTTTGCCCCAACCTACATCAGCGAAAACCTTGAATCCCTGACCGGTCATTCCGTTGATCGGATGTTGTCCCGTGACGGCTATCGCGACCGCCAAATACATCCCGACGACTTGTCGGGCTATCGCCAAAGCTGCAGCTCCCTGGGCCCCGGCGATCGGACAAAATGCTCCTATCGGCTTCGTTCCCTGGACGGCGACTACCGCTGGTATCGAGACGATATTCATCGCGTTGAGGAGCCGGCGGTGCTGACGGGTTGCATGACCGATATCAATGCGGAAATTATGGCCGAGGCGGCGCAACAAGAGCAACAGCAGGCCTATCAGGAAGCTGTTGAACTCATCGATGGCGGCTTTTGTGTTTTCAACAGTGATGACAATGTCGTTGCCTGCAACACCATGATGGCCAAGGCGACAGGCCATGATCCGGAGCATTTTATCGGCAAGTCACGGAAGTTCCTGGCCGCGGAATTCCTGACCAAGATCGAGATTTTCGATGGCGAACCGACCGAACAGACCCCAGCCTGGGCCGAACGAATTTTTGACCGCATAAGCGACCCCAGCGGCATGGGTGCGGAATTGAAGATGCATGCCGGTTACTGGGTGCGGGCGACCTTTGCGCCAACCTCGGAAGGTGGCCGTGTCATTTTGATCACCAATATTCACGGCCAGAAGAAGTTGGAGCAGGAATCGCGGGAAAGCGCCGCGCAATTCCGCATGCTGGTCGAAAGCCATCCCCTGCCGGTTATTTTGGTGGATATGGAATCCGGACGGATGCTGTATGAGAGCCCGGCGGCATCGGCCATGCTGGGCCGTGAGTGGGACCCGGATATCAATTTCAAGGCCAAGGATATGTATGCCGATTCCACGGATCGGGCGCAGTTTGTCACTGAATTGCAGCGCACGGGACAACTGCACAACAAATTGATGCCCTTCAAACGCGCCGACGGCACCCTGTTCCGCGTTGTCGTGGATGCCAATCTGATCATGCATCAGGGGCGGGAAGTCAGCATTGCGTCAATCACCGACCTGACAGCGGAACAGGACCGGGAGTTGGACCTGACCCGCGCCAACGAAACCATGGAAGATGCGATTGAATCCCTGTCCGAGGGCTTTGCCCTTTATGACCGGGATGACCGGATGGTGGCCTGCAACAGCCGGTATGTTGACTACAATTGGCCTTGTAAGGATCTCATCAAGCCGGGCATGCATTGGGAAGATTTGGTTAGAGTAGGCGCTTCACGCGACACATACTTTGACAGCGATGACGAAATGGAAGCCTTCATCGAGCAGCACAAGGCTGTCCGGCTTCAGGGCAAGCCAATGCTCAATTATGGATATACCCAAAACGACGGGCGTTGCTTCCAATGCTCCAAACGGCCGACGCGCCAGGGCGGCATGGTGGTCACTCTTTCGGAAATATCTGAACGTACGGAGCTGGAGCGGGAATTGCGTGAGAGCGCGGAGCATTTTCGCATGCTGGTGGAAAGCCATCCCCTGCCGGTCATCCTGGTGGACGTAGAGACGGGGCGCGTGCTGTATGAAAGCCCCGCGGCTTCGACCCTGTTTGGCCGGCAATGGCGCCCAGATTTCGACTTCAAGGTCCAGGATATGTACGCTGATCCCGATGATCGGGGGCAGTTTCTTGCTGAACTGCGCCGTACAGGTGAACTTCGCAACCGGCCGATCCACTACAAACGCGCCGATGGTTCGGCCTATTGGATCTCCTGCAATTCCAAGCTGATCATGCACGAAGGCCGGGAAGTCCATATAACCTCGATCCTGGATCTGACGGAGCAACAAGAACGGGCATCAGCTACGGCGCGGGCCAACGAGACCCTGGAGGACGCCATCGAATCCCTGTCGGAAGGGTTTGCCCTCTATGACGGTGATGATCGCCTTGTGTTGTTCAACAGCCGGTTTCTTGAATTCAACCAGATTTGCGCGGACATCATCAAGCCCGGTTTAGCCTTTGACGACTTGATCCGCGTGGGCACCGAGCGGGGCCAATTTTATGGCGAGAAATCGGAGATCGAAGCATTTTTGCGGGATCACCTGGCCGACCGCACGTCGGGCCTGGCCAGGCTTGGCTTTGAATACAGGCTTGCCGATGGGACCTGGTATCAATTCTCTTCGCAACCGACCCGGCAGGGCGGCACGGTCGTGACCATAATCGATATGTCCAGCCGTAAGGACATGGAACGTGCGCTGCGGGACAGCGAGGCATCGGTGCGGCAGATTCTGGAGAGCTGCCCGGCGCCCATTACGGTCAGCCGTGGCCATGACAGCATCATTTTGTACGAAAGCCCCGCTTCGAAACAATTGTTTAAGCGTGGTCAGGAAGGATCCAACATGGTGGCCCGGGATTATTGGGCCGACAAAAGTGATCGGGACAATGTCTGGGCGGAATTGCAGGAAACGGGCCTGGTGCAGGACCGACCCATACAATTCATTGACGGTGAAGGTAAGGCGTTTTGGGGTTCCTATTCTGGACGGATGGTGGAAAATCAAGGCGAGAAAATCATGATCTCGGCGATCCTTGATTTAACGGAATACCGCACTCTTGAACAAGAGATGGTCCGCCAACGGGAAGCCCTGCATGTGAGCGAAAAGATGGTCGCCATGGGGGAGTTGTTGGCCAGCGTCTCCCATGAATTGAACAACCCGCTGTCCGTGGTCGTTGGCCAGGCCTTGTTGCTGCAGGAAACCGCCACGGATCCGGCTGTCACTGCCCGGGCCGAGCGGATCGTAAGTTCCGCCGACCGTTGCGCCCGGATCGTCAGGACCTTCCTGTCCATGGCCCGCCAACAGCCGCGGGAAAGCAGCGCGGCAAACGTCAATGATCTGATCGACCTGGCGCTTGAAGTGGCCAGTTACTCGTTGCGCGCATCGGACATCAAGATTTCTCTCAATCTGGCGGCGACCCTGCCCAAGGTATTGGTGGATGCGGACCAAATCGTGCAAGTCTTTATCAACCTGATGGTCAATGCCGAACAGGCCCTGCGGGAAGTTGATGGTCCGCGCCAGTTGACCATGACCACCCAGTACCGGGCGCGGGAAGACGCTATCGTGGTAAAAATCAAGGATAATGGTCCAGGTATCCCCGATGACATTCGCCGGCGCATTTTTGAGCCGTTTTTCACCACCAAGGAAGTTGGTGATGGGACCGGGATCGGCCTGGCCTTGTGCCATCGCATTCTGCAATCCCATGGCGGGCGGATCAAACTGGAAAGCGCGCCGGACCAGGGCGCCTCGTTCATCATGCGGCTGCCGGCCGTGGTCGGCGATTGGGATACCGGCCCGGCGATGCCGAAACCGACCGAAGCGGCGGCCAGCCTGGCTGTTCTGATCATTGATGATGAAACCAGCGTCGCTGAATTGGTCGCCGACATCCTGGAAATTGACGGCCATCGCACCGCCATTGCCAACAACGGAATTGGGGGCCTTGCACTTATGGCTGAACAGTCTTTTGATATTATTCTCAGCGACTTGCGCATGCCCGAACTTGACGGACCGGCCCTGTTCCGGCGTTTGCAGGCCGAGCAGCCCGAACTTTTGCAACGGGTCGGGTTTCTGACCGGCGATACGTTAAGCGCGGATATGGACGAATTTCTTCGACAGTCCGGCCGCCCCTACATCGAAAAACCAATTACGCCCAGCGACGTGCGGGAACTTGTCCTGCGTATTTTGGAGGCTCAACTGCCGGCAAATCCGCTTCATTGAAACAATTGAAACAAAACCGTGCTCGTTCCGACACATCTCTGAAATTGCAGGCCGTCATTATCCCGACATCGCAATTGGGACCGGGCCAGGAAACCCGGACATGAATTGAGAGCGAGAGGGCGGAAAGATGTATTTTGCAACGATGAACGGCCCCATACAGGTTGGTGGGCACGGCCACTATGGTTTCAAGACAATTGCCCCTTATGTGGCCGCACATGGGATGGCCGTCGCGTTCCTGCATGATATTACTATTGCGTTTATTCGTTGGATCAAGGCGCGGCACGGTTAACCCAATAGGGCGATAGCCGGCACGCGGGAGATAGATGATGGGTGACATGGATCATATTGTTGTCGTTGACGACGAACAGGATATCCGCGACACCCTGCGGGAATACCTCGAAATCAAGAATTTCCGCGTCACCCCGGCCATGGATGGCGCCGCGTTGCGGGAAATCATCGGGTCCGGAGAAACCATTGATCTGATTATTCTGGATATTTCCATGCCGGGCGAGGATGGCCTGACCTTGGCGCGGTTCATCCGGGAAAGTTCCGACGTACCCATTATTATGCTGACCGCGGCCAATGATGTCATGGACCGGATTGTCGGCCTGGAAATGGGCGCGGACGATTATCTTTCAAAACCCGTGGATCTGCGTGAATTGTTTGCCAGGGTGAAAACCATTCTGCGGCGCACCCGGTTGAATTCTGGCGACGGCGCGTTGGCGGCGACCCCGAAACAGCAGATTCGCGTCGGCAGTTGCCATCTGGACCTGGACGCCCATCGGCTGTTTGACAAGGAAGGCGCGGAAATCGCCATCACGGCCATGGAATACGATCTGCTGCGCGCCTTCGTCGAGCGCCCGAATCGAGTTCTGACGCGGGACCAGCTGTTGGAATTCGCCCACCACAAGAATTGGGAACCGTTTGACCGTTCCATCGATATCCGTATCGCCCGCCTGCGCCGCAAGATCGAAACAGACCCCACCAAACCGCGGGTCATCAAGACCGTACGCGGCATGGGTTATACCTACGCGCCCCAATAACTCAGTTACCACATGGTGAAATTACGGCGCCTTTGCTGAAAGCAAGGCGCCGCATTATTTTCCGCAGGCCATAAACCCTTGGTTTGCTCGAGCAATTCCGAATTGGAAATGCTTCAGCAGATACAATTGAAACATTTCCGCCCCGCCCCTGACACGAAACAGACATGGCGGTCCCCTAGATTGAGATTTGCAGGCGGTCGCCCATTGGTACCGCCGTCCATTCGGCAAACGGCAGGGAAAACAACATGACCATTTCCACATTTGAACGCTACGGCGGCTTTGGCAGCATCAACAAGGTGGTTACGGCCTTTTACGACAAGGTTCTCGATTCGCCGGTGCTGAGCCGCTATTTCGAGACGATCGACATGCGCCGGCAAATCGACCATCAAACCAAATTCATTGCCTCCCTGATGGGCGGGCCCGCATCCTACTCCAATCAGGAGCTCGAGCGCGCGCACTCACGCTTCACCATTACGCGTGGTGAATTCAACGAGATGATGGAGCTGCTTCAGGAAACCCTGGAAGATTTCGACCTGGAAGATGAACACGTGAACGAGGTCGTACAAAACTTCAACAACCGGGCGAGTTTCATCGTCAAACATTGATGGCACGCCAATTTTGCAGCCATCGGCCACCGGAGATGAGTAATGGCGGAAGTAATTAGAATGGATAATTTGAGCCAGATGATACCAGGTGCTTTGCCACAGGAAAAATTGGGCGATGTCCTAAGAGACCTGGAAACTGGGGTCGCCATCGTGGCGCTGGCCGATTGGCGCATCACTTTCGAGAATGGCCGCTTTTTCCAATGGTGCCCGCCCAAAGACGATGCCGATGCGCCCCTCAGCGACCGTCTGGACGATTTCAAGGCGGACCGGGCCCGGGACCGTCTTCAAAAAAATCGCCCCTATCGTCAAAGTTTCGAGGTTCGCGAAGGTGCGCGGTCAACATTCCTAGAAATCACTATGCGGTCTTTTGATGGCGGCAGTGACTATGCGGTCGTGGAATGCCGTGACATGACGGCGCAGAAGCGCGCCGAGTACATGCTGGAATCCTATTCCGAGGTTAGCGAGCGCAATACGCGGGAATTGCAAAAGGAAAAGGACCGTGTGGAGAAATTGCTGTTGAACATCATGCCGCGCTCGGTCTACGAAGAGATGAAAGACTACGGCACGGTGACGCCGCAGCGCTATGAAAACGCCACGATCATGCTGCTGGATTTCGTTGATTTCACCGAAATGGCGATCAGCCGGGAACCGGGCGAACTGGTTGCCGAATTGAACGACATTTTCTCCGCTTTTGACCGGATCGTGGAAATGTTCGGTTGTGAGCGGATCAAGACCATGGGCGATGCCTACATGGCTGTCTCGGGCCTGCCGGAGTCGAGCCCGGAGCATGCCGCCGATATGGCCCGCGTCGCCCTACGGATCCGCCGCTATCTGGGCCGGCGCAATGCCGCCCATAGGCAGACCTGGAATTGCCGCATCGGCATCGCCACGGGTCCGGTGATTGGTTCCATCGTCGGTATTCAGAAATACGTCTACGACATCTTCGGCCCCGGTGTGAACATGGCGGCCCGCATGGAAAGTTTCTCCGAACCCATGCGTATTACCATGTCGTCGGAAACCTACGATCTGATTGCCGATGATTTCATCGTCGAGGATCGCGGCTTTCACGAAGTTAAAGGCTTTGGCAACACGGAGCTGTTTTTCCTGGAGGGTGAAAAAGAACGCACCACGATCCGCCGGGAAACCCGGCTGTAGACCATTTTCGATTTTCATCGAGTAGCCAAGCCACCCGCTCCCCCTGCCCGTCCACCCATTAATGGTACCCTGTGGGCGCACGGGCACGGGGAGCGGGTGGGTAGTTAGATTCAGAAAATGCTCTAGAATTCCGCGTCCAGAACGCGGTCTTCCTCTGATCGCGTTGCCGTCGCGGTGCCTTTTACGATACCCCGTACCGATTGCACCGCATCGACGGCCAGGCGCAGTGTTAATATGGCAATGCCGAAAAATACCGCGAATTTGGGCGGCCATTCGACCAGCTCCCATAACCCGGTAACATAGGAGCCGTAGTCCCAGGCGTGCTTAAAATCGGCAAACGTGGCGGCGGACAAAACGGCGAAGGCGATCAGGCCGATAAAGACGCCGAATGTCTCGAGTATCACTTTCGTATTGTTCGACATCCATTCCGTGAAAATCGTAACGAAGACATGCTCCCGCTCGGCCTGGACCGAGCTCAGGGGCAGGAAAACGATGAATACCATAAGGAATTCGCTGATCACCAAATCGTCGGGAACCGGCGAGTTGAAAATATAGCGTGCCGTGACCGAGACACAAATCTGCAGCATCAAAAGGGTCAGGGCGGCGACCGCGGTCACGACCAGAAGGCGGTCAATCCATTGCAGTATTTTCACGATAAATGCGCCAGGGATCCAACGAACAATGAACCGGGTTCCGGCCCTCTACTTGCAGATTATTAGGAAAATTGCTTCCAGAATGCCAGCATAACCCATGCGCCCGCCGGCCACATCCCCGGCAACTGGGACATTTCGCCGCGGCGGCTGTCCTTCGGTACCGTCCAAGATGCCGCGTCGTATCTTCAGATCACCTCTAACGCAATAACAATGACGGCAGCCACAGGCTGATTTCCGGGAATATGATCAGAACGGCCAAGGTCAGAACATCCATGGCCAGGAACCACATGATACCCTTGAAGATTGTCTCCAACGGCACCGCATCACCCACCACGCCTTTTAGAATATAGACGTTCAGGCCGACAGGCGGGGTAATCAGACCGATTTCCAGGAACTTGACCATGATGACGCCAAACCAGACCAGATCGTAACCCAGGTCCGCGATCACCGGTGTCACCACGGGCAGGGTCAGCAACATCATGCCCAAGGGGTCCATGAAAGTGCCCAGCACGATGTAGATGACCGAAAGGGACAGCAGGATCATCACGGGAGGCACATCCAGATGGCCGGCCCAAATGGTCAACTCAGCCGCCACCCCGGTCAGGGCGATGAAGCCGACAAACAATTTCGCACCCAGAACCAGAGCGAAAATATTGGCCGACTGCCGCGCCGTTTCCACCAGCGCATCGCGAGCGGTCGCCAAGGTCAACCGCCTGGCCAGGAAACCTAGAACAAAGGCGCCCGCGGCACCTGCGGCGGCGGCTTCGGTTGGGGTGACGATGCCGGAATAGATGCCACCCATGACGATCATGAACAAGGTCAGAATTGACCAGGTGCCCTTCAAAGCGACGAGTTTCTCACCCCAGGACGACGGCTCTCCCCGCGGCGCGAATTTCGGATTGGCCCGGGCCCGGACCCAGACCATGACCATATAGATCATGGCGGACATAATGCCGGGGATCAGGCCGGCCATCAACAACTGGCCCACGGATTCCTCCGTGAAGATACCATACAGGATCATCAAAATAGAGGGTGGGATCAGGGAACCCAGAGTGCCCGAGGCGGCAACCACGCCGGTTGCCAGGCCGGGGTCGTATTTGTGCCGCAGCATTTCCGGGACGGCCAGCTTGCCCATGGCCGCCGCGGTCGCCAGGGAAGAGCCGCTGACGGCGGCGAACATGGCGCAACCGGCGACCGAGGCCAGGGCCAGGCCGCCATGCAGCTTGGACATCCAGACCCGCGCGGTATCATAAATATCGCGGGTAAAACCGGCGTGAAACGCCACATAACCCATCAGCAGAAACAGCGGCACCGCGACAATGGGAAAAGAGGCGATGAAGGAAAACGGTTCAACGGAGGCGTAGGCGAAGGAGGCGTCGAAACCACGCTCAAAATCCAATTCTTCGCCAGGGGGCCAGCCAACCGCGAAGATCGTGCCGACAAAGCCGGTTATGGCCATGCCAAAGGCGATGGGTACGCGAAGAGAAACCAGGCCAAGCATCGCGCCCAGGCCGAGCATACCAAGAACAAAGGGATCCATTATCTACCTTAATTTCTATAATTCTGCGTCAAGTACACGGTCTTCTTCCGACCGCGTCGCCGTTGCCGTGTCCGTGACAATGCCATGGATGGATTGAATCAAATCGACCAGCAAACGCACGGTGAACAACGCCACCCCGAAAACAAGCACGATCTTTGGCGGCCATTCCAGTAATTCCAGCGGCCCATCCACATAGGATTGGAATTCCCAGGCATCGGCGAAGTCATCGTAAACAGCGACAGTGACGATGAAGAAGGCGATCAGGCCGACGAAAACACCAAAGGTTTCGAAGATGACCTTTTTGCGGTTCGGCAGCCATTCGGTGAAGATCGTAACAAAGACATGTTCCCGCGCCGCTTGTACCGAGCTCAAGGGCAGAAAAACAATGAAAATCATTAGATACTCGCTGAACACCAAATCATCGGGAATTGGCATGGCGAACAAATAACGCCCCAATACCGAAATACATACCAGCAGCATCAAGGAAACCAGTGCCGTGGTCGCAATTACGACCGAAATGCGGTCTATCCAACTCAATGTCTTCACAATTTAGACCACGGGGTTCCGATCCCTTATGGATCGGAACCCCGTCCCTCTACTTATTCTTCCGTTACATCAGTTCGTCGAAGCCCAGGGATAGCCTTTTTCCGCGACGATCTTTTTGTATTTGGCATGGATTTTATCAAACTTGGCAAGGAAAGCGTCCGTGTCCATGCCGCGTTTTTTCATTTTTGCGATCCACTCCACCTTGAAGCTGGCGGCGGCCGCGACCCATTTTGCGCGCTCGCCACTGCTCAACTGGTGAAAAGCCACCTTTCGGCCATCAATGCCCTTCGTCATGGCTGTCTTGGCTTCGTCCGAGGCATCCATATACATCTTGGCATAGACATCCATGTATTCATCGGAGGTGCTCAGGATGATGTCCTGCAGCTTTTTCGGCATGCCGTTCAACAGTTTGGTATTGATGGCAATGCCATAACCCAGCAGCTGGCCCATGCTGGCTTCCGTCACGTGGGAGGCCACTTCATAATGTTTGTAGGCCTTCACGAAGGGCGTGTAATTGACGGTACCGTCAATGGTGCCCCGATCCAGGGCCGAATATAGTTCACCGAAACCGATTTTCACCGGTACCGCGCCCAGCGCCTTGAACAAATGGGTCCAGCCGCCCGTGGTGCGGATCTTCATGCCCTGCAGATCGCCAATGGAGGTCACGGCTTTCTTGGCAGTCAGCAATTGCACCGGACCGGTGGTGTTATTGGCAATGATGGTAATTTTCTGCCGGGTGGTTTCTTTCAACAATTCCGGCGAATTCTGCCGCATCTCGAACCAGGTGCGCATGCCGATCCAGGCATCCGAGTGCAGGAAAGGTGTGTTGGCATAATTCCAGACCGGAAATTCTGCCGGCGTGTACACGCCGATGACAGTGCCGGTATCCGATAGCCCCGAACCCACGGCCTTCATGGTCGCCTTGCCCTTGACCAGTGACTGGCTCCAGAAAAATTTGATTTTGATATCGCCGCCCGAGCGGCTTTCCAGTTCGGCGGCCCACCATTTCAAGGCCCCGGCGCGTGGCCCGCGCGGCGGGCCGATGTCAGCATAACGAAGATTGTAAACCTTAGCTTCCGCCGATGAATAACCGACCGGTGCGGCCAGCAACGCGGTCGCCGCGATGGCGCCACAAAGTGCAAGTTTCAACATATGTAATCCCCCGATTAAGGTAGAGTTTGGTTATTAATTGTTACCTGATTCTTCCCAGACAACCTCCGGAACGATCCCGACACTAAAGATGTTTAATGAAAAATGAAACAGTTTTGCACAGGACGCCGTGTGGAGCAGGTCAATCCGCGAAGTTACGCGCGGGCATGAAAATCGCGAATAAACACGCAAAAATCATTCCGCAATCGCAATCATGAACGAATTCGCACCGCCTCCGGGGCCGCGATCGACAATTTGCGGCCCCGGGACGGTTCAATTTTGCGGCTAGCTGGGATCAGGCACAAAGCGCAGGTATGGCTTCGGCGCCTTCCAGCCATCGGGGTATTTCGCCTTTGCGTCCTCATCGGAAATGGCTGGGACAATGATCACATCATCGCCCTTTTTCCAATTGACCGGCGTGGCGACCTGATGCTGGGCCGTCAACTGGCAGGAATCCAGGACTCGCAGGACTTCGTCGAAATTACGCCCAGTGCTCATGGGATAGGTCAGGGACAATTTGATCTTTTTGTCCGGGCCGATCAGGAACACCGTGCGCACAGTGGCATTGTTTACGGCGGTGCGACCGTCGGACGAGCCGGCCTCGTCGGCGGGCAGCATTTCATACAGTTTCGCCACGGCCAGCTCGGTATCGCCAATCATCGGATAGGTCACCGCATGGCCCTGAACATCCTCGATATCCTTGGCCCAGGCGGCATGGTTTTCAACCGGATCCACGGACAGGCCGACAATCTTGCAGTTTCGCTTGTCGAATTCCGATTTCAGGCCGGCCATATAGCCAAGTTCGGTCGTGCAAACCGGCGTGAAGTCTTTCGGATGGGAAAACAGCATGGCCCAGCCATCGCCGATCCAGTCATGAAAACTGATCGAGCCTTCCGTTGTTTCAGCGGTGAAATTCGGTGCTTCGTCATTAATTCTAAGGGACATTGTGTCCGCCTCCATGTTGCTTGTTTGTTTACGAATGAGCCCAAGAAAAAGGCCGACGGATTAAATTATACGCAAGCCGCCAATAGGGAACCTCGCAGCCATGCTGGATCAATCTGACCGGATGCGCCAATCAAAATCAGTTGAGATTCCTTCTGATCCCGCCCCCATTCCGGCCCGCGTTCGAGGGTATGACGGCGGCCGACCAGTTGCAGGATATAGGCATGGCGACAATCATCGCGCAGATAAATTGATCCCTTGGCGCGCAACACGCTGTCGGGCCAGGTCGCGATCTGCGCCTGCAAGCGGTCCCTGTCCATGGGCCGTGATGTCCGGAATGGCACTGCACGATAATCTTCGTGGTGATTGTCGTGCTGATCGTCGTGGTGATCGGTGTCGAAAAGGGGTGGACCGCCGTCCGTATGCTGGCCCAACAGGACCGCGGCCGGAAGATCGCCAAAACGGCTCGAAACGATCCGGCTGCCGGGCGCTTGTTGCCGCAGCCAAATGTTCGTCGCGCCGCATTGTGCGTCGGACAATAAATCCACCTTGTTAAGTATCAGCAAATCAGCGCTGACCAGTTGTTGACGGACGGTTGTACCGACGAATTTGTCAACGGCCCGCTTTTGCACGGTCTCGCCATCGGCGACGACAATCACCCCGTCCAGGGACAGGCCGGGCCAGCCTTGTCCATACATGGCGATCTTAGCCGGATTGGCGACGCCGCTGGCCTCGATCACGATTTGATCGGGCGGCTCGTCCAGGGCCAGAACCTTGTCCAGGGCGTCCCCCAGGGCATCCGCGATGGTGCAACAGACGCATCCGTTGGAGAGCGCGATGGTATCACCGTCATGGGCCACGATCAGCTTGGCATCGATGTTGATGGCGCCAAAATCATTGACCAGAACCGCCAGCCGCCGGCCGTGACCGCCAGCCAGCAAACCATTGATCAGGGTGGTCTTGCCCGCCCCCAGATAGCCGCCCACCACCGTGACGGGGATCATGTTCAGGCCTTTTTGGCCGGTACCATGGGAAATGGCCGGCCTTCGAATACCGTGCCCCAAATGGGTATCTCACGCAGATTTTCGGCGCCCACCTCGTAAGGATCCTGCTCCAGAATGGTAAAATCAGCGGTCTTGCCGGACCGGATGCTGCCGATTTCGTGCTCCAGACCCAGGATATAGGCCGCATCTATGGTGATCGCGCGCAGGGCCTGGTCCAGGGTCAGGCGTTCCTCCGGCCCCATGACATGACCGGCTTCGCTGATCCTGGTGGCCGCCACCCAGGCGCTGTTCAAAGGCAGGGCCGGTGCCATGGTGAAATCCGTATGCAGGGCCGTGGTCACGTTATGCCGCGCCAGGGTACCCAGGCGGGACATTTGCGAGGCCCGTTCGTGGCCCAGCTTATTCTTCCAATAGGCATCCCCCAGTTCATGGACGTAATAGATATTGACCGAGGCCAAGGCACCCAGATCCGCCATGCGGCGGACCTGCTCGGGCGTGGAGACGCCGAAATGCTCAATGGTGAAACGATGGTTGAAGCGGGGCCGCTCCCATTGCAGCTTTTCCAGGGTATCAAGCGCCAGTTCCACGCCCATATCGCCGGAACAGTGAACATGGATCTTGAAACCTTCATTCCAATAGGTCCGCGCGACGTCTTCGAAAATTTCCGGCGGCGTCATCCACTCGCCCTCGCTGCCGTCAATGGCGCCGGGCGCTCCTAATTGCATCAGACCGGCATAAAAGCCGCCGTCGGCAAACAGTTTGACATGATCATAAAACCGCAGGCGGTGGGTGTTGCGCTCTCGCAGGCCGACGGTTCTTTTAACTAAATCGCTGCCGCTCTTCCTGCCGCCGCCGAGGGCGACGCCAGGCGGAATCATCTGCACCCGAAACGGTGTGTCTTCCTGTTCCAGAACCTTGACCAGAGCGCCCCACTCCATTTCCAGGTCAAACATGCCCGCCGCCATGTCGCCAATTGTCGTATGGCCGCCGTGATGAACTACCTGCCGTAACCGGTCCAAACCACCCTCAAACCGCTTTGGCGCCAGGGTGTAAGGATTAAAATAGCGAAAGGCCAGGGACAGCCCGGTCTCGAAAAACCGCCCCTCGGCCATGTCGACCTGGGGGTGGCGTTCGCCATCTGCCTCGTCCATGCCCATCCATTCCACCGCGGCGTCGTTGACCACAAGGGTATGGAAGCCGCGATGCCAGACGATGACGGGCCGGGTGGCGGAGATGCCGTTCAGGGTCTGGCGGTCCACTTCGCCATGCCAGATCGGATGATGGCCCCAGGAAAAAAGCGGCTCGTCCGGATCCTCCGTCTCCAGGTCGATCTGCTTCAGGCGGTCCAGAAATTCGTTGTTGCCCCGAATGGCGGGGACATCCTGCCAGGGCAGGTGCCATTCCAGGGCCGTGGTGAAATGCATGGGCAACAGCAGAGCCGCCATGGACGGATGCAGATGCGGGTCGATAAAGCCCGGCATGATGACGTGATCGCGAAACCGCTCGTCAATTCTGTGAGGGTGAGCCTGCAGCCAGGGCTGCATCGTCTCCAGACTACCGACTTCAACGATCTGGCTGCCTCTGACGGCAACCGCCTCGGCCAGGGGCAGGGCCGGCTCCATGGTCCGCACCACCTTGGCGGGGTAAACAATAATCTCTTCCATACGCTCCTCCATCAGGCGTCCTCCCCCTTCGGCATGCGCACCAGCCAGATCAGAGGCAAGGGAATAATGGCAATAACGGCGTACACGCGGAAGGCATTTATATAACCGATCATGGCCGCTTGACGCTTGATCTCGCCCGATGTCGCGGCAAGGCCCTGCACGGTCCCCAGATCCAGCACTCCCGTGACCCATGGCAAGGTCAATAACTTCGAAAATTCCGACAGCGGCATGCCCAATTCCGCGCTGTTGACAAAGGTCGAGCGGATCACCACCGCAACGCAGATGGAGATGAACAGAGACGATGAAAAGTTGCGGAACATATGAAACACCGCCGAGGCATCATCGAGAAATTCCGGTCGAACCGTGGAAAACATGATCAGGGTCAGAGGTACCCAGGACATTCCGATTCCGAGGCCTTGCAACGCGCCGGTCCAAGCCACGTCGAAATAGGTCACGTTCACATCGAATTGCGAGATGGCATAGCCAGAGATCGCCTGACAGAGAAAGCCAAAGCTCAATGTCGCATGCACATTCCATTGCGCCAGACGGATAACCAGCAGAAAGGACAGCAAATTGCCGGCGCCGCGAATGGCCAGCAGGATGCCGATGGTGGAATCCGGAAATCCGCGCAGATCCTGCAACATGGACGGCATCAAGACCAGGGGAACAAAGTTCAGCATGCCGAACATAAAGGCCAGAACCACGCCGATACAGTAGTTGCGGTTCAGAAACAGTTTCGGGCTGATAAAGGGCCGTTCGGCTGTGGTGATATGGACCAAAAATATATAAGCGGCCAGAAAACCGACGGTGCATTCGATGATGGTCTCGGGCGACTCGAACCAGGAATTGCGCTCGCCACGGTCGAACATGAATTGAAATGCGGCCAAGGCGGCGGCCAGGGCCAGAAAGCCGAGCCAATCCAGGGGTGCGCCCTTGGGCCGGTTGGGCCGCCGTTTGATGAAGACCCAGATCGCGGCGAAGGTCATGACGCCGAAGGGCACGATCATGAAAAACACCCAGCGCCAGCTGTATTCCTCGGCGATGGTGCCGCCGAAGGTGGGACCGATGATCGGCCCCATGACCACGCCCACACCCCACAGCGCGGTGGCCAGACTGTGTTGGCTGCGGGGAAATGTGTCCAGAATGATGGCTTGCGAGACGGGCACCAGGGGAGCGCCAAAAGCACCCTGCAAAATACGATACAGCACCAGGGCCTCCAAACTGTCGGCCAAACCGCACAGCACGGAAGCGATGGTAAAGCCCAGGGTGCCCAGCAGCAGCACGTTGCGCCGGCCGAACCGGTTCGACAGCCAGCCCGAAATAGGCGTCATGACGGCGGTCGCCACCAGATTGAAGGTAATCACCCAGGCCACCTGATCCGGCGTCGCCGACAGGGCGCCACGCATTTGCGGCAGCACCACGTTGGCGACGGTGATCGCCATGGCGTACAGCATTGTTGCGGATGATACGGTAGCCAGCACAATGAAGCGGCGCGACGCCGGCACCATTGTGGCCGGATCGGCGGTTATGGTCATGGCGGATATATATCAGGCAATCGTGGTCGGCACGAGAAATTAGCTGATAGTAAAGGCTGGCGGCAACGATGTGCGCTGCATTAGTATGCGCACCGCGGATTGTACAAAGGGTAATCATGGCCGGGACTGATGTAACACGCCGTTTGGCGGCTATTTTGGCGGCGGATGTCGTTGGCTACAGCAAAATGATGGGCGTGGACGAGGCCGGTACCTTGGCTTCATTGCGCGACATCTGGCGGGACAATTTCAATCCCTGCATCAAGGAATTCAATGGCCGCGTCGCGAAAATGATGGGTGACGGGGCCTTGGCGGAATTCGCCTCGGTCGTCGATGCGGTCTCCTGCGCCGTGGCCTTTCAGGAACGCATGGCGAAACACAATTCCGGCGCCGGCACCGATCATTCCGGCGGCATGATAGAATTCCGCATCGGCGTCAATCTGGGCGACATCTGGATCGAAGACGGCGATATTTTCGGCGACGGCGTCAACATCGCGGCCCGTCTGGAAGGTCTCGCGCCGGCGGGCGGCGTCCTGACCTCGGACAGCGTTTATGCCCAAATTGTCGGCAAAATTGACGCCGTGTTCACGGATGCCGGCGAGCAGCAGTTGAAGAATATCGATCGTTCCCTGCGGTGCTGGCAATGGGATGGCAAGACACCGGCCACGGCCTCGGATAATGAACAGTCAGTGTCTTCACCGTCCCTGGAACAAAAAATCAGCTTCTGCACATCTTTGGATGGCGCTGAGATCGCCTACGCCACATCCGGTACCGGGCCGCCTCTGGTCAGGGCGCCCCATTGGATGAGCCATCTGGAGTTTGACTGGCTATCCCCAATCTGGCGCCATGTTCTGACGGCATTGAGCCAGGATCATACGCTGGTCCGCTTTGATCAACGGGCCAATGGCCTGTCCGATTGGGATGTGGACGACGTGTCTTTTGAAGCATTTGTGCATGATCTGGCGGCGGTGGTCGATGCCGCGAAGCTGGACCGCTTCCCGCTGTTCGGCATCTCCCAGGGCTGCGCCATCTCCATCGCCTATGCAGTGCGTAATCCGGAACGGGTCAGCTGTCTGATCCTGTACGGCGGCTTTGCCCGCGGCTCCGAAAAAAGAGGCTCCGAGACGACCGCCGCCCAGGCCATCGCCATGCGCACCTTGATCCAAACTGGCTGGGGCCAGGACAACCCTGCCTTTCGGCAGATGTTTACCTCGAGCTTTTTGCCCGGCGGCACGGTCGAGCAGTGGGATTGGTTTAACGAATTGCAGCGGGTCAGCGTCTCACCGGAAAACGCCGTACGGATTCGCCAGGCGAACGACAATGTCGATGTCTCCGATTTACTAGAACGAGTTACCGTGCCGACCCTGGTGCTGCATTGCAAGGACGATGGTATCGTCCCCTTCAGCGAAGGCCGCCGCATGGCTGCCATGATCCCCAACGCGCGGTTCGTGCCGCTGGAAGGCAAAAATCATCTAATTTTGGAAGACGAACCCGCCTGGCCGATATTCCTGGAGGAAATACGAAATTTCCTCGCCCAGACCAGCGGCGCCGGCTAGAGCAACCCGCGGTCAATTGGATTCAATTGACCGCGGATAAGTTGCTCTATCTTAAAGGTTTTAGCGCATGGCCTCGCGTTCAATTGAACGCGACATGCGCTAACCGCCCAACGACAAATCGGCACCGGGCAAGGGCGCCTTGCCGCCGACCCTGTGCGTGACCATGCGCCGATACAGGCCGGTAATCGCGTTGCTGCCCGTGCGCCCAAACATGAAGGGAAAGACGCCGTGCATCAAACAGGCCATGCCGGCCACTAGCATGGTCATGCCAAAACCCGTGGCGGTCACAAAATGTTCGCCATAGCTTTCGCCCACGGAGGCAGGATGTTCGGTAAAGGAAATAGGCGTCATGAAAAGATCCCCAACTCAGTCTGAGCAAAATTCTGGGAATAATATAATGCGCATCACTAGATAAATTATTGCAAAACCTCAGATTATTTCGCTAAATAGTGCGGTTTCATGCTAAAATATTATCCATAATTGGAATTATTTGCTGTAACTGACTTAACAAAAGGTAAAAATCTCGTGGATGACTTTGATCGTCGCATCTTGCGGATCTTGCAGGCGGATGCATCGCTGTCGGTGGCTGTCGTCGCGGAACAGGTTGGCTTGTCGCCAACCCCGTGTTGGCGACGCATCCAGAAGCTGGAAGCCAGCGGAATTATCCGCAGCCGGGTGGCCTTGCTAGACGCCGACCAATTGGATTTGGGTCTGACGGTCTTTGTGCATCTGCGCATCGCGCGCCATGACAGTGATTGGCTGGCGAACTTTACCCGCGCCATGATGACCATGCCGGAAGTGCTGGAAGTCAGCCGTCTGGCCGGCAATTGGGACTATCTATTGCGGGTTCTGGTCGCCGACATGCCGGCCTATGACCGGTTTTACAAGCGACTGATCGAGATTGACGGCCTGAACGATGTCTCGTCCAGCTTCTCCATGGAGCAGATCAAATACACCACCGCCCTGCCGCTATAGGGCGCGTCTCGACCGTACCACGAACCGCCGGATCAATAACCTAGCGCGCAGCCGTCCTTGCGCGGATCAGAGGCGCCGGCGAGGGTGCCGTTTTCCCAATCGACGGCGATCAACTGGCCGCCGCCCCAGGGCATCTCCGGGCGCCCCACCTCATGGCCCAGGGCCTTTAGACCAGCCACGATGTCATCGCCCAGGCCGCGTTCCACATCCAGACGGCCCTCGACGTGAAATACCCTGGCGCTGTCGATGGCTTCCTGCGGGTCCATGCCGAAGTCGATCAGGTTGGTCAGCACGTGGGCATGACCGACCGGCTGATAGCCGCCGCCCATGATACCGTAGCAATAGGCGACTTTGCCGTCCTTCATGCACATACCGGGGATAATGGTATGCAGCGGCCGTTTGCGCGGCGCCACGTTGTTGGGGTGTCCCGGATCAACCACAAATCCGGCGCCCCGGTTTTGCAACATGACGCCGGAGCGCGGCGCGGCGATGCCGGAACCAAACGGCATATAAAGCGAATTGATGAAAGAACAGGCGTTACGGTCCTTGTCCACCACGCTCATATAAATGGTATCGCGATAGACGGGCCCGGTGGCTTCCGGCGCTTCAATGGCGCTGTCCAGGCTGATCTGCGCCCGCATTTCGGCCGCGAATTCCGCCGACAGCATATGCTCGACAGGCACATCGGCCTGGCGCTGGTCGGCGACAAAGCGGTCGCGGGCGGCATAGGCCATGCGCGAGGCCTCGGTCTCCAGATGCAGGCGCGCCACGCCATTGGGGTCCATGCTGGCCAGATCATAGTCTTCCAGGATGTTCAACATCATCAGGGCGGTGATGCCCTGACCATTCGGCGGGATCTGCAACATGGTATGACCGCGATAGCCCGTCGATATCGGCGTGACATATTCGCCGCGCATCTCCGCCAGATCGTCCAGGGCATGACAACCGCCCAGGCCGGAAAGATATTCCACTATATCCTCGGCCACCCAACCTTCATAGAAGCCTTCGCGGCCCTTTTGGGCGACAGTGCGCAGGGTTTCGGCCAACTCCGGCAAACGCCAGATCTCCCCGGCTTTCGGCGCCCGGCCGTCTTTCAGGTATTTCGCCGCCGCCGAAGGATCGGCCGACAGCTTCGCCACATTGCGGTTCCAATCCACGGCGACGCGCGGTGTGACCGCATAGCCGTTTTCGGCATAGTCGATGGCCGGCTGCAGGGCCTGGTCCAGGTCGATGGTGCCATGGTCGCGCAATAGCATGTCCCAGGCATCAATGGCGCCGGGTACGGATACGGCGTGGGGCGAGGTTATGGGGATGCTGTCGATACCCTGATCCAGCAAATGCTCCGCCGTCAGTCCCTTCGGCGCCCAGCCGGAGCCGTTCAGGCCGATCACCTCCGGCCCACCGCCGGGCGCCAGCAGGGCGAAACAGTCGCCGCCGATACCGGTCGACATGGGCTCCACCACGCATTGCACGGCACAGGCGGTGACGGCGGCGTCCACCGCATTGCCACCGCGGCGCAGCACATCCAGCGCGGCCAGCGTGCTGAGAGGGTGGGAGGTCGCCGCCATGCCATTTTTGGTATGGACTGTTGAGCGGCCGGGAAGTTGTAAATCGCGCATGACTGGAACCTCATCAACAAACAATTGGCCCGGATCTTGGGTTCACCCACCGGGCCGAAGTTGGCTTCATGCCAATCCGGTGCGGATTTGTCCAGGTCTGGTCAGGAAAAGGCCGGGGTCAGCCGAGTTT
Source organism: Rhodospirillaceae bacterium (assembly GCA_018667855.1). Lineage (GTDB taxonomy): Bacteria > Pseudomonadota > Alphaproteobacteria. Next base: position 59,517 of record JABIRL010000080.1, read on the forward strand.
TTCCTTCATCAAGGCCATCAGGTCCGCTTCCGGACGGGCGCCCATATGTGAAATCACTTCAGCCGCGGCGATCCCCGCCATGCGGCCGCATTCGGGCAGCTCACGCCCGGCGGTCATGCCCGTCAAAAAGCCCGATGCGTACAGATCGCCGGCGCCTGTCGTATCAATAATCCTGTCCACAGGCTCGGCATCAATGATGTGCACTTCTTCGCCGGCGACGATGACCGCGCCTTTTTCCGAACGGGTCAGCGCGGCAATCTCGCAATGACCCCGCACCGATTGCATGGCGGCGTCGAAATTATCGACCTGATACAGCGACGTAATTTCATCTTCATTGGCGAACAGAATGTCCACATGATGCTCGACCAGATCAAGGAATTCGTCCCGGTGGCGATCGACGCAAAAACCATCCGACAGGCTCAAGGCCACTTTTCGGCCGGCGGCCCGGGCCGCGCCCATAGCCTTCAGAAAGGCTTCCTTGGCGCCTTCGGGATCCCAAAGATACCCCTCCAGGTAGGTGACGGCGGAGCTGGCGACCAGATCTTCATCCACGTCCTCCGGCCCCAGTTCAACACAGGCGCCCAGAAATGTATTCATGGTGCGTTTGGCATCCGGGGTGACGGAGATCAGGCAACGTGCCGTCGGCGCGCCGCCGGTAGCGGGCGCGGAATGAAAATCGACACCAACGGCGCGAATGTCGTGGGCGAATATCCGGCCAAGCTGGTCGTCCCGCACCTTGCCGACAAAACAGGATCGCCCCCCCAGAGCGGCGACCCCCGCCACTGTGTTCGCGGCCGAGCCCCCGGACCTTTCAGTGCCCGCCCCCATGGCGGCATAAAGCTCTTCGGCGCGGACCGCGTCGATCAATGTCATGGCGCCTTTGGCCATGTCATGTTCTTCTAAAAATGCATCTTCCGCCGGCGCGAGCACGTCAACAATTGCGTTGCCAATGCCAAGTACGTCGTAACTGATTTCCGCCATTGCTGCGTCTCACTCTTGCGATATTAGGCCCGCGCAGTATAGAAGGCACTTCGCAGGGTGCAAGCCAAGCCTGCAATAAATGGTTAGGAGGATCGTATGACCGAATTGTGGCAAAAATCCGCCAACGAAATGGTGACGTTGCTGAAGGGCGGCCAGATCCGGCCCAGCGAAGCGGTGGATGCCGCAGCCCAACGGATTGAGGCGACCAACGGCGCGGTCAATTCCATGGTTACGCTCTGTCTGGACCGGGCGCAGGACTATGCCGCACGGATCGAGGCCCAGGGACACCCCGAGCGGCCGGGGCCTGGCTATCTGTATGGCTTGCCGATCTCGGTTAAGGATCTTCAACACGTGGAGGGCGTGCTTTGTACCGAAGGTTCACCCATTTATGCTGATCGTGTTTCACCCGAATCGGACATGCTGGTACAGAGCCTGGAAAATAATGGCGCCATTGTTGTCGGTAAATCCAACACCCCGGAATTCGGCGCCGGCGCCAACACCTTCAATGAAGTCTTCGGCGCCACCCTTAACCCGTGGGATACGCGCATGACCTGCGGCGGCTCTTCCGGCGGCGCGGCCGTCAGTCTGGCCACCGGCCAGACCTGGCTGGCCACGGGTAGCGATTTGGGCGGCTCCCTTCGCATTCCCGGCGCCTTTTGTTCCGTGGTCGGCTTTCGCCCCAGCCCCGGGCGCTGTCCGCGCGGTACCTCGACCTATCTGGGCCGTTTCAATGATCTGGGGGTGGTTGGGCCCATGGCCCGCAACGTCGCCGATGTGGCCCTGATGCTGGACGCCATGGTGGGTCAGTATGCCCACGACCCGATCTCCCTGCCGGTACCGAACGAGCCGTTTCAACAGGCCGCACAGACCGCCACGCCGCCGCGGCGGATCGGGTGGAGCGCCACGCTGGGCATTGCGCCCGTTGAACCGGAAGTTGCTGAAATATGCGCCGCCGCGGCCGCTTCTTTTGGCGATCTTGGCACCGATGTGGATGAAGCCACCCCGGATTTCACCGGTGCCACCGAGATGTTTCTGGCATTTCGCGGCGCCATGTTCGTCGCCGGCCACGGCCGCCATATAGCCGAACATCGCGACCAGTTGAAACCGGAAGTGATCTGGAATTACGAATACGGCCTGGCCCGCACGCCCGAGGATATGGCCCGGGCGCAACTGACCAGGGCCCGCATTCATGTCAGCATGTGCGAATTTTTTGAGACCTATGATTTGCTGGTGACCCCAACCGTGATGACGCCGCCCTTCCCGGTGGAGACCCGTTATCTGGAAGAAGTCGCCGGCGTGAAATTCGACAATTATATTGAATGGCTGATGCATACCTTTGTCATCACGCCGTCGGGTTGTCCGGCCGTCTCCATTCCGTGCGGTTTCACCAAGGATGGACTGCCGGTCGGTTTGCAACTCGTCGCACCCCCTCGGGGCGAGGCGGCGTTACTTTCAGCCGCCGCGGCGTTCGAAGCGAACCAGCGTTTGCAATGGCAAACACCAATCGATCCGCGTGTGAAATGAAATTGTATTCCGCATAAGTGAATGTCACCCTTCTAATTTGGGTCGGGGTGCTTACATCTCCCTGAACCGACACTTGATCGATGCTTGATCGACAATCGTTAGCAAAAGGGCCAATGCATGCTGTTCCACGCCGCCGCTCTTACCCTGGGACAAATCGCCGACCCGGTATTTCGGGGTGTGGTGATCAAAAGCGTTCTGTTCACACTCTGCCTGTTCACCGGTTTGACCGTGGTGTTCTATATGGCCCGCCCGGACGTTACCTATTTTGAATGGGAATGGCTGAACAGCCTCGCCGAAGTTGGCGGCTCTCTTGCCTTTTTTGCTTTCCTGGTCCTGTCATTTTCAATGACCGCAACTTTGATCGGCGGCATCTTCCTGGACGATATCGCCGAAGCGGTTGAAAGCCGCCATTATCCGGGCGGACCACCCGGTCGATCGGCTGAGTTTTCAAAAACCCTGGCGGTTTCCATCCGGTTTATCGGCGTGACGATATTACTGAATGTGATCGCCCTGCCGCTTTATTTGATTGCGCTGTTGTTTCCCCCGCTTTTTGCCTGTATTTTCTATGGCTTAAACGGTTATCTTCTATCTCGAGAGTATTTTGAGCTTGTAAGCCTTAGACATCAGGATGTAAAAGCGGCTCAGCAGTTGCGAAAGGCTAACAGACTTAAGGTTTTCTTGGCTGGTGTCGTTATCGCATTCCTGATTACGGTGCCAATCGTTAATTTGTTCGTACCGATCTTGGCCACCGCGTTCATGTTGCATATTTTCAAGGCCCTGCAGGGAACAAGATCAGTTGAAACCGTGTCCTGAGTGTCACATCGTCATTTGACGCATCAGGATTGCAACCGATAGGAACAGGAAACAGAGCATGGCTAACGAAGAGGGCACCACAAGCGCATCGTCCACATTTCGCCCCGAAATCACCCGTCGCTTGCCCGATCTTCGCGGCGGTCCACTCGGCGGCCAGCCCGATACAGCTAATGAAAGCGGCAACAAGCTGATTGTTGGCCAGGATATTGTCCTGAATGGACAAATTACCGCCTGCGATCAATTGGTGGTCGAGGGCCGGGTGGAGGCAGCCCTGGAAAATTCCCAATCCATCGAAATCTCCGAGACCGGCTTCTTCAAAGGTTCGGCTGTGATCGAGGAAGCCACGATCAGTGGCAATTTTGAGGGCAATTTGACCGTGCGCGGCGAGTTGACGGTCAAGGCCACGGGCCGCATCCAGGGCGAAATCCGCTACGGCAAACTGTGCATCGAATCGGGTGGTCAGATTATCGGCACGGTTGAAGCCTTACCGGGCGGCAATGTTGCGTCCGTGACGCCGGCAGCCGTGGGCGAGGATGGTTGACCCCGTTGCGACGAATGAATTCATGCATGGTTCCTAAGGGCATATTTGCGCCCTATCTTTGCCTGACCGCGGGATTATGGTTGGCCGCCTGTACCGGCGACCAGGCGGCCGGACCGATTGAACGGCCGGTCGCACATGTGCCGGACACGGCCTATGAAGTGCCTGATGGCACCACCGTGCCCAGCCCCGCGCCCACCTACGAACCACGGCGTCATTCACCACGAACGCCGCAAACACCAGTACTGAACGCTGATCCCGTTACCCGCCCGGCCGAGTTGTTTCGGCCGCCCACGGTCACCCAACCCGCCGTACGGCCGGAACCGGCGCCCGATACCCGACCGCGGCCACAAATGAAATTGCGGCAGCTGGTTGGCCTCGACCGGAATGGTTTGTCACAATTGCTGGGAAAACCGACGCTGTTGCGCCGTGAGACACAGGCTGAGGTCTGGCAATATGCCGCTAAGAATTGCGCCCTGCATGTATTTCTCTATCGCAGCGATAACGACGGCCCCTATCAGGTGGCTTATGTAACGGCGACCCGGCGCAGCCAGCCGCAGGCCCTGCAACCCGCCGGCACAGCGGCCCTGCCATTTCAAAACAGATGCCTCGGCCGCCTTCTCCACAGGTTCACGACCGCGAATAAAACCAGCTGAACGGTCGCCAAAGCACTACTCAGCCATCGACAGCACCGCGTCCGCGAACGCTTCCGGTGCTTCCTGGGGTAAATTATGGCCGACGCTGGGAATGACATCCCGCCGATAGGCACCGGAGAAGAAGCGTTCGTGACCGGCGCAGCCCTGGGACGACATGACGCCGTCGCCGGCTCCGTCCATGGCGATCGTGGGGACCGTTATCAGGGGGCGTTCGGCTAAACGGGCCTCTATCTCCGCCACCGCCGGATCGCCCGCTACCAAGGCATAGCGGTGGCGGTAGGAATGGATCACCACCGCGACAAAATCCGGATTCTCGAAAGATGCCGCCGTGCGGTCGTATGTGGCATCGTCAAAGGTCCAGTTGGGCGACCAGAGCCGCCACAACAACTTGCAATAAGGATGGCGGTTCGCTTCCAGGCCGGCGCGTCCGCGCTCGCTGTGAAAATAATACTGGTACCAGAACTTATGCTCCATCTCGGGCGGCGCGGGGCGATTGGAACCGGCGATATTCTGGATGTTATAGCCGTTGCAGCTGACCAGACCGGCGACCCGTTCCGGCCATAGGGCGGCAACGACGCAGGCGGCGCGTCCGCCCCAATCATAGCCGCCCAGGACAGCCCGCTCCATGCCCAGGGCATCCATCAGAGCGCGTAGATCATCACCCAGAGCGGCCTGTTCGCCGGAGCGGGGGGTCGCGGCAGAGAGAAACCGCGTCGGGCCATAGCCGCGTAGATAGGGCACGATTACCCGGCAGCCGGCAGCCGCCAGACACGGCGCGACCTCATCATAGGCGTGAATATCATAGGGGAAACCGTGCAGCAGGATGACGGCCCGGCCAGCCGGCGGCCCCCATTCCTGGTACGCCACATTCAGAATTCCGGCATCTATGAAGTTGACTTCCATCTATTCCAGTTCCCGGATCAAGGTGATGATATTCTGTCCGTCTACGCGGCGGTAGTTAGCGCCATGCACCAGGTTGCGGACCAGGTGAATGCCAAGGCCGGCAACTTCCCGTTCCTCGATCGGCAGTTCGACGTTAGGCGTCGCCGCGCTCAGGGGATCAAACGGGATGCCGTCATCCGTGATCGTAACATGCACCTCCGCACCGAGACGCGCCATGACAATCGCGATCTCGTGGCGGCCCCGGTCCGGATAGCCGTAAAAGATGATGTTGGACAGCATTTCATCGAAGATCAGGCTGAAACGGGTGATGGTGGCGGACGGCACGGCACAGGCGGCGGCGAAGCTCGCGAAGGCACTGGTAACCGTGGCGATTTCAGCCAAGTCGTTCAAGATCACGATCTGCCGTTCGGCGTTTTGTTCCGTCATTCCATCGTACCCGTCGCGACGCCCTCCAACCATCAAAACGACCGCGCCGGCCAGCGTAGAGCAATTTTCGCTCGCATGGAATCGCGAAGCGATTCTAAGTATTTGCAAAATTTACCCTGCTTCGTAGGCACCAGAACATAATCGTCCCCCTGGGCAATCCTTCCTGATCGGGTAAGATATGCCGCAACAACCAAATTCAAAACGTAAGAGAGACAAAAAATGAAAAAGCGCGTCATGGTGCAATTGCCGATCAGCGACGGCCTGAAAGCCGTATTTGATGGTCGGGATGATATTGAAGTTGAGCTTTTCACTGAACTGAGCGAAGACAATATTTTTCAGCATATCGGCAATTACGATGCCGTGATCCTGGGCATCGCGCCGCTGACCCCGCGCCTGATCGAGGCGGCGGACAAGCTGAAGATCGCCTCGCGGTTCGGCGTCGGCTATGACGCGGTCAATGTCCCGGCCCTGACGAAAGCGGGCATACCGTTGTCCATCGCCGGCATCGCCAATTCGGTTACGGTCGCCGAACATGCGGTCTTTTTCATGCTGGCCCTGGCCAAACAGGCCATTGCCTATGACCGGGAAACCCGCACGGGGAATTGGGGCGTGCGCTGGGACTTTCCGGCGTTCGATCTGGCCGGGCGCACCGCCATGGTCCTTGGCTTCGGCAAGATCGGGCGGCGTCTGGTTAATCGCCTTGTCGCGATGGAGATGAATGTGCTGGTGCATGACCCCTATGTGATCCAAGACGGCATCGTCACCGCCGGGGCCACGCCCGTTGATGACTGGCGCGGCATGCTGGGTGAGATCGATTTCCTGTCCATCAACTGCATGAAGAACGAGGAAACCAACGGCATGGTCGGCTCGGCTGAATTGGCCGCCATGAAAAAAACCGCCTACGTGGTGAACACCGCCCGTGGCGGCATCGTGGACGAGGCGGCGCTTTACGATGCCCTGAAATCCAACAGCATCGCGGGCGCCGGGATCGATCCGTTCGTGGTGGAACCGGCCACGGTGGACAATCCCCTGTTTGAACTGGACAACATTATCGTCTCGCCCCATTCCGCCGGGGTGACCAAGGAATCAGTCTTCCGCATGGGCCAGATCGCGGCGCAGAATGTGGTCGACTGTTTCGACGGCAAGCTGGATCCCGCCAACGTCATCAACCAGGAAGTGTTGAAATAACGTCATGCGCAAGGTTTTCCCCAAGACCGGCATCGACTGGCCGGCGCTGGAGGCGGAAATGGCCGCCCTGTCCGATGAGGATATCGACTGGCGCCATGGCCGCGCGCCCCTGTACGTCTTTCATGGCAGCGATAGCGCTTATGAAGTCGGCCGCCAGGCATTCATGAAGTACTTTTCAGAGAATGCCCTGGGCGGTCGGCGGGCATTCTTCGGCCTGAAGCGCATGGAGGATGAAGTGATCGAGATGGGTTTGGACCTGTTCCAGGCCCCGGACGGCGCGGTCGGCAATATGTCGACGGGCGGCAGCGAAAGCATCTTCATGGCGGTCAAGGCCTGTCGGGATTGGGCCCGCGGCCAAACCCGCCTGAAAGAGCCGTTCAACATTATTGCGCCGTTCACGGCCCATGCCGCCTTCAACAAGGCCGCCGACGTGATGGACCTGGAAGTACGCCGCCTGGATACGGCTGCGGACCGCCGCGCCGATGTGGGCGCCATGGCGGCGGCTGTTGACGATAGCACCATCATGGTGGTCGGCTCGGCGCCATGTTTTCCCCATGGCGTCATCGACCACATTGAGGAGCTGAGCGCGCTGGCGTTGGATCGGGATATCTGGCTGCATGTGGATGCCTGCGTTGGCGGCTACGTGGCGCCGTTTTTCCAGCGCATGGGCCGGCGGATACCTCTCTATGATTTCGCCCTGCCGGGCGTGCGTACCTTGTCGGCCGATCTGCACAAATTCGGCTTTTGCCCGAAGCCAGCCTCGACCCTGTTCTATCGCCTTGAGGAGGACCGGGAGCGCGGCCTGTTCCATTTCGATCAATGGCCAAATGGTCAGTTTTCAACCGCGACGTTGTCGGGCACCCGGGCCGGCGGTGCGGTAGCGGCGGCCTGGGCGGTCATGCATCATCTGGGCGTGGACGGCTATACCGCCATCGCCCGTGACCTGGCGGCAATGGCGGATGCCTATGTGTCCGGGATCAAGGCCATTGACGGCCTATACCTGGTGGCTGACCCGGATCTGACCATCATCAATTTCGCGGCGGACGATTTCGATATCTTCTCCGTGGCCGAAGCCATGGGCACCCGCGGCTGGCTGCCTGGCCTGACCCAGAATCCGAAAGGCATGCATGCCATGCTGTCCATGTTCCACGAAACCGGACGAGAGGAATATCTGGCCGATCTGGAAAGTTGCGTCGAGCAGGTCAAGGGTACGAACAGCCAATCGGGCCTAAAGGCCGTCTATTGAAGAAACGGAGTAAAGCATCCGCCCTGGCGGGGCTGCTGATCATCGGTCTCGGCACGGTGATCGTGCCCCTGGATACTTCCGTCAATATTGCTTTCCCCGACATTACCTCTTCGTTCGGCGTTCCCATCGCCGCCATTCAATGGGTCGTGGTCTGCTATGTGTTGACCAATGCCTCATTGATGCTGGTGTTCGGAAAGCTGGGCGATCTGTTCGGACACAAGCGCATATTCCTGACCGGACTGGCCATTTCCGCCTGTGCCTTCCTTGCCTGCGCCACGGCGCCGGCCTATCACTGGCTGTTACTGGCCCGAGTGTCGCAGGGCATCGGCGCGGCCCTGGTGCTCAGCTGCGGACCGGCCATGGCGACGTCGCTGTTTCCGGAGAACCGGCGCACCCGGGCCCTGGGCGCCTATACCATGATGTTCGGTATCGGCAGCGCCGTCGGCCCCTCTCTGGGCGGGTTCATGGTCGAGGCCTGGGGCTGGGAAGCGGTGTTCTGGTTTCGCCTGCCCATATGCCTTGCCGCGCTTGCCGCACTGCCCTGGCTGCATAACGAACAGGGAGAGCGGCGCACTGGCGGCTTCGATCTATCGGGAGCCTTGTTGCTGGCCCTGGGTCTTGGGGCGCTGATGTTCGCCCTGAACAGACTGCAACACGATACGGCATATGGCTTGATCATCGCCGCGCTGGGCGCGGGCGCGCTGATCACCTTTGTCTGGCGCGAGGTACGGGCGGAGGAGCCGATCATTCCCCTGGCAGTGTTCCGGCGGCTGGATTTCTCGGTTCTGAACATCTTCAACAGCCTGGTCATGCTGGTCGGTTTCGCGCCTTATTTGCTGGTGCCCTATTTCCTGGTCCGCGCGACGGACTATTCCCTGGCGGCAAGCGGTCTGATCCTGGCCACATCCGCCCTGGGTCAGGCCGTGGCGGCCCCGGTGGGTGGCTGGCTGTTGAGTTGGCGACCCTGGGCGGGACCGTTCGCCTTGCTGGGCTCGGTTCTGGTCGCGTTGGCGACCCTGGTGATCGGCACCTGGGATCTGGGCGCCGGGATCTGGACCATGGCCATGCCAATGTTTGTACAGGGCATCGGCCTGGGTCTTTTTCAGGTTTGTATCCTGGATGTGGTCACCAAGCGCCTGGATGTACGCGACCGGGGCGTCGCGGGCAGTCTGGCCCAGGTTTCCCGCACCATCGGTGTGGTCTTGGGCGCGACGTGTCTGTCCTTGATCTTCGCCTATCTGCGGGAGAACACGGGCGGCAGCGGTCCCGACGAAATGGCTGCCTTCCTTGCCGCCTTCAGCCAGACATTTTTCATTGCCGGCGTCGGGTTGCTGCTATGCCTGGGCCTGACCCTGGTTCGGCCGCGCATATGGTTCAATTGATGTGCTTCACCGATGCCATCAGCCGCTGGTTTCCAGGCTTGGCGAAATGCCTTAAAACAGTCCTCATAATAAATGAATTTAAATCACGGCCATGGCTTTTGATACTCGCCCTCATGGGCTCTCCGATAGCGCCATCATTCGCACAATCCACTTCCCAATCAATTTTGCAACCGCCGCCAAGCAGCGTGCAACAGGTCTATGTCGAGGATCAGCAGCGCCGGGCTGAAGCCGCGGCGCGAAGATCAATTTTCAGGAATCCCGAAGCGACAAGCGTTGCCGCCACGCAGCAACCCGCCGGCCAATCCCCGGCCGGGGCGGTCATACCTGCCGTCCCCGGCGCAATCGGATCCCTGCAGCCGTTTGCCATTACAGCCGGCATGAGCGTGTTGGCGATCGTCGCCGCGTTGGCCGCCGTATCAACCGATACAGGCAAGGCGGTCAACAGCGACGGCGCGTCGTCGTCGAGCCCCACGGGGACGAATTAGTCGCGGTTATCATATCCGCCCGGGCCAACCTTTCGGGCGTCTCGTTCGACCCGGAAGGGACGCGCGGATCATGGCCAGCATGAGGAATACGGGCTAGACTGGCGCTATGTCTGATGTCATTCAACGTAGGTTGGCGTCGATTGTTTCCGCCGATGTGGTCGGTTATTCACGCCTGATGGGTCTGGACGAAGTGGGCACCCATGCCCGGCTCAAGGCCCGCTATGCGGAGCTGATCCAGCCCAAGATCGCGGCCCACAATGGACGCGTGGTCAAACTCATGGGGGACGGCATGGGACATTTTATCGCCGACCGAGACCTGGATGCGGTCAACGCCGCCGGGGAATGCTTGCGGCATCGGCCCGACTTTCATTTGGCCGTGTTATGTTTGACGGTCGCATTGGGACAATTGGATCGGGGGGAGGAAGCGAAGGCCGCCGGCGCGGTCGTGCTGGGCATGTTGCCGGGTTTCTCGCTGGCAGCCCATGAACGCTCAACCCCCATATCCCAGGAGGCCGACCGCCAGCGATATATCGATGGTCTGCGGAAAGCGGGTCTACCGGAGTGACGGCTTTCTGGCTGTCGCGGTCATAAGGCCCCAAAGCCAACTGATTTTGTATCGATCCATATTCGCGACCTCGAACCCGGTCTCTTCCAAAAGCATGTGGCAATCGGTGCTGTCGTAACAACGGTAATGGGCCGCATCAAACAGCCGCAATATTCGATCAACAACGCGGCAGGAAAAATAGTCATCGCACCAGTCCGAGAGAATGAGCCGACCACCGGGGCGGAGAATGCGGTGCACCTCGCGCAAGACATCAAAGGGCAGCTGAAAGTAATGAAAGGCGCTTGTCGTGACCACGGTATCGAAACAATCGTCAGGAAAGGGCAGGTCATCGGCGGACGCAGTATGCAGCGCCACCTCCGCCGGCAGGTTTTTCCTTGCCTGGGCCAACATCTCCGGCGAAAGGTCCGTTCCGGTCAGCTCGGCGGCGGGATAGGCTGCCCTGACGGCACGCAAAAGCGCGCCGGTGCCGCAAGCAATATCCAGCACACGGTGGCCAAGATCGGGCGGCAATCGATACATTGTCTCGCGCACCGTGGCCTCCACATAAAAGGCCCACTTGTCCTCATAACGGTCGGCAAGGTGGCTATATTCCCGCGCCACCGCAAGATGGCGATCCTGCGCCATAGGCCATGCCTTTCACAAAAACGATCCTAAAACCGGAGGCTACGGCGGCCGGCGGTAGCGCGTCATTGACTTACGTCATTTGGCGGTGTTCGGCGTCAATCTCTCGTCGGGCGGCAAGGTGTCGGTGACCAAGTCGCGGATCAGGCGTTTGTTGGGCAGGGGCTCGATCAGCATGGCTCCGGTTTGCAGGGGTGTGGTACAGGCATAGGCGGTGCGTCCGTCGATGCGCATAACACATTCCTTGCAGGCATTGGCGCTGATGCAGGAATAGCGCACGGCAAGGGTGGAGTCCCGGTTGCCTCTGATCCAGCGCAGGGCATCCAGCACCGACTGGCCGTCCTCGAACGGGAATTGGAATTCTTCGTGCTGGATCGCATCGTTGGGTCCGCCGCGCCGGATTTTCAGCTGGGCAACTTTGGGTTCGTTCATGAAGGTTGCTCCAGGGTTGGGTTGCGACGCACCTCGGCCCGGCCCAAAACGACACCATCGCCGTCAGAACGGATGACCTGATTGAAGGTCCAGGCCTCGTCAAGTCCGGGATAGTCTTCCCGTTGATGGGCGCCCCGGCTTTCCGTCCGCGCCAGGGCGGCGGTGGCGATGGCGCGGGCCACTTCCAAGCCATTTCGAAGAGCCAGCCAATCAGACAATTGCTGATTAAACGCGATGGCACCACCCGTGGGCATTTGGGGCAAGGCCGCCGTCATTTCGGAGATCGCCGCAAGCGCACGGTCCAGACCCTCGGCCGTGCGGAACGGCCCCACATCGCGCTGCAAAATCGCCTGCAGTTCCGCGAACACCTGGGTCGGATTGAGGCCTTCACCACGCCGCTGCAAAGCTTCCTCCAGCACCGCCCGGCAAGCCTCGGCCGGCGCCTCGATTTCCGGCATGGCCTGGCTGACCGCCGCGGCCGCGGCCGAACGACCGGCCAGTTCACCGAAAACAAAGGCCTCGGTGATGGCATTGCCGGACAGGCGGTTGGCGCCGTTGGCGCCGCCCACCGCCTCGCCGGCGGCAAACAGATTGGCGACGTTCGTGGCTAACGTATCATCGACCCGCAAACCGCCCATGTGATAATGGGCGATGGGGAAAACTTCTATCGGCATTTTGGTCAGATCAATGCCGTTGTTGGCCAGACGGTCGATCACCGGACCGAAGGCGGCGCGTAGGTCGGCTTCGGAAATATGTTCAAAGGACAGCCAGGCCCCGCCATGGGGCGATCCGCGTCCGGCCTCGACTTCCTTGAAAATGGCATAGGTGGCGGTGTCCCGGGTGACCACATATTTGCCGTCCTCCGCCGTGCCGTAGTTCTGGGTAAACTCTTCCATCTCGCCGTTCAGCAACCGCCCGCCCAGTTTGTAGCGAAAGGGATCCCACATGATCGGATCCATGCCGATCAAGCGCGGCGCCAAATGACCGATGGGAAAGAACTGCACGAACTCCATATCGATCAGTTCGGCGCCGGCGCGCAGGCCCAGGGCAAAGCCGTCACCGCCCATATTGGCGGAAGCCGAATTGCGCTGGTACAGGCTGGTCAGACCGCCGGTGGCGATGATAGTCGCCTTGGCGGCGATGGTGACCGACGCGGCGCCCTCCAGATGCAGCGCCACGGCGCCCACCGCGCACTCGTCTTGCACCACCAGATCCGTTACCGTCAGGTCCGAGATGCGGCGGATATTGTCGTATTGCCGGACCTTGTTGCGCAGGGTGCGGGAAGACGCCGGCCCGGTATTGAGAAAATCAACATAGACACAGCGGTTTCGGTCATGGCCCGGCGCGTGGGCCTGGGTGATGTGATTGCCGCCTTCGACGCTGCGGGCCCAGCCGATACCCCATTCCTCCATCTCCCAGATCCGCTCCGGCGCGGTCTGGCAGAGAATTTGCGCCAGAGGTTCGTCCACCAGGCCCCGGCCGGCGGTTATGGTGTCGGCAAGGTGAAAGCGCCAATCGTCGGGCTCTTCCTCGCCTATGGCGGCGGCCACGGTCATCTGCGCCATGATGGTGGCGCCGGACCGGCCAACCACGCTCTTGTCCAGCAGCAACACCTCGGCACCAGTCTCGGCGGCGGTGATGGCGGCATACATGCCAGCCCCGCCCGCCCCGATAATCAGGACGTCCGTCTCCAGAATTTGCGCCATGGCTTAGAGCAGATCCGCCACGGCGGCGCGATAGGTTTCGATGCCGTCGATATGGGCGGCCAGGGAACGGCCCTCAATGCGGGTGTGGTGATCGCCCCGGTCGTAGCTGTTATTGACGGTGATGTGGGTGACACCGGCATCACGCCAGAATTCAAACTCCCGGCGCCAATCGTCCGGCCCCCCGGCCCCGACCGAGGCCCAGATCTCCAGACCCACTTGGTCCGGTTCGCGGCCCTCGGCCTTCGTGTAGCCGCGCAATTTATCGAACGCGGCGACGGCATCATCGCCCGGCGGATGGGCCAGCATGATCCAGCCGTCACCCCATTTCGCCGTGCGCCGCAAGGTTACGTCCTCATGGCCGCCAAACCACAATGGGATACTGCCCCCAATCGGCAGCGGGTTGATGCCGGCGTCGTTGATCTTGTGCCACTTGCCATCGAAGGTGACATGAGGTTCGGCCCACAGGGCCTGCATGAACTCAACCTGTTCTTCCGAACGGCGGCCCCGGTTGCTGAAATCCTCACCCAGGGCAACGAATTCCTCCGGGTTCCAGCCGACACCGACGCCGAGGCGAAAGCGCCCTCCGCTCAAGACATCGACACAGGCCGCCTGTTTCGCCACCAATGCCGCCTGACGCTGGGCCAGGATCAGGACCTGGGTGGAAAAGCCGATGGCCTTGGTGCAGGCGCTCAGAAATCCGAATAGCACAAAGGCATCATGAAACAGATCAGCGGACGTATTCCGATTACCCCAATCGGGTCGGCTGTCCGCATTGACGCCGATCACATGATCCGCCGCGCCGATATAGTCATATCCCATATCCTCCGCCGCCTGGGCGAAATCCCTCACCACGTTGGGATCGCCGCCGATATCCCACATGGGTATGTTGGCACCTAGCTGCATTTCATCCTCCCTTTACCGCGCCTTCCATACGGGCGCGCGTTTCTCCTTGAACGCCAGGGGACCTTCCTGGGCATCTTCGCTCAGATAGACATCTTCATATGCCGCATCGCCGGCCTTCAGCGCCTCGCTCCACCCCACTTCGGCCACCGCATAGACCATTCGCTTGCCGGCGCGGACAGACAGCGGCGCGTTCTGGGCGATGGTCTCGGCCATGGCGCGGGCCGCATCCATCAACTCGGCCAGGGGCACGACCTGGTTCACCAGACCCACCTGATAGGCCCGCTCGGCCGAGATTGGTTTTGCCGTGACCAGCAACTCCATGGCCACGCGCGGCGGGATCAGCCAGGGCAGTGGGGCGGCCCAAGGCGCGCCGCGGCTCCATTTCGGTTCGGTAATGGCAAAGCGGGCATTGTCGGCAGCGATGCACAGATCGCACATCTGGGATAGATAGAAACCACCCGCATAGGCCAGGCCGTTGACAGCGGCAATGACCGGTTTGTCGGTATGAATATTCTTGTTCAGGTAGGGCATGAAATCCGGCGGCGGTACTTTAAGGCCGCTGTCCGACATTTCCTTCAGATCCGCGCCGGCGCAGAAAACCTTTTCCCCCGTCGCTGTCAGGATCGCCACCAGGGCTTCATCCTCATCGACGAACCGGCGAAAGGCGGCCCACAAACCTTCCCGCACCGCTTCATTGATGGCGTTCATGGCGTCGGGCCGATCAATGGTGATCGTCGCGATGCCGTCCGATAGTTCGTAACTGATGGGATTTTCACTCATGATCAATGTCTCTCAACTTACCTCAGCCTTGCCCGGCCGTGAAAAGGTGCTGCAGGCCGCCGTCCACGTGCAGCAACATGCCGTTGATATAGCGCGCCTCGTCGGAGGCCAGGAACACAGCGGCGTTCGCCACATCCCAGCCCTCGCCCATTTTGCCCGTGGGCGAGAGAGCATCGCGGGCGGCGACCATGGCCTCGATACCGCCATCGCCATAAATATCCTTCATGGCGTCCGCCACCATGGGGGTATTGATCAACCCCGGCACCAGGGCGTTGCAGCGGATGTTGCGGTCGGCGAATTCCATGGCGATGTTGATGGTCAAGGCGTTCACTGCACCCTTGGATGTGGCATAGGCCAGTTCGGGCCGGGCCGCCTTTACCGCCGATAGGGACGAGACGTTGACGATGGCGCCGCCGCCCTGCTCCAGAAACAGCGGCAGCACCGCCTGGCAGGTCAGGAACATCGACGTGATGTTAATCCGCATCACCCGCTCCCACTGCTCCAGGCTGGTTTCCAACGGCCCGCCCAACGAGGCGATGCCCACGTTGTTGTGCAGAATATCCACCCGACCATAAGCGGCCTGGCACGCGGCGACCATGTTCGCGACGCCATCCGGGTCCGAGACATCGGCGCCGTACGCGATTGCTTCATGGCCTTCGCCCTTGATAACCGCGACTGTTTCCGCCGCCGCCTCCAGGTTCAGGTCCACGGCGAAGACCTTGGCGCCTTCGCGGGCGAAGGCCGCCGCCGTGGCCTTGCCGTTGCCCCAGCCCGGCCCGATGGAACCGGCGCCGCAAATCAGTGCCACCTTGTCCTGTAAACGTCCGCTCATGCTCCCTCCTCCGCCACCAATGTTGCCCGCAGTTCGGTCTTCAAGACCTTGCCATAGTTATTCTTGGGCAGGGCGGCGACGAACCGGTAGTCCTTGGGTCGCTTGAAACGGGCAATATGCTCCAGACATAGATCATCCAACTCCGCCGTTGTTACGGTCTGGCCGGGATCGTTGACGACAAAGGCGACGACTTCCTCGCCCCAGTCCGCGTGGTGCCGGCCGACCACGGAACATTCATTGACGCCAGGATGGCGCAACAGAACTTCTTCCACCTCGCGAGGATAGATATTGCTGCCGCCCGAAATGATCATGTCCTTGGCCCGGTCCATCAGGGTCAGAAAGCCATGTTCATCAAAGGCGCCCACATCGCCCGTGTGCAGCCAGCCGCCGCGCAGGGCATCCCGGCTGGCGTCGGGATTGTTCCAATAGCCGGCCATGATGACATCGCCCCGGCAGACCACTTCGCCCATCTCGCCCATCGCCAGTTCGTTGTCGTCGCCGTCCACCACGCGCACATCCACGTCCGTGCGCGCAATCCCGACCGAACCAAGGCGCTTTTGAAAATCCGGATGGGCGGTATCCTGGTGCATGGCGCGGGACAGCCCCGTGATGGTCATGGGACTTTCCCCCTGGCCGAACAGCTGCACCAGTTTCGGACCCAGGACCTCCAGGGCCTTCAGGGTATCTTCCACATACATGGGCCCGCCGCCGTAGACGATGGTCTTGATGTTGGAGGTATCCGCCGCCCCGATGCCGGGCAGATTGACCAGACGGGTCAGCATGGTGGGCGCGAAGAAAAAGCTGGCGTTGGGAAAATGCGGCAACAGCTCCAATGTCTCTTCCGGGTCGAAACCGCCCGACAATGGAATGATGTTGTTGGCGCCCTTGGCCACATGGGGCAGGGCGAACAGGCCGGAGCCATGGCTTAATGGCGCCCCGTGGATCATGCAATCTTCCGGCCCGACGGTGTCCATGTCGGCGTAATAGTTCATCACCATGGCCATCAGATTGCGCTGGGTCAGCATCGCCCCCTTGGGCCGCCCGGTGGTACCGGAGGTGTAGAACAACCAGGCCAGATCGTCCGGTTCGCAGTCGGTCATGGCGGCGGGCGGCTCCATGAACAGGGCGTCATAGTCCGAACCAGCGGTCGCGATCACGGCTTCCAAGTCGGCGATTTCGCCCGACAAGGGCGGAATGGTAGCAACCAGATCGTCGGTGATGAAACAGACACGGGCGCCTGAATTTTCCAGAATAAAGGCCGCCTCGCGCGGATGCAGCTTGGCATTGATGGGGACGGCAGCCAGACCTGCGTGCCAGGCGCCGTACAGCACCTCGAAAAACTGCGGCGCGTTCTTCATCATGATGGCGACCCGGTCGCCCTTGTTCAGGCCAAGCCGGTTCGTCAATGCCCCGCCCAGGCGCGCTGCCCGGTCCGACAATCCCCGATAATCGAGTAGACAATCCAGACCGTTGGTAACCGCGGGACGGTCACCGAAGCTCAAGGCCACTTTGTGCAATAGCGATGCTTGGTTCATGCGCCAAGCTACCTCCGTTCAGAACATACGGAGGTTCTTTATGACCCATTCCGGCGGACCGCGCTACCGGCGGTCCGAGTATTGCGGGGCCTAACCCTTACTTTCGGGCTTGGTCGACTTTGGAATAGGTGTCTGTGACGCCGTCGTCGTTTCGGTCTTCGTTTCGGTCGTTGTCGCGGCTACAGGTGACGACGTGGTCGATGCCGTCGTCGTATGCTTTGTGCCGAAACAGCCACCGCCCAGTCCGCCGGCCAATTCGCCGGCTATGGCGCTGGTCGAGATGAAAACGCCAACAATCGCAAAAATCAAGGCTTTAGGCATGATCATGTCCTTTGCCGATTAGATCCGCGTAAATATTAGCGAAATGCGGCGGCGCGGGCAATTCAAAGTTCCGTGTGGAATAACTGGCCTTGAGCGGCGCGGTATACGGCAAACACATCTGGCCCGAAACAGCAAAATACGATGCGTTGCAGACTGCCGGTGTTTGCCAGATAGGCCTTCGCGGCGCCCAGGGCGATTTCCGTCGCGGCACCCACGGGGTAGCCAAAGATGCCGGTGGATATGGCGGGAAAG